>CAZFAT010000001.1:0-4173 GCA_964517075.1 uncultured Solibacteraceae bacterium
CCGTGCATCCACGGACCGGCCGCGTGGTGTACATCCAGGCCGAGGGCAAGGACTGGTGGGCCGAGCATCTGCACTTCCAGCGCCCCGACGGCACACTCCGCCTCCCCGGCGAGCATCTGTACAAGGGACGGTGGGCCTAGACAAACCCTACACCGCCGGCCGCCCCGCAGGCGCTTCGAGCTCCAATTCGAGACCGCCGACGATGCCGCTGAAGACGTTGTAGATGGCAGCGCCGATGGCGCCGCCGATGAATCCCAGCATGCCGTAGAGAATCGGCAGCAAGACGATGGCCCCGACGCCGAACAATGGGCCCGCCCAACCCGGCATGTCGGGGTTCATGTGCGCCCCGGCCATGCCGGCCACCGACGAAATGACGGCGATGCCGAGTCCCACGATCAGACCGATCGCGGCGTAGAGAACCCCGGCAATCTTCGCCATCGACAGCACGCCGATTCGCTTGAGCACCATGACGGCCTCCTCGCACCCGGCGACACGGAGGCGGGTGCCTGTGCGGTGGCCAGGTCCACGCCCCGTGCGTGGCACCCGGCGGGCCGCACGCGGAGGATGGCCGAGCCGGCGCCGGTCGTCAAGCACGCCGTTTGATGGCACAATCAGCGACGGCACGGCTGGAGGGTTCATGTCGGCGGCGGGATGTGTTCGGAACGTGTGCGCGCTTGGCGCGCTGGTGGCCGTACTTGGCGGCCTGACCGCGTGTGTCAACTCACCGGCGGGACCCACGCGGTTTGCGCCGTTCAGCCAGACGGACCTGCAGCTCGGCACCGGTGAGGCCGTCGTCAACGGCGACCTCGTCACGGTGCACTACACCGCCTGGTTCTACGAGGACGGGCAGCCCGAGGAGAAGGGCGCCGCGTTCGAGACGTCGCGAAGCGGCGAGCCGCTTCAGCTCACCGTCGGGTCGAGCGGCGTGATCTTCGCGTGGAACCAGGGGCTCCCGGGCATGCAGCCGGGGGGCCTGCGCCGGCTCGTCGTGCCTCCGTCAGTCGGCTATGGCGGGTTCCGGACCGGGCCGATTCCGCCATGGACGACCCTGGTGTTCGAGATTGAACTGGTGTCGATCGACCAGTAGCGCGCCCGTCAGCGGCCGAACGCGCTGAGCCTCACGCGCGCGCCGACCAGCAGGAACGTGATGTGGTCGTCCGTCTCGCCTTCGGGGGCATCCTGATTGGAACCCTTGATCGGCCCGGATCCCGCTTCGCCGAAGAACGCCAGCGTCGGCCTCACCCACACATCGAAGCCACCGCCGAACTGCCAGCCCCAGCCCGCGGTGTTGAGGACGAAGACCTCCGTGCCACCGGGGATCGTCCGCGGGACGCCGTTTTCCACGACCGCCGCGTCTTCGGTGGTTTCCGTCGTCACGAACGCGGCGCGGTGACGGTTCGCCCCGAAGAAGGCGTACAGCCGGGATCGGCCGATGGGCGCGCCCGCAATGCCGGAGACGGTCAGGGCCTCGACATCGATGGTGGTGTCGAACACGTAGCCGGTGCCCGCACCCGACACCTTCACCGTCCCGGCCCGCAGGTAGCTGGCGTGCGCGCCGAAGTACGGGCTGAGCCAGTAGGCGGCGCCAACGCCATAGGCCGGCGTGAAGTCCTTGCCAGAACACCCTTGCAGGGTGCCGCACGATCGGCCGACGGCCTCGCGGAACGTCACGAAGTTGGCACCGCCAAAGAACTCGAGCCCCGGGGCGGCGGTGAACAGCGAGGGTGGCGGTGGCGGACCATGCCGCAGCCAGGCCTCCGGCGCCGGCCCCTGACGGATCCGGACGATCGGCGTCACCTCGCCGACCTCGATCACCAGCGTCGAGACCGGACGAAGGACGAAAAAGCCGGCCACGGCGCGTCTGATGCAATCGTCCGGTACGGCGGGCGGCTGAAAGCTCCGTTCGACCAGGATCACGCGTCGGCGGGTGCCGCAGACGTCAAGGAAGACCTGGGTTGACATCTCGACGGCTGGCTGGCGTGGAAAGGTCTTCAGGGTCACCGTGGCGTCGCCCAGCGAATCCGCCGTCGCCGAGCCCACGACGTCCGATCCGAACGCGACTTCGACCACGCCGTCAGGTGGGGCTTGCCGGACGATGAGGGTTTGAGCCGCGACGAGCGCCGGTGTCAGGCTGGCGCTCACGAAAAAGGCCGCCAGCCATCCGAGCGGCCACGATCGAATCATGCGCGACTCCTCCATCAACAGAACAGGCCCGAGGATTATGGTTCACCCGCAACAGTACTGTCACGTTTGCGCGCGCCTGCCGGGCCCGCCGACCCGCGCGCTGGTCGGATAGACTCGTCGCGTCATGGCCGGTTCCCAGTCCCCCCCGACCATTCGACGCGTATTGCTCCCATTCTGTCTGGCCTGGGTCGGCGGCGTGGGCGGACTCGCCTGGCGCGCCGCGACAGTGCCGGCCGGCAGTGGCGTGGCCGGACCGACGTCGGTGCTGACCGCGGCCGCGGTCGGGCTGGCCGCCGGGGCCCTTGTGGGATTGGTCGCGGCGTGGCGGCTGTCCGCGTCAGCGGTGCGGTCGCTCTTTCTCGTCGCGCTGGCGGCGTCGGTGGGCGCCGGCGGCGTACTGGCCGGGCAGATCCACCGCGGCCGGCAGGCCCGCGCGGTGCACACGAGAACCGACACCACCACGCGACGGGCGCCCTTCTCGGCGGCCGCGGTCAGTCACCGGTCCGATGACGGGTCGTCGTTCCTCGAGATCGAGGTGGACGGCGAGCAGGACACGTTCGTCATGAGGCCCCGCAATCGTCCCGGGCACCTCGAGTGTCGCGGATTCGTGGCGGCCGCCCGGCACGTGGCGCTGCTCGACGCGGTGCGCACGGCGGAGGCGCGGATCGCGCGCAACCCCTCGCCGTGTACGCCGGTCGTGGGCGACGTGATTCGTACGTTCCGGTGGTCGCTGCCCGAGCGTGGCGGACACCCGCGCGAGGTGCGGCTGACCGCCGCCTGCGCGGGCGTCTATTCGGAGTTCGACGGGCTGTATGCCGCCCTGGACTCGCTGGCGTTCAGCGCCGCAGCCACCGAGGGCGCGCTCACCTGCGAGGCGCCGGCTTCCGCGCCCGACTGACCGGCACAGCCTCCGGACCGAGCAGATGCTCGGTCACCATCTGATCCAGCGCCTGGTATTCCTGTTTCTCCGCGAGTTGCCGCGCGCGCCCCTCGTCGAACGTCCGCGCCTTCTCCACGAGCCGGAGGAACGTGCGCCGCGAGTTCACCAGATGGTCCATCCACTGCGCTTCCCGCGTCGTGCGGAAGGGATGGACGTCGAAGCAGACGTACTCGCCTCGCGAACCGTACTTGTTCCGTTCGAGCGCGCGCACCTGTTCGAACGCGCCCCGCAGGTGCGTGGATCCGAACGGCCGATCCTGGTCGAACTTGAGGCCGTTCTGGTCGTTCAGATGCAGCGACCACAGCTTCCCGAACGCAGAGGCGAAGTCGATCTCGTCGGCCGGATCGAGTCCCGCCAGGATCGCATGCGCGGACTCGATCAGGCAGCCCACGCGCGCCGGATCGCGGGTGAGCTGGGCCACTGCGAGGGCGTGGCCAATGGTCGGCAGATACGCCTGGTCCATCGGCTCGTTGGGCTTGGGCTCGATCGCCAGACGGATGCGCGGATCGTGCGCCAGCATCGCGTCGAACGCCTCGACCAGCAGATCGATGCTGCGGCGCCCGTTCTTCGCGTCGCGGATGTAGGTCCCCTCTCGCGCGAGCCAGAGGACGATCAGGTCGGTACCCAGGATGTTGGCAATGTCGATCGTCCGCTTCGAGCGGTCGATCGCGTACCGGCGGTGCCTGGGGTCGTTGCTCGTATAGGCGCCATCGACTGTCTGGGGCGCGAACCAGAGCCGGGGGGCCACCATCTCGGCGACGACGCCCTCCGACTGCAGGCGACGGCCGAGCGCTTTGGTCTCCCGCTCGACCTGCGGAAGCGACTTCCGGTCGACGTCGGGCACGACGTCGTCGTCGTGAAACATCATGGCGTCGAAGCCGTGGCGCTTGAGCTGCGCGAGTTTCCAGTCGAACGGCTGGCGCGCGCGCGTCGGCGGGCCGTAGGGGTCCTGGCCCTCGCTGAGGTTCCAGGGACCGAAGCAGAACTTGTAGGTACGGGGCTGGGCCATGGGGAACGAATTCTCGCATGTTCGAGAAAATGACGTCGGG
>CAZFAT010000002.1:0-16592 GCA_964517075.1 uncultured Solibacteraceae bacterium
TTCAAACTTTCCCAATGGGATAGACTCCTGTCCAGATCGCTCATGTCCACTCCTGCATCACCTAAAGCCGGCCTCGAAGACGTCGTCGCCGGCGAGTCCGCCATCTGCTACCTCGACGGCGATCGGGGCGTGCTGGCCTACCAGGGGTACGACATTCACGATCTCGCGGACGCGGAGCGCGGGGTGTCGTTCGAGCAGGTCTGTCACCTGTTGTGGCACGGCCGGCTGCCGTCGCGCGCCGAGCTGGGGGATCTGCAGACGCAGCTGGGGTCCGCGCGGCCGCTCTCCGAGCCGATGCGCCGCGCGATGAAATCGCTCCCCCGTGTGGACGGCATGGACGCGCTCCGGACGCTGACGTCCATGCACGCGCACTACGATCCCGACGCGTCCGATTCGTCGCCACGGGCGAGCTACCGCAAGGCCGTCCGCCTGACGGGCGCGATGGCGTCCATCGTCGCGATCTGGGGGCGGCTTGCCGCGGGCGGCGGTCCGATCGAACCCGATCCGGCGCTGGGACACGCCGCGAACTTCCTCTACATGCTGACGGGTCAGCGGCCCTCACCGCTGGCGGCCCGGGCGTTCGACGTCTCGCTCGTGCTGCACGCCGATCACGAGCTCAACGCCTCCACGTTCGCGGCGCGCGTGGCCGCCGCGACCTTGACGGATCTGCACTCCGCGATCGTGGCGGCCATCGGCACGCTCAAGGGGCCGCTCCACGGCGGCGCGAACGCCGACGTGATGCGCATGCTCCTCGACATCGGCCGCGACGCCGGGCCCGATCGCGCCGAGGCGCACGTGCGTGCGAAGCTCGCCCGCAAGGAAAAGATCGCCGGCTTCGGCCATCGCGTGTACCGGACCGAGGATCCGCGCGCCACGCACCTCCGCCGCTTCTCGAAGCTGCTCGGCGAGCAGCGTGGCGAGCCGCAGTGGTACCAGATGTCCGAGCGCATCGAGGCCGTGGTCCGGGCCGAGAAGAAGCTGAACGCCAACGTGGACTTCTACTCCGCGTCGGTGTTCTACGCGCTCGGCATTCCGATCGACCTCTACACGCCGATCTTCGCGGTCAGCCGGGTCTCCGGCTGGACGGCGCACGTGCTCGAGCAGTACGCGAACAATCGGCTCATCCGGCCGCGGACGGAGTACATCGGGCCGGCCTATCCACAGACGCTGCGGCCGCTCGGCGACTCCTGACGTGGCCCGTACTGATGATTTGTGGATCTGCGATTGAGGATTGATTGAGGATTGCCGATTGACGAATTGATGATTTCCGAGCCGCTGGCCGCGTCTCGGTGCCCGATCAATCATCGATCGACGAATCATCAATCATCATTCAATCCTCAATGATTCGATCGAAGATCCTCGATACACCGGTCCCGCAAGCGCCCTTTCCCCGTCCTGTCGTACGATAGCTCCCGTCCATGGATCCGCAGCGCATCCGTAATTTCTCGATCATCGCGCACATCGACCACGGCAAGTCGACGCTGGCCGACCGGTTTCTCGAGATCACCGGGGCGCTGCAGGCGCGCGAGATGGAAGCGCAGGTGCTCGACAGCATGGACCTCGAGCGCGAGCGCGGCATCACGATCAAGGCGCACGCCGTCCGCCTGAACTACCGGGCGGCCGACGGCCACGACTACGTGCTGAACCTCATCGACACGCCCGGGCACGTCGACTTTTCCTATGAAGTGACCCGGTCGCTCGCGGCGTGCGAGGGCGCGGTGCTGCTCGTCGACGCCTCCCAGGGCGTCGAGGCGCAGACGCTCGCCAATGCGTACCTCGCCGTCGAGAACGACCTCGAGATCATTCCGGTCATCAACAAGATCGACCTGCCTGGCGCGCAGCCGGAGGAGGCCCGCCGGCAGATCCAGGACGTCATCGGGCTCGACGCGAGCGGCGCCATCCTCGCGAGCGCCAAGGAAGGCATCGGCGTCTCGGAGATTCTCGAGGCTATCGTCACGCGGCTGCCACCGCCGACGGGCGATCCCGACGCGCCGCTGAAGGCGCTGATCTTCGATTCCTGGTACGACCCGTACCGCGGCGTGGTGATTCTGACGCGTGTCATCGACGGCGTGATGCGGCCCGGGCAGAAGATCCGCCTGATGGTGACCGGGCAGGACTACCAGATCGAGCAGCTCGGCGTCTTTTCGCCCAAGCCGGTGCCGGTGCAGGAACTGGGCGTCGGCGAGGCCGGCTTCATGGTCGCCAACATCAAGAACGTGGCCGACGCGAAGATCGGCGACACGATTACCGAGATCGCGCGGCCCACCCTCACGCCGTTTCCCGGTTTCAAGGAGCTGAAGCCGATGGTCTTTGCCGGGCTGTATCCGGTGGAAGGCTCGCAGTACGCCGAGCTCCGCGAGGCGCTCGAGAAGCTGCGGCTGAACGACGCGTCGTTCTTCTTCGAGCCCGAGACGTCGGCGGCGCTGGGCTTCGGCTTCCGGTGCGGTTTCCTGGGCCTGCTGCACATGGAAATCGTGCAGGAGCGGCTGGAGCGCGAGTTCAATCAGGAGCTGATCACGACCGCGCCCGGCGTCCTCTACCGGGTCACCACCACCGACGGCGCGGTGCTCGAGATCGACAGTCCGGCCAAGCTGCCCGACACCGGCCGAATCACATTGATCGAGGAGCCCATCATCACGGCCACGATCCTGACGCCCGTCGAGTACGTGGGCGGCATCCTCGAGCTGTGCCAGGAGAAGCGCGGCACGCAGAAGGGCATGGAGTATCTGGCGCAGAGCCGGGTGCTGGTCACGTATGATTTGCCCTTCAACGAGGTGGTGCTGGACTTCTACGACCGGCTGAAGACCCTGTCGCGCGGCTATGCCTCGCTCGACTACCACGTGACGGGGTTCCGGGAATCGGCGCTGGTCAAGCTGGACATCCTCGTCAACGGCGAGCCCGTGGACGCCCTGTCGATCATCGTCCACGAGGACAACGCGTATGCACGCGGCCGGGCGCTCGCGGCGAAGATGCGCGAGCTGATCCCGCGCCAGATGTTCGAGGTCGCGATTCAGGCGGCCATCGGCAACCGCATCATCGCCCGCGAGAGCGTCCGCGCCATGCGCAAGAACGTGCTCGCCAAGTGCTACGGCGGCGACATCACCCGGAAGCGCAAGCTGCTCGAGAAGCAGAAGGAAGGCAAGAAGCGCATGAAGCGCGTCGGTCGTGTCGAGATTCCGCAGGAAGCGTTTCTCGCGGTGCTCAAGGTGGGGCAGGACGAATGAAGAAGTCTGTGGCCCGCGAATACCTCGAGTCGTTCCTGATTGCCGTGATCCTCGCGCTGTTCGTGCGAACGTGGGTGTTCCAGGCCTTCAAGATTCCGTCGGGGTCGATGGAGCCGAACCTGCTGATTGGCGACCACCTCATCGTCAACAAGATGGAGTTCGCGCCGGCGGCCAGTGTCCTCGAGCGTGTGCTGTTGCCGCATCGCGACGTCCGCCGAGGCGAGGTGATCGTGTTCAAGTACCCCGAGGACCCCGAGCGCGACTTCATCAAGCGGGTCATCGGCCTGCCCGGCGACCGCGTGGAACTCCGGAACAAACGGGTGCTCATCAACGGTCAGCCCGTCGAGGATCCGCACGCCTACTATCTCGAGCCGCCGTCGGTGGGCCGGCCCGACCGTCCGGGCGACGTGCGCGAGGAGTACGGCCCCGTGACCGTGCCCGATCGGCAGCTCTTCGTGATGGGCGACAACCGCGACAACTCGCAGGACAGCCGCTACTGGGGGTTCCTGCCGGTGTCCTACGTCAAAGGCCGCGCCCTGTTCATCTACTTCTCCATTGAGGAGGGAGCCTCGGTCGCCAACCTCGCCGGCGGCATCCGATGGGGCCGGATCCTCGACCGCGTCCGATGAGGAAGGACGTGGGGCGTCATTTCAGACTGACACCCGACGTCATTTCATCGCCCACGGTGGGACTGCTGCTCGGTCTGGTCCTGACCCTGGCGGCCGTGGTGGCCTACTCCTACTACATCACCCGCCAGATCGGCAGCCTCCGCACGCTGCAGAGCGACCTGGTCGATCGCAACCGGCAGCACTCGCTGCAACTGCTGCGCATCCAGAACAGCCTCAACGGCCTCGGCCTGGCCCTGCGCGACATCCTCGACAACGAGTACCCCTATCCGCTCACGGCGTGGGCGGCGCAGTTCCAGCGGATCCGCGGCGATCTGGAGGACGCCTTGCGCCGCGAAGCGACGCTCTCGAGCGCCGGCCGGCCGACCGACGACCAGCGGCACCTGAGCGACTCCCTCGTGCAGTTCTGGGACGCCGTCGGTCGCACGCTCGCGCTCGCCGCAAGCGGGCAGGAGTCCGACGCGCGCGTGCAGGTCCGCCTGTCGCTGCAGGCCCGGCAGGCGGCGCTGAGCACGGCCGTGTCGCGCCTGCTCGTGGAGAACAACGAGCGCGAGGAGGAGGCCGCGCGGCTGGTGCAGGACGTCTACGACCAGGTCCAGCGGCAGGTCTACCTGTTCCTGACCGCCACGCTCGTGGTCATTGCCGCTACCGGGCTCTATCTGATTCGATCCAACCGCCGGCTCTTCGCGGAGCTGGCGGCGCTCTCCGGGAGCCGGCGCGAGCTGGCCCATCAGCTCATCGCCGCACGCGAGGCGACGCTGCGCCACCTTTCGCGCGAGCTGCACGACGAGTTCGGGCAGGTGTTGACGGCGATGGGATCGATGCTGGGCCGCGCCGAGAAGCAGACGGCCGAGGGGTCGCCGCTCCGGTCGGACCTGCGCGAGGTCCGGGAAATCGCGCAGGCCTCGCTCAACAGCCTGCGGAGCCTGTCGCAGACGCTGCACCCGTCGATCCTCGAGGAGCTGGGTCTCGAGAGCACGCTCGACTGGTATCTGCCCACCGTCGAGAAGCAGCTCGGGCTCACGGTCGACTACGCGCGCGAGGGCACGCCGGCGCTGGTGGGAGCGACGACGGCCATTCACGTTTATCGTGTGCTGCAGGAGGCGCTGAGCAACGTGGCCCGACATGCGGGCACCGACCGGGTGCGCGTGCGGCTCCGGTTTCTGCCCGGCGCCCTCGAACTCGACGTCGAGGACGCCGGCCGCGGTCTCGCCGACCGAGGCACCGGACGCGGCCTCGGCTTGGTGGCCATGCGCGAACGCGCCGCGCTCGTCGGTGGCACGATCGACTTCACGCGGCCACCCGCCGGCGGGACGCTCATCCGCCTGCGGGCGCCGCTCGAGGATGCGGAAGGCGATGCCGAATAGGATTACCGTCCTCCTCGCCGACGATCACCACCTGGTGCGCCGGGGCTTCCGCCGCATTCTCGAGGACGACCCCGATCTGACCGTGGTCGGCGAAGCCAGCGATGGCGAGGAAGCCGTCCGGATGGCCGGCGAGCTGCAGCCCGCGGTGATCGTGATGGACGCGGCGATGCCGGGCACGAGTGGTCTGGTCGCGACGCGACGGATCCTCGAGCGCCGGCCCGACACGGCCGTCCTCATGCTCAGCATGCACGCCGAGGCGACGCTCGTGTCGCAGGCGATGGCGGCCGGGGCGCGCGGCTACATCCTCAAGACCGCGCTGGACCTTGACCTCGCGTCCGCGGTCAAGCGCGTGGCCGCCGGCGAGACGGTGCTCGATCCGTCGGTCAATCCCGCCGCCGGCCTCCGCGGCGAGCGTCATCACGGCCTCAGTCCGCGCGAGCTGGAAGTGCTGCATCTCATCTGCCAGGGGCACTCCAATCGCGCGATTGCTGGGAAGCTCGACCTCAGCGTGAATACGGTCAGCGTCCATCGCGCGAACATCATGAGCCGGCTCGGCGTCCACAAGACAGCCGAGCTCGTCGTCTACGCCATTCGCCACGGATTGGTGGGACCGTTGTGAATCGCCGGGAGTTCCTGCACAGCACGGGCGGCGGGCTGATCGCCGCGGCCGGCGCCGGGCTCGGCGCGCAGGCACCGCCGGCTCTGCGGCTCGTGGACGTCACGGCGGCCGCCGGCATCGACTTCCGTCACGTCAACGGCGCCCACGGCGACAAGCTGCTGCCCGAGACGATGGGATCGGGCTGTGCGTTCCTGGACTACGACGGGGACGGCTGGCAGGACCTCCTGCTCGTGAACGGCATGGCGTGGCCGGGCCGCACGGGGCCGCGTTCGACGCTGCGACTCTACCGCAACAACCGCAACGGCACGTTCACCGACGTGACGCGCAGCGCCGGGCTCGACGTCGAGCTGTACGGCATGGGCGTGGCCGTGGGCGACTTCGACAATGACGGCTTTCCCGATCTCTACATCACCTGCGTCGGCCAGAGCCGCCTGTTCCGGAACACCGGCAAGGGCGCCTTCGTGGACGCCACGCGCCAGGCCGGACTGGCGGGCCGGCAGGCCTTCAGCACGTCGGCGCTCTGGGTGGACATCGACCGCGATGGACGGCTCGATCTGTTCGTCTGCAACTATGTGAAGTGGTCCGCCGAGCACGACGTGTTCTGCAGCGCCGACGGCCGTCAGAAGTCCTACTGCACGCCGGAGGCGTACCGCGGCGACACCTGCTGGCTCTTCCGCAATCGCGGCAACGGCACGTTCGAAGACGTGACGGCGTCGAGCGGCATTTTCGATTCCAGCTCCAAGTCGCTGGGCGTGGCGATGCTCGACGGCGACGGTGACGGGTGGCCGGATCTGTTCGTGGCCAACGACACGCAGCCGAACAAGCTCTACCACAACCAGCGGAACGGCACGTTCCGTGAGGTCGCCGTGCGGGCCGGCGTGGCGTTCAGCCCCGAAGGACGCTCGCGCGCGGGCATGGGCGTGGACGCCGGCGACATCGACGGCTCCGGGCAGATGAGCCTCGCGGTCACGAACTTCGACAACGAGATGGTCGGGCTGTACCGGCCCCAGGGGCCCGGCCTCTACGAGGACGTCGCGAGTCGCGCCGGCATCGGGGAGCCGTCGCGCAACCGCCTGGGCTTCGGCTGCGTCTTCGCGGACTTCGATCTCGATGGGGCGCTCGACCTTGTCGTCGCCAACGGGCACATCGATGACGTGGTGCGCGCGACCCGCGGCAACGTCGGGCACGCGCAGCCGCCGCTGTTGTTCCTGAACAACGGCGCCGGCGTGTTTCGCGAGGCCGCCGCGGCCGTGGGGCCGGACTTCGCGCGGCCGCGCATCGGGCGCGGTCTCGCGTACGGCGACTTCGACGGCGATGGCGACGTCGACCTGCTGATGACGACGAACAACGGGCCGGCCGTGCTGTTTCGCAGCGATCAGACGGCCGGACACCGAAGCGTCCGGCTGACGCTGGTGGGCACGCAGTCGAACCGCGACGCCATCGGCGCGCGCGTGCGCGTGTTCCACGGCGGCACGATGCAGTCGCGGATGGTCAAGAGCGGGTCCAGCTATCTGTCCCAGTCCGAGCTGCCGCTGACTTTCGGCGTCGGCCGCCGCGATCGTGTCGACCGTGTCGTCATCGACTGGCCGAACGGCCGCACCGAGGAGTTCACGGTCGTCACGGCCGGCGCCTATCGGTGCGTGGAAGGGAAGGGGATCGCCGCCGTCTGACGGGACCTTCGCGAGGTGGTAGGCCACCACAATTTCTGCCGTGCGGCGAAAAACTTGGGTGATGGCGGACTTCCGCGACCGGAGTAGGGTAGCCGTGAGGGTCCGGCATTCTTGGGGGCGTCGCCATGCAGTCATTCCTGGGCAGTGTCGTCGTGTTCGCGGTCGCCTGCCACGGAGTCGGTGATGTCGCAGTGCTCGCCGCTCAACGGCGTCCCGACCTCAGCGGGGTCTGGAGACTCGATCCCGGCGAGAGTCGGATGATTGGCGGCGGCGGCGCGGCCGACAGCCCCCGGATCACCTGGCTCGTCAACCATCGCGAGCCGGACGTATCTGTCGTTGTCAACGTCCGTGACGCTCACGGGTCGCACGAGTACGCGTTCCGGTGCACGACGGACGGGCGGGAGTGCGTCAACGAGCTGCCGTCGCTCCAGGAAGTCCGACGCATGTCGGCTGTCTGGGAAGGTGACGTGCTCGCGATGTCACAGCAGGCGAGCGCGCCGCATGGTGGCTTTCAGGCTCGGGACCGGCTGTCGTTGTCCGATGCGGGTCAGCGTCTCGTATTCGAGCGAATCGTCACGAACGAGCGCGGCGAACGACGCGTCAGGCAGGTCTTTCGAAAGCTGGGTCCTCATCCGTCTCAGCGCCCGGCGCCGGCACCGCTGTCCACAGTGGACCTGCCACCCCAACTCGGCCGAGTGCTCCGCGACTACGAGCAGCACTGGAAGGGGGGAAGATCGGAGGCGCTGGCAGCGTTGTTCACCGACGATGGTCTCGTCGCGAGGCGCGGCGGGTGGGTTCGCGGGCAGGCAGCGCTACGCGAGGCCCTCGGGGGCACCTCCAGTGATCTTCGGCTGCGGGCCGTGGCCTACGCCGTCGATGAGCGGGTCGGGTACATCGTCGGTGCTTACGGCTACGGCAGCGAGCCCTCTGCGCCTGACCGGGGACTGTTCATCCTGACGCTTCGCAGAGCGCCGGACGGTCGCTGGCTCATTGCCGCTGACCTCGATGGCGGGCGCCCCGGCTCGGTGCAGAACATGCCCGTCCTGCCGGACACCCGTGGTTCGGTGCGTGACTGATGTCCTCGGGACGGTGGCTCGCGCGACGGTTCGATTCCGCCCTGTTGAAACCGTATCCGGTGGATAAGATGCCGCCGTGGTGCTGACGCGGATAACGCCGCGCGCGCCCCCCTTCACTCCGCGCTGAGCACGTCAACCGGTGACTGTCGCGAGGCCCGCCACGCCGGGACATAGCTCGCGAGGGTAGCCGCTCCAGTGAGGACGAGCGCGACGCCGAGGTACGTCAGCGGATCGACGGCACTCACCTCGAACAGCAGCGTGTCCATCACCCGCGTCAGTCCGATCGCGGCGCCCACGCCGATGAGGCCCCCGATGCCAGCGAGAGTGAGCCCCTGCCTGAGGAAGGTGCGCCTGATCTCGAACGGCTGCGCCCCAAGTGCCAGCCGAATCCCGATCTCGCGCCGCCGTTCGGTCGCCGCATACGAGATGGCGCCGTAGAGGCCGACGACGCCGAGCACCAGCGCCATCGCGCCCGCGATGGTGAGCATCACCAGCGTGAAGGACGTGCGCGCCATCGACTGGTCATAAATATCCTGCAGCGTCCGCGTGGACGCCACTGGGAGGGACGAGCTGACGGACCCCACCACCTGCCTGACCTGCGACAGCAGCGTCTCGGACCCGGCCTGCGCGCTGCGGAGGGTGAACGTCACCGCCCGCGTCGCCGTCGTCCCGGGTTCATACAGGCTGTCCATCAGCGTGGGCCAGTACGCGAGGGTGGGCGCCGCTTCGTGGGGTCCCAGTTCGCGCACGTCGGCCACGACGCCGACCACCTCCCGCCAGGGTTTCGTGGGTACCGACCGGATGTGCTTGCCGAGCGCCTCCGCGGGCGCTCCCCAGAGCTGGCGCGCCAGGCTCTCCGACACGATGCCCACGGGCCGCAGTTCGTAGAGATCCGTCCACGTGAACTCCCGGCCGGCGATCACCGGTGTGCCGAGCGTCTGAAAGTAGTCCGGTGAGACGAACTTGAACATCTGGCCCGGGGCCGCGGCGGACCCCGGTGCTGGCTGCTCGACGAGGAGGGGCGAGATGTTGGGGGGCAAGCCCTCTATCGGCATCGCACTCGAGAAGGCGACCGACCTCACGCCCGGGATGGCCGCCAGCCTCTCCGCGATGTCGTGCTGCAGCCGGGTCGCCCGTTCGGGTTCGTTGATCGACCGGAAGGGAATGGTGATTCGCATCGTCTGGAGCTCGCTGGCGCCGGTGAATCCCGGATCGACGGAGCGCAGCGCGCCGAAGGTGCGAATCATCAAGCCCGACGCCACGAGCAGCACGAGCGCGAGCGCGACCTGGGCCACCACCAGCGTCTGGTGCGTCCGCCGACGCTCGCGGCTCTGGCTCTGCGTTCGTCCGCCGCCGCCGAGCGCGGTCAGCCCCGACGCCCGGAGCGATTTCACGGCCGGGAGGAGTCCGAACAGGAAACCCGAGAGCAGGGAGACCACAAGCGTGAAGGCCAGCGTCCGCACGTCGATGGCGATCTCGTGCAGCCGCGGTAGATACGCGGGCCCCATCGCGAGAAGGACGCCGAGACCGCCATACGCGAGCCCGACGCCGAGCGCGCCTCCGGCCAGTCCCAGCAGCATGCTCTCGACCAGCACCAGGCGGACGATTCGCCAGGATCCCGCGCCGAGCGCGGCCCGAAGTGCCAGCTCCCGCTGCCGTCCCTCCGCCCGAATCAGAGAAAGGTTCGCCACGTTGGCGCAGGCGATCAGGAGGGCGACGCCGAGCGTGCCCATCACGACCCAGAGGACGTTGCCGACATTGCCGACGACTTCGTCTCTCAGCGGCCGCACCGACGGTGTGATGCCCCAGTTCTCGAAGTCTTTCGACGACAACCCGAAGCCGGGAGGGATGGGCCAGCCATTCAGCCAGACCGGAACGAGTCGTGCGAGATCCGCGTTCGCGTCCGCCGGCGTCACGCCCGGCCTGAGCCGCGCCAGGGTCTGGAAGTTGAACGGGAACAGAAACAGTTGGGTGCGATCGAACCGGAACGGCACAATCACGTCGGGGGCGGCGCTCACGAGCCTGAACCCTCGCGGCATCACGCCGATGATTTCGCGGGGGACCGACTGGATGGTGAGCCGGCGACCAAGCACGGACTCATCTCCCCCGAAGCGCCGCTGCCAGTACTCGTAACTCAGCATCACGGTTTCGGCGGTGCCCGGAGTCTGGTCGTCTCCGGAAAACCAGCGTCCCAGAACCGGTTGGACGCCGATCGTTTCGAGCGTACCCTGGGACACGGACACCGACCGCACCTGCTCCGGTTCCGCGACGTCGGTCACGCTCACGAACGACGCCTGCCACAGCCCGATGCTCGAAAACGCCCGGTTTCCGTCGGCATAGGTGAAGAACATCGAGGCCGACTCGGGCAAGTCGCTCATGCCCATTCCCTGACCGATGGCGGGCGCGCCAGGCGCATTGTGGACGATGCTGACCAGTTCGCCGGTTCGCGGATAGGGCAGGGGTTCGAGCAGCACGCCATTGATGACGCTGAACGCTGCCGTGTTCGCACCAATGCCCAGGCCAAGCGCCAGGACGACTACCGAGGTGAACCCCGGGTGGCGTCGGAGGGAGCGCGCTGCGTACCGGACGTCGCGAACGAGGGCGCCGGCACGCGGAGCCAGCGCCCAGGTGTTTCGGAGATCTTCACGCACGCGCGTGACGCTGCCGAACTGTCGTCGGGCTCCGCGCCGGGCGTCGGCCACACCGGCCGCGCGCAGTTGCTCCTCGCGCAAGGCCAGGTGAAACGCGACTTCGTCCGTGAGGTCCTGTTCCAGTTGGCGGCGCTGGAAGAGCGCCCGCACGCGACGACTGACCATGCTCAACCGCTCGCCCACAGTGTGCCCCCGATCAGGTTGCGTCCAGGACGCGGTTGATGGCGGTGCTGGTGCGACGCCACGCTTCCGTGGTGTCCTTCAGCCGCTTCCGGCCGGCCGCCGTGAGCCGGTAGTACTTCGCCCGGCGGTTGTTGTTCGACACGTCCCAGACCGAACTCAACAGGCCGCGCAGCTCGAGCCGATGGAGCGCCGGGTAGAGAGCCCCCTCCTCCACGGACAGGGCATCGGCCGAGGACGCGTGAATCCACTCGGCAATCTCATAGCCGTGTTTTTCGCCGGTCGCGAGGGTCCGGAGAATCAGCAGTTCCAGCGTGCCCTGCAGCAAGTCGGCGGCCTTGCCCGTCTCTTCTCCCATGACCACCTTAGGGCAGTGTCCCCTAATGTCATTATGGGAGTCAAGCACGAAAGACGGGCCCGCCAGGCTGGATCTTTCCGGCGGTCCTCAGGTCACGGACCGGACGGCCCAGCGCAGCTTCGCGGACGAGGCGCGCCGATTCGCGCGGATCTCTTCCCGCGACGGTCGAGTGACGGCACGGGCCACGTCGGAGAACAGGCCGGCGCGATGGGCGGCCTGAAACGCCTTCTTGACCCGTCGATCCTCGCCGGAGTGGAACGTGATCACCGCCGCGCGACCGCCTGGCGCGAGGCAGTCCGGCAGGGCGCGGAGCCAGGCCTCGAGCGCGGACAACTCGTCGTTGACGGCAATGCGCAACGCTTGAAACGTCCGGCGGATCGAGTCCTTGACGTCCGCCTTCGACAGCGCCGGTCGCGCCGCCGTCAGCCCAACCCGCACGACACGCTCGGTCATGTGCGTCGTCTCCAGGGGCTGCCGCTTCAGGAGTCTCGCGATGATCGCCGCGTGCGGCTCATCGGCGTACTCCTCGAGCAGGCTTGCGAGGGCGGTTTCGGTCACACGCGCGAGCAGGGCCGACGCGGGCTCCCCCCGTGCGGGGTTCATCCGCATGTCCAACGCCGCCACCGACTTGTAGCCGAAGCCGCGGTCCGGGTTGTCGAGCTGCATGGACGAGACGCCAAGGTCGGCGAACACGATATCGACGCGCGCGAGGCCCTGGGTGGCCAGCACGCGCGAGAGGCCGGCAAAGTTGCCGTGCTGGACGGTGAGGACGTCGGGTCCGAATCCCGCCGTGCGGAGTCTCGCTTCCGTGCGCGGCAGCTCGATCGGATCGAGGTCGAGTCCCAGGAGGCGTCCGCCGGGTTGCAGACGTTCAAGCATCGCCCGCGCGTGACCGCCGCCGCCCAGTGTGCAGTCCACGGCCACATCGCCCGGCTCGGGCCGGACGCTGTGCAGCAGTTCCTCCACCATGACGGGAATGTGGGTGCCCGCGGGTGTCTTCCCCGCGGCGAGCACCTTCTGCACGTCCGTCGCGTAACGGTCGGGATTCAGTTCTTTGTACTTGTCGTGAAACGCGCGCGGGTGCGTTCCCAGATAGCGTGGCCGCCGGCGCGCCTGCACTGGTGTTCTATCTGAGTCTGGCCAGGATCGCCCGCTGATTCGCCAGGATTCGGTCGAGCTTCCGCTGGTTCTTCAGCAGCCGGTCGAGCTTTCTCTGGTTCGCTTCGATGCGCCGCTGATTGCGGAGGATCCGGCGCTGATTCGCCAGGATTGCATTCTGTTTGCCGACGGTTGCGCCTTTTGCCATCGCGTCACCTCTACTGAATTCGCCTGAAGACGAGAAGGGCCAGACGCTACGGAAAGATTCCGTCGCTGTCAAGCGAAGGGGAGGTACGAAGGGGAGGCAGGTGTCAGCGCGCGACAGACCGCTTGGGTGCGCCCCGTACCGGTGCTAGGATGACCGTTCCCCGGCAGACCTTATCGGCCCGGCCGATGATTGTGGGAGGCCTCAAATGAACACCGACGCCACCGCCGCCTTTGCGAAAGGCCTTCGCGGACTCCTGATTCAACCGTCTGACGCCGGCTACGACGCCGCGCGGGCCCTCTACAACGGCATGATCGACAAGCGGCCGGCGCTCATCGCGCGCGTGGCCAATGTCGCGGACATCATCGCGGCCGTCAATTTCGCGCGCGAGGAAGGGCTGCTGCTGGCCGTTCGAGGAGGCGGCCACAACGGGCCGGGCCTGGGGAGCTGCGACGGCGGGCTCGTGATCGATCTGTCGATGCTGAAGAGCGTCCGCGTCGATCCGTCCAACCGCACGGTCCGCGTCGATCCGGGCTGCACCTCCGGGGACGTCGATCACGCCACGCATGCGTTCGGCCTCGCGGTCCCGTTCGGCATCGTCTCGACGACGGGCGTCGCGGGTCTGACGCTAGGGGGCGGCACCGGCTATCTCACGCGCAAGCATGGGCTGACGATCGACAACCTGCTCGAAGCGGACGTCGTCCTGGCGGACGGCCGCTTCGTCACGGCGAGCGCGACCCAGCATTCCGACCTGTTCTGGGCGCTGCGCGGCGGGGGCGGCAATTTCGGCGTCGTGACGAGCTTCGTGTTTCAGGCGCATCCGGTCAGCATGGTGCACGCCGGTCCGATCTTCTGGGACGCCAGTGACGCACACGCGGTCATGCGCGCCTATCGCGAGTTCATGCCAACGGCCTCGGAGGATCTCGGCATCTTCGTGGGGCTCAAGACGGTGCCGCCGACCGATCCGTTCCCCAGGGAGCACTGGGGCAAGCGAGCGTGCGCCATCATCGGCGCCTACAACGGCGCGTCGGAACAGGGCGAGCAGGCGATGGCGCCGCTCCTCGGCAGCGTGCCGGCGCCGCTCTTCAACTGGATGGGCGAGATGCCGTTTCCCGCCATGCAGGCCCTCTTCGATCCCTTCTTCCCGAAAGGGCTGCAGTGGTACTGGAAGGGTGATTTCGTGAAGTCGCTGTCCGACGAGGCGATTGCGACGCATGTCGTCCAGGCAAGCCGGGCGCCGAGCGACTTCTCGCTCATGCATCTCTATCCGATCGACGGCGCCGTCCGCCGTGTGGCGAAGGACGCGACGGCCTGGTCCACCCGCGACGCCTCGTGGTCCATGGTCATCGCGGGCATCGATTCCGATCCGAAGAACGCGGGCGCGCTGAAAACATGGGGCCGCGCCTACTGGAACGCCGTGCACCCGTTCAACCTGGGTGGCGGCTACGTCAACTTCATGATGGACGACGAGGCGGACGACCGGCTGCGGGCGAGCTACGGAGACAACTACGCGCGGCTGGCGGCGGTGAAGGCCACCTACGATCCGACGAACCTGTTCCGGGTCAATCAGAACATCCCGCCCGCGGCGGCCGGCCCGGCGGCGCGGCCGTCCGTCGGGCAGCGGCCACAGGCGGGTGGGCAACTGAGGGCGTAGTCACACGGCGCCTCTCATCGAGTACCGCGACGTCTCCGTCTATCGGGGCGACCGTCTCGCCCTGGACCGCCTGAGCCTGGCGATTCACGCCGGCGAGCACGTCGCGATCCTCGGCCCGAACGGGTCGGGCAAATCGACGCTCACGAGATTCTCGATCGGCTGGAGATTTGTTCTGATCGACAAGGGCCGGATCGCGGCGGACGGCCCGAAGGCACAAGTCCTCGAGTCCGGCCGGCTCTCGGCGCTTTTTGGCGTGCCGGTCGAGGTCGCGGAGCGAGACGGCTACTACCACGCGTGGTGAGGCGCGATCAGAGCTCGCGCAGCGTCACGTTCGGATCGACGCGCGCGGCGCGGCGAGCGGGCACCAGCCCGGCGCCAATGCCGGCGGCTAGCATCAGGAGCGGCGCCACGACCCACATCGTGATCCCGTTCGGCATGATGCCGAAGAGCTGGTGCTCGAACAGGCGCGTGCCGAGGCTCGCGAGCAGGACGCCCGGCAGTAGGCCAATCAGAATGATGTGAATCGCGTAGTCGACCACCAGCTTCAGAATCTGCGACGGCATCGCACCGAGCGCGAGACGCAGGCCGAACTCGCGCGTCCGGCGGCTGACGAAGTAGCCGACCACGCCGTAGATGCCCAGCATGGCGATGCCGAGGGCGAGCAGCCCGAGCGACAACGTCAGCACGCGCTGGGCACGCTCGAGCGCCACGCCGGCCAGCAGCAGCTCGTCCACCGGGCCGGCGTCGAAGACCGGCACGTGCGGCGCCAGTCCGTGAATCGTCGCGCGAAGCGCCTCGACCTGTCCGGCAGGATTCGCGGACCGAAGAACGATGACCCGTTCGGATTGGCCAGCCTGGGCTCCCGGCAGTAGGACGAAGTTCGCGTGACGGGTCGCCGGTGCGCGGTCCGACGAACTGACGAAGTCCTCGACGACGCCCACCACCTGGAGCGCCAGGTATTTGAGGTGGCAGCAGTTGAGCGTCCTGCCGATCGGATCCTCGTTCGGCCAGAGCGCCTCGGCGGTGCTCTGGCTGACGACGGCGACGAGCGCGCCGGTGCGGTCGTCCGTGGGCCAGATCCCGCGGCCTCGAACGAGCCGGACGCCAATCGTGTCGAGGAACCCTGGTGAAACCCACAGCCAGGAGCCGTCGACTCTGCGCGGCAGTCCGGCGGGGTTGTCCAATCGACTCGGCGCCTGGAGAACGGCCCTGGCCCGTTGAGGCGCCGGCGCGGTGCTCCCGGGCAGCGCGTCGGCGAACGCGGCGGCCTCGACGCCCGGCAGGGCGCGCGCTCGGTTCACGAGCGTCGAGTAGAAGGCCTCCTGACGGGCATTCCAGGTCCGCCGCTGCTCCGTGAAGTACGCAGCCTGCTCCTCTGGCGTCATGTCCTCCAGCCGCACGCCGCCTTCGGCCGGGCTCCATCTGATCCTCGCCGCGGCGAGATTCGCGGTGTCGTAGTGAATGCGTCGATCGAGCAAGGGCCGCGTGTTTTCGAAGAACAACCCGGCACCAATCAGCAGCAGCACAGCCGCCGTGATTTGCACCGACACGAAGCTGAGCGGGAGGCTGCGCCGACGCGACGACACGACATGCGTCGACATCCCGCCGCCAATCGCTCTGAGGATCGAGACGCGGCTCGAACGCCAGGCCGTGAGCAGGCCGACCACGAGCGCCGCCAGCGTGCCCGCGCCGAACGCGTACAGGAACACGCGGTAGTCGGGCGCGAGATCGATCGTCACCCCCAAGTTGCGCGCGAGCTGGAACGTCGGAAACGCCGCGCCGAAGGCCGACGTCGCGCCGACCGCCAGCACAAGGCCCGTCAAGGCGGCGATGAGTGCGATGATCGCCGTCTCCGCCAGGAACA
>CAZFAT010000003.1:0-12002 GCA_964517075.1 uncultured Solibacteraceae bacterium
GCCGCCGCCCGCCCGCTAGTCCGAGTTTTCGTGACGGAACTGATCGACTTCATCATTCATATCGACTCGCACCTCGAGAACTTCCTCAGGTCCTATGGGAGGTGGTGGGTGTATGGCCTGCTCTTCGCGGTGGTCTTCGCGGAGACCGGGCTGGTGGTCACCCCCTTTCTCCCGGGCGACTCGCTGCTCTTCGCGGCAGGAGCGATGGCCGGCGCCGGGCTGCTCGATCCCTATCTGACGGCGGTACTGCTCTTCGTGGCCGCCGTCGCCGGCGACGCCGTGAACTATTCGATCGGCCGCCAGGCCGGCCCGCGGGTCTTTCGGGCCACCGACACCGCGAGCCTGCTCCATCGGCTGCTCAACCGGCAGCACCTGGCCAAGGCGCACGCCTTCTTCGAGCGGTATGGCGGCAAGGCGGTCGTGCTCGGCCGCTTCGTGCCGATTGTGCGGACGTTCGTGCCGTTCGTCGCCGGGGCGGCCGAGATGTCGCGGGCCGCGTTCGTCTTCTACAACTTCACCGGCGCGGTCCTCTGGGTCGGCGTCTGCTACGGCGGCGGTCTCCTCTTCGGCAACATTCCCCTCGTGCGTCAGAACTTCTCCCTCGTCGCCCTTGGCATCGTCTTCGTGTCCGTCCTGCCGATGGCCATCGAATTCGTCCGTCACTGGCAGGCTAAACGACGTCACTCCCCGAGATAGGCTTCCCGGACGCGCGGGTTGTCGGACAACTCGGCGGACGTGCCCTGCAGAATCACCTGCCCGGTCTCGAGGACGTAGCCACGGTTCGAGCTCCGGAGCGCGGCATGCGCGTTCTGCTCGACGAGCAGCACCGTGGTGCCGGTGTTCCTGATCTCGCCGATCGTGCTGAAGATCGTCTGACAGACGAGCGGCGCCAAGCCCAGGGACGGCTCGTCGAGGAGCAGGAGTTTCGGCCGGGACATGAGTGCACGGGCAATGGCGAGCATCTGCTGCTCCCCGCCCGACAGCGTGCCCGCCCGCTGCTTCCGGCGCTCGGCGAGTCGCGGAAACAGATGGAATCCCCGTTCGATGCCTTCCGCGAGGCGGGCGCGGCCCTTCTGCAGGTACCCGCCCATTTCGAGATTCTCGGCCACGGTGAGATTGGCGAAGATGCCCCGCCCTTCGGGCGCCATGGAAATCCCCAGGGCCACGCGGCGGTGGGCCGGCATCGCCGTGATGTCCTGGCCCTCGAAGAGGACGCGCCCGCTCCTGGGCAGCTCCAGCCCGGTGATGGCCCGAAGGGTCGTGGACTTGCCGGCGCCATTGGCGCCGATCAGGGTCACGACCTCACCCTGGCGGACGGTCAACGAGACCTCGCGCAGCGCGTGAATCGCGCCGTAGAAGACGTTGACGGCGTCCAGCGCCAGCATGTCCGTCATCCCGCGGTGCCCAGGTACGCGCCAATCACCTTGGGATCGCGCTGGATCTCGGCCGGCGTGCCGATCGCAATGGCTTCGCCGTAGTCGATGACCTGGATCGTCTCGCAGATGCCCATGACGACCCGCATGTTGTGCTCGACGAGCACGATGGTCAGCTTGAACGTGTCGCGGATCCAGCGGATGAGGTTCATCAGCTCGATCGACTCCTGGGGGTTCATGCCGGCGGCGGGTTCATCGAGCAGCAGCAGGCGTGGTTCGGTGGCGAGCGCCCGGGCAATTTCCAGACGCCGCTGGCTGCCGTAGGGCAGGCTCGTCGCGCTGTCGTCGGCCAGACGCCCCAAGTCGAAGATTTCGAGCAATTCGCGAGCCCGCTCGCGGACTTCGCGCTCCTCGCGCTGGTGGCGGGACGTGCCCAGAATCGCGTCGCCGAGCACCTGCCGGGTCCGGATATGGTGCGCCACCATGACATTCTCCAGCACGGTCATGTCCGAGAACAGCCGCACGTTCTGAAACGTCCGCGCGATGCCCAGCTCGGCGATCTGATACGGCCGCTTGCCGTCCACCCGCACACCGTCGAAGTGGATCTCCCCCTCGCTCGGGTCGTACACCCCCGTCAGCAGGTTGAACACGGTGGTCTTGCCGGCGCCGTTCGGGCCAATCAGGCCGTACAGCGCGCCGGGGGCGACCGCCATGGTGAGCGCCTTGACGGCCGTGAGCCCGCCAAAGCGCTTCGTGAGCGCGCGCGCGTCGAGCAGCAGGGGCGCGGCCACCGCTAGTCCTCCCGGTCCTGCTCGCCGAGCGTCGAGCGGCGATCGACGGGCGGTTGAGCCGTGTGACGAATCGCATCGGTGGCGTCCGTCAGCGCGACCGGAATTCGCGTGCGGCTGGGCCGGCCGAGCCACGCCCAGCCGAATTCGCGGCGGCCGAGCAGGCCCTGCGGGCGGAACACCATGAACAGAATCAGGATCAGCGAGTACAGCACCATCCGCAGCCCGGGAAACTGCTGATCGACTCCGCGCAGCGCCTCGGGCAGCACCGTCAGCAACGTCGCACCGAGCACGGCGCCCGTGATCGATCCGATCCCGCCCAGCACGATCATCACGACGATCTCGATGGACTTCACGAAATTGAGGTTCTGGGGATTCAGCGGATTCGCGAACAACTGGCCGCTCAGCCCGCCGGCGACACCCGCCAGCGCGGCGCTGACCACGAAGGCGAGCACCTTGTACCGGGTGGTGTTCACCCCCACGGCCTCCGCGGCGATCTCGTCGGCCCGGATGGCCGCCAGCGCCCGGCCGAACGTGGACGTCGCGATGTTCCGGACGACGAGAATCGTCAGGATAGCCATCGAGAAGATCCAGAAGAAGTTCGTGATGGGGACCGCGTCGGTGAAGCCGGTCGCGCCCCCCACGGATGGGATGTTCAGGATCACCACGCGAATGATCTCGCCAAAGCCGAGCGTGACGATGGCGAGATAGTCTCCCTTCAGGCGCAGGGAGGGAATGCCGACGACGAGGCCCGCGGCGGCCGCGGCGATCGCCCCGACGATGAGGCTCACCGACATGACGAGCGTGGCGCCCACCGGATCGGCGAGCGTGCTGCCGACCAGGGCCGCGATGGCGGCCCCGTGGTACACGGTCACGTACGTCGCGGTGTAGCCGCCCACCGCCATGAAACCCGCATGGCCGATGGAGAACTGCCCGGCCAGGCCGTTAATCAGCGTCAGGCTCACGGCCAGCGTGATGTTGATGCCAATCAGGTTGATGATCCGCGCGTAGTACGGGTTGATCTGGAAGGGGCCGAACCCGTGCTCGAAGATCTGGTTCAGCCCGACCAGCGCCACGAGTCCGGCCGCAATCAGCGTCAGTTTCCTGGCCTGACTCATGCCCGCTAGACCTTCTCCGTCCCGGCCGTGCCCATGATGCCGGCGGGCCGGACCAGCAGGATCAGAATGAGCACGGCGAACGCCATGGCGTCGCGATAGGTCGAGTAGGCCGTCGCGCCGATCCAGGTCTCCATCAGGCCGATGAGCATGCCGCCAATCATGGCGCCGGGGATGTTGCCGATCCCGCCAAGGACGGCCGCGACAAAGGCCTTGAGACCCGTCATCAGCCCCATCAGCGGGTCGATGCGTGGAATGGCCAGGGCCACCATCACGCCACCGGCGGCCGCGAGCGCGGAACCCAGCGCGAAGGTGAACGCAATCACGAGGTTCGTGTTGATCCCCATGAGCTTCGCCACCGCGAGGTTGTAGGACGTGGCGCGCATGGCCTTGCCCATCTTCGTCCGGTGCACGATGAACTCGAGGGCAAACATCACCACGACGGTCACGACGATGATGAGCAGGTTCTGGTTCGTAATCTGGACGCCGCCCACCGCGTAGGTCTCGGACCGGATCATCTGCGGGAAGAACCGCGGCGTGGCGCCGAACACCATCTGTCCCCCGTACTCGAGGAGCAGCGAGACGCCGATGGCCGTGATGAGCGCGGTCAGCCGCGAGTGATGACGCACCGGCCGGTACGCCAGCCGCTCGATGAGGACGCCAATCGCCGCGCAGATCGCCATGGCGCCCATCGTGACGACCACGGCGCCCACGATGGACGGGTTCGCGTCGAGCTCGAGGGCGTTCGCCAGGAAGTACCCGGCGAACGCGCCCAGCATGTACACGTCACCGTGCGCGAAGTTGATCAGCCGCAGCACGCCGTACACCATCGTGTAGCCCAGCGCGATCAGCGCATAGATCGCCCCGAGCGATAGGCCGTTGATGAGCTGCTGAAGGAGGGTATCCATGGCGGGGCGCGGCGGGCGCCACCGTCAGCTCGGATTGATGGTCGTCCTGTAGACGAACTTCATTTCCCCGTTGGAGAAGGTGACTTCCTGGATGACCGCCGGCTTGTCGACGTTGCGCTGGGCATTCATCCGCAGCTGTCCGGTGACGCCCACGACGTTCGCCGTCGCCAGCGCATCGCGGAGCGCCTGGCCCTCGGTGCTCCCGGCGCGCGTAATGGCGTCGGCGAGGACCTTGACCGAGTCGTAGGCGAGCGCCGCGATGGAGTCCGGCTCACGACCGAACCGCGCGCGGTACGCCGTCACGAAGGTCTGCACCACCGGGGCCGGATTGTCGCCCGAGTAGTGGTTCGAGATGAACGTGTTGTTGAGCGCCTCGCGGCCGTTCTTGAGCGAGTCGCCCACCCACCCGTCGCCGCCGAGGATCGGCATGTTCAGGCCCAGCTCGCGCGCCTGTCGGACGATGATGGCGGCCTCGAGATAGTAGCCGGTGGCAAAGATCGCGTCCGGCTTCTGGCTGCGCACCCGGGTGAGGATGGCCTTGAAGTCGGCGTCGCCCCCACTGTAGCTCACCGGGTCGAGCACCTCCCCACCCATGGCGGTGAAGTGGCGGGTAATCGAGTCGGTCAGCCCGACCGAGTAGTCCTCCCGCGTGTCCTTCAGGATGGCGACCCGGCGAGCCTTCAGGTCGTTATACGCGAACTTGGCGAGGACCTCGCCCTGGAACGGGTCGATGAAGCAGACCCGGAAGATGTAGTCGCCGACCTCGGTGACCCGCTCGTTGGTGGACGAGGGCGTGATCATCGGGACCTGATAGCGCTGCGCGACGGGTGCCGCCGCCAGGGAGCGCCGGCTGGCCACCTCGCCGAGCACGGCGATGACCCGATCCTGCGTGATCAGCTTGGTGACGGCGCTGGTCGCCTGTTCGGGCAGGCTCTGGTCGTCCTCGACCAGCAGCTGGAGACGGCGGCCGCCCAGCAGGCCCCCCGCGGCGTTGATTTCGTCGACCGCCAGCTCCGTGCCCTCGCGCGAGGAGACCCCAAACGAGGCGCCGTCGCCCGTGAGCGATCCATACATGCCGACCACGATAGGCCCGGTGGTCGTCGCGGCCCCCCCATCACGCCGCTCGCAGGCAGCCGGGAACACGAGCGCGAGTGCGGCCAGCAGCGCGGGCAGGCAACGTCGGAGGGAAAGTGCTGTCATCGGGCTCCTCGAAGCGTGGGTGTCCGGAGCGGCCGCGGCCGCAGCCGCAACGACCGGCATTTTATCGTGGCGATCCCCCAAAGATCCACGGGGGCTGCGGTAGTATGACAGCCTCCCCTCGGGCTTCCATGACCCAGGGGCCTGCCGCCGTCGAGCACGGCCACGAGCGGCGCCGAGTGATCCCGAGCGTCCTCGAGTTGTCGGCGTGCGTGCCCGTCAGTCCACGAACCGATAACCGAGGCCGATCAACGTTTCGATCTGCGCGCCGGCGGGCCCGAGCTTGGATCGGAGCCGGCCGACGTGGACGTCCACCGAACGCGTCTCGACCGACTGTCCGTAGCCCCAGACGCGCGCCAGGAGGCGATCACGCGATAGCACGCGATTCCGGTTCTCGACGAGACATCGGAGCAGGTCGAACTCGCGACGAGTCAGGCGCACCGGCGCGCCGTCCACCGTCACGGACACCGCCTCGAAGTCCGCGACGAGATGGCGCCCTTCGTACGTCGATGACACCTCGCGCGGAGGTGACCGCCGACGCAGAACGGCGCGCACGCGCGCCGCGAGCTCGCGCAGGCTGAACGGCTTGGTGACGAAATCGTCGGCGCCCAGATCCAGACCGGCCACCCGATCGATTTCCCGCGATCGCGCCGTCACGATGATGATGGGCAGGCTGGCCGTGGCGGGTCGGCTCCGCAGGATGCGGCAGACCTCGGCCCCGTCGAGAGCCGGCAGATTGAGATCGAGGATCACCAGATCGGGCGGCGACTCGCCGACCCACCGCAGGGCCTCATCGCCGCTCGGGACCACGTCCACCATCGCCGTGCCGGATCGTTCCAGCGTGTGCTTGATGAGCTGCGCGATGTCCGCCTCGTCCTCGACCACGAGAATCCGCGCGGGCGCGGCGGGAGCGATCACGGGGACAGCCTAGCGGCGCGGCGTTTCTCTGCCGTGACACGTCCGTTAAATGTAGGTAACAGCCAGCCTGGCTCGTGCCCGCCAGGCGCGGGTCCGGTTCCGACTTCGGGCCGGCCGGTATACTGACGCCTCCCTGAGGTTCCTGGCGTGCGGCCGGATGTGGAGGCGTCATGATGGCATGGGTGCTCATCGGTGTCGGCGGCGCACTCGGGTCAATGGCGCGGCATGGCGTGAACATCTTCGCGCGCCATTACAGTCCCGCGATGCGGTTTCCGCTGGGCACGGTGCTGGTCAACCTCGCCGGCTGCGCGCTCATCGGCGCCCTCGCCGGCCTCGTGGCGTCGGGCAGGCTGCCGCTCCGTCTGCCCGCCCGCGAATTCATCTTCGTGGGCCTCCTCGGCGGCTTCACCACGTTCTCGACGTTCGGCCTCGACACCATCACGCTGCTCCGAACGGGCGACACCGGCCTGGCCCTATGGAACATTGGCCTCCAGGTCCTGGGAGGACTGGGTGGCGTCTTCCTGGCGCTCGTACTGTTCGAGCGCCTGGGCTCCCGATGACCCGGGCGGTGGCCGCGCGATGAGATCACCCGCGTGTTTTGCCCGCGCGGACCCCTTGTGACAGGCTGAGCGCCGCTCCGGACCGGTCGCTGCGCCGAAGCCATTGGAGGCACCGATGTGGAAGGAATTCCGCGACTTCATCGCCCGGGGCAACGTCATGGATCTGGCGGTCGGCGTCATCATCGGCGCCGCCTTCGGCAAGATCGTCGCGACGCTGGTTGAAGGCATCCTCATGCCCCCGCTGGGCCTGCTGCTCGGCCGCGTGGACTTCTCGAGCCTCTTCTTCGTGCTCGACTCGTCGCAGGGCGTCCCCGCGTCGCTCGCCGAGGCGAAGGCGCAAGGCGTCCCCGTCATTGCCTACGGCCAGTTCCTGAACGACGTGGTGGGATTCCTGATCCTGGCGCTGGCCGTGTTTCTGATCGTGAAGCAGGTGAACCGCATCAAGAGTGCCGTGGACCAACCGGCCGTGGCCGAGGGCGTCACGAAGGAGTGCCCCTTCTGCGCGTCCACGATCTCGATTAAAGCCCGGCGCTGCCCGAGCTGTACGTCGGACCTGGGCACCTCCGCGGCCAGATAGGAGGCTCGAGGGACGCCTCTGCAGCACCTCTGCCGCGCATTGACACAAAAAAAGGCCCGCTTGCGCGGGCCTGTGAACGTTCCTGGCTCCCCAGCATGACCCGTCCGTTAGGGGACGAGGTCTCAGGAATGTCCGCCGAACTCCGAAGCAAGGCGCGTGCCGTGCGGGTTTAGTGGGAAAAGCGGTCGGCGTGGGATTTCGTTGCCGATCGTGCGAAACCGACGCGTCACCCGGTGGACGCCGGCACCACATCAAGGGCAGCGCGTTGCCCGTCGCACCTGGATCACGGCGCCTGCAGGTCCATCAGCGGCCGCAGGGGCGCCTTGGGGACACGGCCGATGCTGACTGGCCCGGCACTCTACGGCGTCGTCGGACGCTCGTCCGGATCGGGGCGGGCAAATCTCGCGACCGCACGTTCGACGCGGTGCCAGTCCCTGTACGTGGTCTGGCGGACAACGTCGGAGTCCTCCTCGCGCACCTGCCATCCCTGCGCTGTCCGGGTCACCGTGCATCTGCGGATCGGAGGGCGAACGGACTCGGCGTCGATGTCGATCATGAGGAGGCTCCTCGGAAGTGCCTGTCATACCCCAGCCGGACTCGATGCGGATGTAAAATCCCTGTGACTTCGGTAAGCATGTGAATCGCAGGAACTTGGGCGACCGCCCACTGCTGCACGCTGGTGCAGCAGCGTGACCAACGGTGGACGAGAGTCGTCAGGGTCTCTTCCAGAAGAGTCCGAGGTGCCATGGAGCGACAACAGCGGAGGCAGGCCGGCGGACACCGGGTTGACTACCGCAGGGCCCCGGCCATCCGGCCGGCAGCGCCACGGATGTCTCCAGGCGCCCACCGCCCTGCCTCCGCCACGCGCCGAGTGTCGCAAGCCGAGACGACGTTCCTGTCACGGCTTCGTTACACACAGGTAAACACTCAGAGCTCGACCTGTTCGCCGAGCTCGACGACTTGATGCGGCGGAATGCCGAAGTAGGCGGTCGCCGTCGTCGCGTTGCGAGACATGAGGGCAAACAGCCGCTCGCGCCATGAGGCCATCCCAGGGCGCGGGGAGGCAATGATGGTTTCGCGCCCGAGAAAATAGGTCGCGTCCGGCGAGACGAGCGACAGCCCCTGTCCGCCAGCGCTCTCCAGGGCTTGCGGAATGTTGGGATCCTCCATGAAACCGTAGTAGAGCCTGACTCCGTAGATCCCCGGACCGAGGTCCTCGACCTCTACCCGTTGCGAGGGGGGCACGTGGGGAACCTGCCGAGTCTTCACCGTGACGAACACGACGCGCTCGTGCAGAACCTGGTTGTGCTCGAGGTTGTGGCGCAGCGCCGGTGGCGTTCGCGACCCTGATCCACTCATGAAGACTGCCGTGCCCGGCACGCGGGTCACCGGAGTCCGCAGGACGTCGGCGAGGAACTCCTTCAGCGGCCGGGCCTGGGCCTGGATGCGCTCTCCCAGAATCCGACGGCCCTGCTTCCAGGTCGTCATCATCGTGAACACCATGGCGGCGAGCCCGAGCGGGAACCAGCCGCCCTGCACCACCTTGATGATGTTCGCGCCGAAGAACGCCAGATCCATGATGAGAAACGCGCCGGCGAGCGCCGCGGCGATGAGCAGGTTCCAGCCCCATCGCTCCCGGGCGACCACGTACCACAGGAGGGTGGTAATCACCATCGTCGCCGTGACCGCCACGCCATAGGCGGCGGCCAGGTTGCTCGACGTGCGGAAGCCCAGCACCGTCAGCACGCAGCCGACCATGAGCGCCCAATTGACGCCAGCGATGTAGATCTGGCCGTACTCTCGCGTCGAGGTATGGGAAATCCGGATTCGCGGACTGAACCCCAACTGCACCGCCTGCATCGTCAGGGAAAAGGCGCCGGAGATCACGGCCTGCGAGGCGATGACCGCCGCGGCGACCGCGAGGACGATCAGCGGGAAGATGGCCCACGAGGGGGCCAGCAGATAGAAGGGGTTTTCGGCCGCCGACGGCTGCTCGAGCAGCAGCGCCCCCTGCCCGAAGTAGTTGAGGAGAAGTGACGGCAGCACGACCGCGAACCAGGCCAACCGGATCGGCCGCGTGCCGAAGTGCCCCATGTCCGCGTACAGCGCCTCGCCTCCCGTGACCACCAGGAAGACCGATCCGAGCACCAGATAGCCGTGCCAGCCCGTGTCCATGAAGAATGTCACGGCGTAGGCGGGGTTGATGGCGCCGATGACGGACGGCGAATGAATGATTTGCGCCAGCCCAAGCACCGCCAGGACCAGGAACCACGCGAGCGTCACCGGACCGAAGACTTTCCCGATGCCCGCGGTGCCGCGCCGCTGGAAGAGGAACAGTCCGACCAGAGTCCCAATCGAGAGCGGCTGCACGTAGGGCGCCAGGCCCGGTGTGGCCACGCTCAGCCCTTCCATCGCCCCGAGCACGGAGATGGCCGGGGTGATGATGCCGTCGCCGTACAGCAGCGCCGCGCCGAAGATGCCAATCAGGATCAGGAACGATCGTTCGGTCCGCCGGGTCGGCGTGATGGGCGTGGCCAACGCCGTCATCGCGAGGATGCCGCCTTCGCCCTGATTGTGCGCGCGCAGGACGAACACCAGATACTTGAGCGAGATGATCAGGATCAGTGCCCAGAAGATCAGCGACAGCACGCCCAGGATGTGCGGAGCGGTGGGGGTGATGGCATGCGGACCAAAGAAGCACTCGCGCAGGGCATAAAGCGGGCTCGTGCCGATGTCTCCGTACACGACGCCGAGCGCAGCGAGGGAAAGCGTCAGGAGGTAGCGGCCAGTTGCGGGACGGATGGGGAGCGCCGACGCGGCGGCCATGGCTCGGGCCTCGGAGAAGTCGCACGGCTGAACGCCCGATCAAACGAAAGCCACAGACGCGACGCGTTCGTGGCCTCGAAGTGCCAGACGTGCGCTTCCGTTAAACGCCGACGGGGTTAGCTGACGGGCTCGGACTCGGAAGTGTCCTACGGCGCGGTGCCGATTCGCCCCTGAAGGCAGGGCCTTCGGTGGTTCCCCCGCTCCCCGCGCGTGACGCGGGAATTAGGCAAGGTTTAAACCTACGCCTCGATGTAGCTGGTGTCAAACAGGACGTTCTGAGCGTCGTGGCTCGGCGGAGAGGGCGCGCGTGCTCACCCAAACGCAGATGACGGGTGCCCTCATCGGGTTCGGGGACTGGTACCGGAACGCAGGATCTGCAGCAGTGCGCTCGCCGGCGCAGCGACGAGGAGGATGGCGACCAGCACGTCGCCCGGATCGTTCAGGGCGTAATGCCTCTGCGACATCATCAGGACAACCAGGATTAGGAGGCCGCTATTCAGGATCAGCGCGAGCGGTCGGAGTAGATCATTGGCCACTTGGTGCCCCCATAGCGCCGCTGCGTCGCCGATTTGTGGGCGTGAGCTTGTACTCGCCTGGCAGGCACCGAGACAGGTCAGCCATCAGGGAGGTGTGGCTCCAATCGACGGCCGCCGTGGCCGTCCTCGGGGGGAGTATGGTCAGGAACGGGGCTCACATCAAGCAAGAACTGCGGACGCCCCGTTGAGCCCGGGAGAACGGACGCTGGCCGGTCACGCCGCAGAAAATGATCGCCCCGGGGCTCGGGCCCACAGGCGGGCGACCGGCCGGTCGCGCCCGTTGCTCGGCCACGGTCTCAGTGATAGCGTGCCGGGACTGATCGAGACTCCCACCGCGCGGTTCGCGAACCTCCGTCTCGATACCGGCCCGCGTCTCCACTACGCGGAATACGGCAATCCGGACGGCGAGCCCGTTCTGTTCCTTCACGGATGGCCCGACTCGTGGTTCTCGTTCAGCCGGATCCTGCCGCTGTTGCCGGCGAGCCTTCGGGCCGTCGCCGTCGACCAGCGCGGGTTCGGCGACTCAGATCGTCCGGAATCCGGCTATGCGATACCTGACCTGGGGGCCGACGTCATCGCCATTCTCGATGCTCTTCAGATCAAGCGCGCGATGCTGGTCGGCCATTCGTTCGGCAGCTTCGTCGCCCGGCAGGCCGCGATCGCGCAACCAGAGCGGGTCGCCGCGCTGGTGTTGATTGGCACAGGTTTCGCGGCGTCGAATCCCGTCACGCGGGACCTGCAGAACGTCTTGCGCGATCTGCCGGATCCGATCCCAGTACAGTTCGCGCACGACTTTCAGGCGAGCACCGTGTACCGCCCCGTCCCGCCCGAGTTCTTCGAGCGGATCGTCGCTGAGAGCCTGAAGCTACCGCCACGCCTGTGGCGCCTCGCCATCGATCGCCTGGTCGAGTACGACGACACGCAGCAGCTCGCGCGAATCGAGGCTCCGACGCTCCTGCTGTGGGGCGATCGCGACGCGTTGTTCTCGCGAACTGATCAGGACCGCTTCATGGCCGCGCTACCGGCCGCTCGGCTGATTGTCTACGACGAGACTGGCCACTGCCCGAACTGGGAGCGACCGGAGCAGGTGGTGGCCGACATCACAGCTCTACTACGGCACGGGGACGGGACGAAGACGTAGAGAATTAGCGCATCGAAGCGTGTGCCAACTCCGACGCGCCCTTGGCGTCCTACGCAGCCGTCT
>CAZFAT010000004.1:0-4735 GCA_964517075.1 uncultured Solibacteraceae bacterium
CTTGTCATGATGTGCCAGAGCCGCATGGCGTAACTAGGTTCGCTCGAGCACGAGGTTGACGCCGGCCGACAGCCGCTCCCATTTCGCGACTTCGGCCTCAAGCTGCTTGCGGCCCGCCTTCGTCAGGGCGTAGAAGCGCGCTCGGCGGTTGTTCTCCGACGCGCCCCATTCGGCCCGGACCCAGCCCTTGAGCAGGATGCGCTGCAGCGCGGGGTAGAGCGCGCTCTCGCCGATCTGCAGGATGTCCTGCGATCGTTGCTTGAGGTGTTCGACGATGGCGTAGCCGTGCTTCGGCCCGGTCGCGAGCGTCTTGAGCACGAGCAGCTCGAGCGTGCCCGGCAGCAGGTCCGACGGCGTGTTCGTGAGTCCCATCAGGAGTTGAGGGGATTCTAGGGTGGCCTCCGCTGGCTGTCAACTCCCATCAAGGGCTGAGAGGAGTGCGGGCCGGCGTCAGGCGCGCGTCAGCGGCTGGGCAAGTGGGACGGCCGCACGACCTGCTCCCAGAGGGGCAGCGCGACGCGGTAGGTCCACGAGCGCTGGGTGCTGCTGATCTCCGAGACGCCCGGCGAGCCGCGTCCGCGCGAGTAGTTGCGATAGCCGTGCTCCAGCTTGTAGCGGAGATCAGTGACGCCCACATCGAGCAGCCGAATCAGTTCGTCGGCCTGCGGCCCCGCTCGCCAGTAGCCGCCGGCCAGGATCAGAACGTGATTGGTCAGGTTCGCGCGAAACCCGTCGTACGCGTACCCGATCGAGCTGCGCGGTCCGTCGGCATCCACGCCGGCGAACTCCAGCAGCATGCCGGGCCGTCCCTTGTTGGGCAGGGTGTCGCAGCCCCTGACAATGGTGCCCGTTGGCACGCCATCCACGTCGATGCCCCGGCCGTCGTTCAGCCCGCAGTTCACCGGCCGGCCGTAGGTGTGCAGCGTCAGTTCGCGATAGAGATCCATCGGGGCCGGCAGGGGACGGTCGCGATAGCGATAGTTGCGGATGTGCCATTCAATCTGTGCGCCGTTGGGGGCGCGGCTGGTCGGGTGCGCCACGGCCCAGGTGAACGTCTCGTGGATGTTGTCCAGACCGGCGGCCTGCAATTCGCGGACGAACGCCGCGTGGTCGTAACGATTCAGTCGCTCCATCACGGCGTCGACGCCGCCGAAATAGACCATCGCCGCAATGAGCGCACCGAACATGCCCTCGCGGAAATTCGGGTTCCAGGTGCGGTGCAGGTTCGTATCTCCGTCGAGCGCGGTCGGCGCGGCGCCGCCGGCGTAGGTCGCGTCCGCGGTGGTGTAGGCGGAGGCCACCATCGCGGCCGTCATGACGAGATCGATCGCCCGGCGCTGTTCGGCCGTGAGCCGGTCGTTCCAGAACCGCGGGACGTGCCGAACGATCGCGTAGGTGCCGATCAGGTGGAGCTCGTGCTGGGCGGGATAGCCGCCGTTCGCGCTGAGCGCATTCGCCCCGTCGAGGTTGTAGGCGATCTGCTCCAGCAGCTTCGCGTCGGCCGACGCGTTGCCAGCGCGCACGGCGAGGGCGTGGGCGATCTGCCAGCCGCCCGTGGCGCCGCCGTTGGTGTGCCCGCCGCCGGGCAAGTCTCGGTTGTACCGGATCAGCGGCGCGGCGTTGGCGACGTCAACGAGGGATTCCGGAGGAACGAGGGCCGGGGCCTGGTTCGTGGCGAGGAGGTCTGCAGGCGTCGCGCCCACCGACGACAGGGAGATTAACCCTCCGACGACGACGGCGAGGTTCAGGCGAGTGCGCATCAGGCGCCATCCCAGCGCGTCATCGTAGCACCGGCCGCATCGAGGGACAGCGTCGCATCGACTGCCGCATGTTGGCCAGCCATGGTGGCCGCGGGCAGCAACCACGCGACCGGCTGGGGCCATCGACGGCTCACCGGCCGTATCAGGGCGAGCTCCTCGTAGCGACGTCGTGGGCGCGGCGGCCGCGCGCTGGAGTTCCCCGGGAGCGCATGATAGATTCCTCGATTGTGCGCCCGTAGCTCAGTTGGATAGAGCGCCGGGCTTCGAACCCGTAGGTCGGGGGTTCAAGTCCCTCCGGGCGCGCCAGACTTGACGGATGCGGCTGAGGCGATGCGACCGTGCGGCCGGCTCCGATGTGCGCCCGTAGCTCAGCTGGATAGAGCGTTGGCCTCCGGAGCCAAAGGTCGCAGGTTCGAATCCTGCCGGGCGCGCCAGCCTTCGCCGCGCGCGCATCGTCCGCGGCTTCGGCCAGGCAAGCCAGCATCCCTTCGTGGGCCCGTAGCTCAACTGGCAGAGCAGCAGACTCTTAATCTGTTGGTTGAAGGTTCGATTCCTTCCGGGCTCACCACTTTTCCTCGTTTTTCCTAGCAATTCTGCGACGTCGACACTCCGCGCTGGTCGGGGTCCGCGCCGGCTGAACCCAAATTGATCCCGTTCTGTGCCTGTCACGCAGTTGGACGGCTTACGTCTCCACAGCGGAGCGGGGGGCGTATCCATGTCGGGCACCGGTGTCCGGATTGGCCGCACGGCGTCGTCACGCGCTGGTTCCTTCGAACCACAAACGTGTTGAGTCAGCGGCGAGCCTGCGGAAATGGCATCCTACGCAGGCGGCGTTCGGGCGGCCGTCAGGCTCTCGTGAGTTCAGGCCGCCGCCCGCCGCGAGACCGATGGCCACTTGGTCGCGCCGCCACGCGGGCCAGCTCGCCAGCTCGACGGAGCTCCCGCATGCTCATCGCTGTGCCCAACGGCGACCTCCACGGCCGCCAGCTCAGGGGACATTTCTAACGAGTCCGCCACGGGACACTATCAGTAAGTTCCAACACACCAACCGGCGTCCGTTCCTGGCTTCGATCTTTTTCCGTGGGTTTAGCGTCCCTCGTGCGTCAATACAGATGTGAGCGGGCCGCTGACCGAGCCGGACCTGGTTGAGATCTACCGGAGCACCATCAGGCCCCTCTACGCGTATGTCTCGCGCCGGGTCGGCGGAGACGTCGCGCTGGCCGAGGACCTGGTCCAGGACACGTGGACGCGTGCCGTCGCCGACTGGCCGGCGAATGGCCCGCCCCGCGAGCCGCTCGCCTGGCTGATTCGCGTCGCGCGAAACACGCTCGTCAGCCATGTCCGCCGGACGCGGCCCGAGCTCGTCGATCCCGCGCTGCTCGATCTGATCGCGCGCGACGACGAGCGGCTGGCGGCGGCAGACGATCCCGGCGCGGCGTCGGTGATCGGTTGGGGACTCACGCGGCTGCGCCGCGGTCACGCGGAGCTGCTCGAGGACTTCTACTTCGAGGGCAAGAGCGTGCGCGAGATCGCGGATGCGCGCCGCCTCTCGGCGCGCGCCGTCGAGGGACGGCTACGTCGCGCCCGAGAGAAGTTGAAACGCAAGATCGAACAGCTGCTGCCCCGCGCCGTCCGGCGCGCTCGCGGTACCAATGGAGAGGCGGACCATGTCCAACCCACACGAACCTCGTGACATTTTCGTCGAGCAGCTCGAGCACCGGCTGCGCCAAGACTTCGACCGCCGTCGGCGTGCGGCGCCTGCGCCAGGCTGGTTCCTGCTATCGAAGGGGCGTTTCGCGTTGGCCGCGGCTGCGCTGGTCGTCGTCTCGATGGCTATCGGCGGCGGCGTCGTCGCCGCGGCGTACGAGGCGCGGCGCAGCGAGCAGCGGAACATGCTCGTCGAGACGTTCGAGCAGCGGGGGGAGCTCGCCAGGCGGCGGCTCGCCCTTGCGAGTCAGCAGCTGCGCGAGGAGGAGCAGCGTGTGGCCGTCGGCATCGGCGATCGCGCACGGGCCCGCGAGGCGCGGCTCAAGGTGGCCGAAGCCGAAGCCGAGGTGACGCTCGTCGAGATCGACCTCGACGAAATTCGCGCCACCGGCCGCGAGCCGATGACGACCGTGTCCGCCCCGCTCGTGGGAGGTCGCGACCTGGTCATCGATCGGTGGCGGGTGGAGAAATCGGTTCCCGTGGCAGCGCTCGAAATCGCGACCGAGGATGTGCGGGCGGCCCGCACGCGGGTTGACGTCGGACTGGCGAACATCAGCGAAGTCGAAGCCGCGACCGCCCGGATGTTCGAGGTGGAGTCAGCCATCGAATTGATCGGCCAGAAGTTTGAAATTCGCGAGACGTTTCTGAAGGGCGGCCTGAGCGCCGCCGTCGCCGACCTGCGCGTGCTGGCAGCGGAGACATTACAGCGTCGCACGGTCCTCCAACGACGCCTCGAGTTCTCGCGACGGCAGATGCAAGACCTCAAGGTACGACACGAGATCGGCACGGCGGGCCCGCTCGATCTCGCGGAAGCCGAGGTGAGATTGCAAGAGCTGCAGCTCGCGATGACGAAGACCGAATACGAGCTCGCGCTCATCCGCACGCGGCTCGGGAAGTAGGCGTCGTCGCGGCGATTGGTCTATCAAGCGTCTTCCGGAGACAGAGCGGTCGTTGACTCAGGTCGTGACGCGCCGGATCGAAGTCGAGTGAATCCGCGGCCCTATCTCGCGGGCGACGGTGGCGTCGCCCTCTTCCAGTCTTCGACCTTCAGGCTCGGCACGCGTTGGAATTCCGTCGTGTTGTGCGTGACGAGTGTCAGCTTGCGAGCCTTGGCCTGCCCGGCAATGAGCACGTCATAGGGACCAATCGGCGTCCCCTTTGAAGCAAGGTGAGCGCGGATTTCTCCGGCCTGCCGGGCGTCTTCTTGATCGAATTCAAGCACGGGAAACTGGAGCCCGTCCACGCGGGCCACGTTCTTCTCGACCCGC
>CAZFAT010000005.1:0-14693 GCA_964517075.1 uncultured Solibacteraceae bacterium
CCGCTCGGGAGATCGAGATCGATGTCGGGCCACTCGCCGCGCTCCTCCGACAGGAACCGTTCGAAGAGCAGGTTCATGCCGACCGGATCCACGGCGGTGATGCCCAGGGCATAACAGACGGCGCTGTTGGCCGCCGACCCACGCCCCTGAACGAGAATGCCCGCCTCGCGGCAGAAGCGGACGATGTCCCAGACGATCAGGAAGTAGCCGGCAAGATCGAGCCGCTCGATGAGCTGCAGCTCGCGACTGATCTGCGCGCGGGCCCGGTCGTGATACGGCCGATACCGCTCCCGGGCCCCCGCGTCGGTCAGGCGATGGAGGAAGGACGCCGGCGTCTCCCCGGCCGGCAGCGGATAGGTGGGAAAGTGATACCCGAGGTTTGCCAGCGTGAAGTCGAGGCGTTCCGCCAGCGCCTCGGTGCCCGCAATGGCCTCCGGCAGATCGGAGAAGAGCCGCGCCATCACGTCCGGCGACTTCAGGTAGCGCTCGGCATTGGCCGACAGCCGGCGGCCCGCGGCCTCCAGGGACGTCTTGTGCCGGAGGCAGGTCAGCACGTCGTACACCGGACGGGCCTCCGGCGTGGCGAAGCGCACGCCGTTCGACGCCATGACGGGCAACCGGTACGCCGTCGCCAGATCGCGCAATGGCTGGAGATCCGCTGGGTCTTCACGCCGCAGATGGCGCTGCAGCTCGATCCAGATCTGACCGGACCCGAACAGTTCCACAAGCCGCGACGTCATGCCGCTGACGTCCTCGCGGCCGGCCCTCATCGCGTCGCGACCGATGAGCGCGATGAGGCCACCGGTCCGGCCGGCGAGATCGGCCATCGTCACGCGTCCTTCTCCCTTGGGTACACCGGCCTTGGCGGCCGTGAGGAGACGGCAGAGATTGCGATAGCCCTCGGTCGACGCCACCAGCACGGGAAGCGGCCAGCCCGGTTGACCGGGCGCGGCGGGACGAGACGCGCGCCCCGCGCCCGTGCCTGCACCGGCGGCCGGAGGCACGGGCGCCATCGTCAGCTCCGCGCCGACAATGGCCTTGAGTCCGGCGGCGCGAGCGGCGCGATAGAACTGCGGCGCCCCGTAGACGCCGTCGCGATCGAGCAGCGCCAGGGCGGGATAGCCGAGCGACGCGGCCCGTTCGATCAGCGTCGCCGGCAGCGATGCGCCATCCAGAAAGGAAAATGCGGACGCGGTGTGAAGCTCGATGTACACACACGCCTCACATCAATCGAGCAGGCCTTCGATGACCCACACGCCGGTGGTGCGATCGCGCGCGAGCCGATAGACCACGCCATCGGTCAGTTCGAGATCCCACTCGTCGCGATCCCACGCCGTCCGATCGCTGGTCCACCAGCGTCCGGAGGTGCGCCACGGACCCGCACGATGGACGACGTCCCCGCCCTGGAGATCGCGTGCCGCGGGCACGACTCGCGCTGGCGCGCCCTGCGACACCGTGACGCGCGCCGCGATAGGCAGCCGGAAACGCCGGAGCGCGAGGACCGGCCCCTGCGGCCTCGGGCGGACTGGCGCCATTCGCGCGCCGCCGGCATCACCACGCGGCCAGGGCGCCATCGCCACGGCCCGCGCGTCCTCGGTGTCGAGCAGGATCGGGTGACCCACGCGCGTCTCCCCCATGAGCGCGCCCAGCCGGGCCACGAGCGTGGCCATCTCTTCGGGCGACGCGCCGGCGCGATCGAGCAGGGAACGCTGCAGGATGCGCCGCGGCGCCGGCTCGACCGCCAGTTCAATGACGTCAATGGCCGCCGGCGGCGGGTGCGCCTCGAGGTCGAGCAGCACGAGCGTCCGCAGCACCGCGGCATCGTCCAGCGGCGTGGGCAGATGGAGGACGCGCGTGTGCCATTCACGCGTGACCAGCCCGAACGTGGTGGTCACCGTGACCGCGCCACGATCCGCGCGCGCCAGCGCCGCGCACAACGCGGCGGCCGGCCGGGCCAGCACGAACGCCAGCGGCTTGAGGCCGTCGATCGGCCACTCGAGTTCGACCCGCTCGACGAACGGCCGGGCTTCGGCGGCCGGTCCCAGCGGGCGCGCATCCTCGCCACAGGCCGCCTGATGGAGGCGCACGCCACCTGGGCCAAGGCGCGCGTGCACATCGGCCCGATCGAGCCGCGCCACATCCCCAATCGTCGCGAGGCCCCACGCTGTGAGGATGGCGCATCGATCGGCATACAGCCGCGTCAGCAGACGCCGGTGATCGCGCGACTGGCGAACGGTCCCCGGTCTCGCGTCCCGGCCATCCAGATCGGCCAGGGTCTCCAGCCAGCGAAGTGGAAGGGCGGCCAGTGACTCGCCCGTCCCATCGGACAACGCCACGGTGACGCCGTGACAGGCCTGCGCCAGGATCCAGGCGGCCGTCATGCTCGGCGCGATGGCCACATGCACGGTCAGTCCTTCGGCCGCCGCCATCCTCGTGACTTCCCGAGCCATCACATCGGGAGGGCCGATCGCGCGCCCCAACCCGCGGGCATCGAACACCACCCCCCGGTCGGTCACCGGATCGACGCGTGGCGAACACGCCCGCGCCACGCGCTCGAGCGGGCCCGGCGCATCGCTCACGACACAGCAATAAATGGACACTGGGAGTTGTGCGTTCCGCTGTTGGCCGTTCGAATGTCGACGTTGCTCTTCCGGAGTTCCGGTTGAAACCCGAGGAACTGCTGCGATTGCGGGCTCGTGCCCCGCCAGATCGTCCTGCCCTCGAGCACCACCGAGATCCCGCGCGCGCTGCGCCCGATCGGCGCGGGACCGATCAGCAGACACGCCGTAGGACGGCCTTCATTGGCGCGCGCGATCCGCATCCAGGTGGCGGCCGGCAACTGGTGCAGGCAACGGATCGGTACGTCCGCCAGATCGAGCGCCACGACGGCAAATCCCCCGGCGCGGACAATCAGATCGAACGCCCGCACGGCCTGCTGCACGAGGGGCTCGAGCCTGGCCGATCGGGTGATTTCGACCGTGACCGCCGGGCCCCGCACCCAGAGCAATCGCTCCAACCTCAGTCCGGCCCGGGCCGCCGAGGGCGGGTCGAAGCGGTCCACCGCGTCCACCAGCGCGACCGGCCCTCGCTCGGCGGCGGCAGCCAGCGTGTCGATCAGCAGGCTCGTCCGGCCCGTCGATCGGCCCCCCGCCACCTCGGAGAGTTCCCCGCCCCGCCATCCGCCCCCCAGCGCCGCATCCAGGAGGGGATCGCCGGTGGAACAGACCGGCACCATCGAATCAGGTCCCCAGCGGCTCTGGAGGGTGCCGTCGAGTTTTCTGGCCTGGAGGAGCGACTCCAGTCGGGCGAGGGTGGCAGATCGCATGTTCGTTGAACTTTCGCCAAGCGAAGACAGAGTATAGGCACGCCATTCATGGCGATCAAGAGGCGAACGTCACCGGGAGGTTCGGTCCGGAGGTGGGGCTCCCCAGCCGCGCGCGCGCGCGAAGACCGGTAAGATTCCTGTTCCGTGTCCACTTCGCCATCCGCCGACCCTCTCGCCGATCCGGAGGGACCGCGACGGTGGAGCGCGCGAGTGGCCGGCGCCCTCACCCATCGCGATTTCCGGTTGCTGTGGTTCGCGGCGCTCGGTTCGACCATCGGCACGTGGATGCAGAAGTACGCGCAGGGGTTGCTCGTCTACGACCTCACGCAATCCACGTTCTATCTGGGCCTCGACGATTTCCTGAGCCAGCTGCCGGTGCTGCTGTTCATGCTGATCGGCGGCGTGATTGCCGATCGGCACGATCGGCGGCGTCTGCTCACCGGATCGCAGTACGTCCAGGCCTTCGCGGCCTTCGCGCTGGCGCTGCTCGTCTGGACCGGCTCCGTCCAGGTCTGGCTCATCTTCGCGCTGTCCTTCATCGCGGGCTGCGGGCAGGCCTTCGGCGGGCCCGCCTATCAGTCGCTGATCCCGGCGCTCGTCCCCCGGCGCGATCTGCCGAACGCCATCGCCCTGAACTCCACGCAGTTCAATCTCTCGCGGGTACTCGGCCCTGGCGCCGGCGCGGCCATTCTCTCGACCATTGGCTACGCCGCCTGCTTCGCGCTGAACGGCTTGTCTTTCTTCATCGTCGTTCTGGCGCTGATGGCGCTGAAGGTGCCGCCGCGGGCGCCCATGACCGATCGCCGCGCGATGGGCGTCGAGCTGAAAGGCGGCCTGCACTACGTGCGGGACAACCGCCTCATGCGGACGCTCGTCGGCCTGGTGCTCGTCAGCACGTTCCTGTCGATGCCGATTCTTACGATGCTGCCGGCCTTCGCGGCCGACGTGCTGACGGGGGCGGGCTCGGCCGGGGCGCGACTGTCGATGCTCATGGCGTCGCAGGGGCTCGGGGCCATCGTCGGCGCGCTGATCATCGGGACCGTGGGCAACCGCCACATGGGACAGATGCTCCTGCTGGTGCAGATCGCGCTCGGCGTGCTGATTGCCGCGTTCGCCGTGTCCACGTCCCTGCCGCTGAGCCTGGTCCTGCTGTTTCTCGGCGGCATGTGCTTCATGGCCCTCTTCTCGATCAGCTTTTCGCTCGTGCAGTTGACGGTGCCCGAGGGCCTGCGCGGCCGGGTCGTCAGCATCTACATGGTGGCGCTGCGGGGGGGCGGACCGCTCGGCGCGCTGGTCGCGGGCGCGCTCGCGGACCGATTCTCCGCGGCGGGCGTGATGGCCGTGAATGGCGCCGTTCTGACGCTCTTCACGCTCCTCGTCCTGCTGTTCCGCCGCGCGCGAAGCCTGACGACGATCTGAGACACCACGACGTCGGGCTCCATCAGCGACGCAGGACCGGTGGGTACAATGGCCTGCGTATGAATGACGTGCTGACCATTATCCTCGGCGGCGGACGCGGAACCCGCCTCTTCCCGCTCACGCATCATCGCTCGAAGCCCGCCGTGCCCATTGGGGGTAAATGGCGGCTGATCGACGTCCCCATCAGCAACTGCCTCCACGCCGGCCTCGAGCGCATCTATGTGCTCACGCAGTTCAACTCCGCGTCACTCAACCGGCACATTGCGCAGACCTATCGCATGGACCTGTTCTCGGGCGGCTTCGTCGAGGTGCTGGCCGCCGAGCAGACGCCAGAAGGCGAACAGTGGTTCCAGGGCACCGCCGACGCCGTCCGCCAGGCCATGCGGCACCTGCGCACCGTGGATGCCGAGTACTACATGATCCTCGCCGGCGACCACATCTATCGCATGGACCTCGCCGAACTGGTGGAGGCACACATCGAGCGGGACGCGGACATCACCATCGCGGCCCAGCCCGTCGCGGCCGAGGAGGCGCCGCAGATGGGAATCCTCAGCTTCGACGCCAATGGGCAGATCGTCGCGTTGGAAGAGCGGCCCGACGCTGCACGGCTGGCCGGGATGCGCTCGAGCGCGCCCACCCGCGCGGGCGGGGGGTTGCTGAGTCCCGACAAGCCGTTCCTCGCCTCGATGGGGATCTACGTGTTTTCCCGTGAAGTGCTGCACGACGTGCTGGAACGCGACCGCGCGGTCGACTTCGGCCGCGGGATCATTCCCAACGCGATTCAGACCCACCGCGTGCACGCCTACCTCTACCGAGGCTACTGGGCCGACGTCGGCACGGTGCGATCGTTCTACGACGTGAATCTGATGCTGACGCAGCGGGGCGCGCCGTTCAATTTCTTCCACCCGCGGCGGCCCATCTACACGCACGCCCGGTTCCTGCCCGTCGCCAGAATGCACGACGCCAAGCTCGACCACGCCCTGGTCGCCGAAGGCGCGTATCTCGACACCTGTGAGGTCCAGAGCAGCGTCGTGGGCCTGCGCGCCACGATCCATCATGGCGCCCGGGTGACGCGGTCGGTGCTGCTCGGGGCGGACTACTACGAGGACCGGCCGGGCGACCTGCCGCTCGGCATCGGGCCCGACGTGGTGCTCGACCGCGTGATCGTGGACAAGAATGCGCGCATCGGCGCGGGCGCGCGCCTCACGAACGAGCGGAATATCCAGGATGTGGACGGCGACGGCTACTACATCCGGAGCGGCATCATCGTCGTGCCGAAGAACGGAGTCGTCACGCCCGGCACCGTCGTCTGACGGCTAGCCGCCTGTCACTCGTCGTCGCCGAGCGCGCGCAGCATCCGCGGCGTCGCGAGCCAGACCAGCGTGCCCTGCCGCGCGGGAGGCCAAGTCGCCACATCAATGCGGCCTATGCCACCCTTCTTGAATGGCAGTGGCAGCCGCGCGCCAACGAGCCACGCCGCCAGTTCGCCAAGCCCCGGCTCGTGGCCGACCAGCGCCAGCCCCGCCCGCTTGCCGTAGGGCCCCAGCGCCTCGGCCACGCGCGCGGCGGGGACGCCGGGGGCCAGCGCCGGCAGCGGGATCAGTTCCGGATGAGGCGACAGGCCGCGGACGAGGATCTCCGCGGTTTCCATGGCGCGCACGGCCGGACTGCTCAGCACGACGGCAATCTGCACTTTCAGGGCCGCGAACCCCTGGACCGCCCGCCGCATGCGAGCCGCGCCCGCGTGGGTCAGCGGACGCTTGGCGTCATCGGGCCACTTGTCGTCGCGTTCCATCGCAATCGCATGGCGCACCAGATACAGGGTCTGCGTCGGCGGCATCGTGACTTCCACTCCGTTCCGATGGGCAGCTGACGTTCAGGCGGATCGGCGCGCGGCCCGGCGAGATCCGGGCGCGAGCCTGCCACGCCGGCTGCTGGCGAGTGCTTTGAGGGGCGGTTTGCGGCCGACGCCCAGTACCAGCCGAGCCTCACGCTTCATCGCCTGCGCGCCCCGCTCGAGCGGCGGCAGCTGCCTGACGATGTCGGCATGCCGCTCGCGGCATTCGCGTTCGAGATCGTCGAGGATGGCGGGCCAGATGGCCGACGCCGCGGTCTCGTTCGGAGTGGCGGACTGAATCGCGCCCATGAGCACCTGGACATCGTGAAGGCGGCCGAGGCGCTGCTGCGCGGCTTTGAGCAGACGCATCGTGGGAGCGGTCGACGCCCCCGCCAGGCCCCTGGTGGTTTCCAGGGCATAGCGGAGTTTCTTCACGGCGATCCGCAACGCGTGCAGCCGGTCCACTGAGTAGAGCGTACCGCAGAGGGCGGCGCGCTCGATGACCGCGTCGGCCCGGCGCGTCAGAAAGTCGCCCAACGTCCGCCGGGGGTCGGCGGCCGCGGCGTGTGCCGCGACGGCTTCGGCGGCGCGGTCGGTCCGCGTGCGCAGCGCGCCGCGCCGGACCGCAGCCATGTGCCGGTGCATCTCCCGACGACGATCCGCGCGCGTCTCGTCGAGCCGGCGGCGAATCGCCGCGGTGACGCCACCCGGCCAGCCGTGGCGGCCGGCGATGCGGTCGAGTTCGGCAAGCGCCACGTCCAGGTCCCGCACGGGGCCGAATGCGCGCGTGACGCGTCGCGCCGCGCGGCGCGCGCGGTCCGCCGTGTCGCCGGCGCCGGCGGCAGCGGCCATGGCGAGCGCCTCTCGCAGCCGGCGCGTCGCGACGCGCGCGCGGTGGACGGCCCCCACGTCACCTCCGGCCGCCCGCGTCCAGTTGGCCGTCAGGATCTCCGTCTGGCGGATGATGACGCCGGCCAGGGTGTCGGCGAATGGCGTGGTACGATGCCGCATCAACCCCGCACCCCGCGGGTAACGCCCGGGTAACGCATGCGCATCGCCGCCATCGACATCGGCACGAATTCCCTGCACATGATCGTCTGCCTCGTGCGGCCGGATCTGTCGTTTGAAGTCATCGACCGCGAAAAGGACATGATTCGGCTGGGCACGGGTGGACTCGAGGGCCGGCGGCTGGCGGACGCCAGCATGGCGGCTGCCGTCCACACCTTATCAAAGTTCACCCGCATCGCCGCCGCGCAGGGCGCTGACGAGATTGTGGCCACGGCCACCAGCGCCGTGCGCGAGGCGGCCAACGGCGCCGATTTCGTCCGTCGCGTCAAGCGCGAACTGGGCCTCCACGTGAAGGTCATCTCGGGCATGGAAGAGGCTCGGCTCATCCATCTCGCCGTCGCCTACGCCGTCGACCTCGGCAAACGCGCGGCCGTGGTCATCGACATCGGCGGGGGCAGTACGGAGATCACCGTCGGCACGTCGGAGCGGATGCAGGCGGGACGCAGCTTCAAGCTCGGCGTGATCCGGCTGACCGAGCGCTTCGTGCGATCGGATCCGATCGCGAAGGAGGACGAGCGGCGCCTCGTGCGCCACATCCGGCGTCAGGTCGCGCCGTATCTGCGCGCGCTGGCGCGGCGGCGGCCGGACCGCGTCATCGGCACGTCTGGCACAATCCTCTCGCTCGGCGCGCTCGCGGCGGGCGCGCGGCTGAACGACGACCTGCGAAACGTGCGCGTCCGGGCGAAGGCGATCAGCCGTCTCCGGCGCCGGCTGACCACGCTGCCGCTCGCCGCGCGGCTGCGGCTGCCCGACTTCGATCCGCGGCGGGCGGATCTGGCGCCGGCCGGCGTCATTCTCCTCGACACGTTGCTCGAGGGGCTGGGGGCCGAGGACATCGCGCTCTGCGACTTCGCACTCCGTGAGGGGCTGGTGCTCGACTACGTCCGACGCAATGCGGCGCACATCCGCACGGTCAATCGCTACCCCGATCCCCGGCGGCGGAGCGTCATTGAGCTGGCGGCGCGCTGCAACTACCTGCCCGCGCACGCGCAGCGGGTCGCGCAGCTGGCCGTCGCGCTCTTCGACGCCACCCACGACCGGCACGGTCTAGGCGAACGCGAGCGCGAGTGGCTCGAGTACGGCGCGCTGCTCCACGACGTCGGCACCCACATCAGTTACGAGCGCCATCACAAACACTCGTACTACCTCATTCGGCACGGGGGCCTCCGCGGGTTCGACCCCGAGGAAGTGGAGGTCATCGCGCTCGTGGCGCGGTATCACCGCCAGGCGACCCCACGGCGATCGCACAAGTCGTTTGGCGCCCTTGGCGGCCGACAGCGCCGGACGGTTAAACTGCTCAGCAGCATCGTCCGCCTGGTGGAAGGCCTGGACCGCAGCCATGCCCAGGTTGTCAGCGGTCTGAGCGCCCAGGGGTCGGACGAACGGCTGACCCTCCGGCTCCAGACCACCGGGGACGCGGATCTGGAGCTCTGGGCCGCCACCCGGCATGCCGCGGCGCTCGCGGCTATTCTGGACGTCGACATCCGCTTCGAGGTTGCCGGCGCCGCGGGCGCCCAGGATCACGCTCAGGATCAGCCGGATCACAAGGACGCGTCCACGCATGCTCGACACGCTGACCACACCGCACAGCTACCCCGGCCGGCTCTTCGTCGTGGAAGGGATCGACGGATCCGGCAAGACCACGCAACTCGGGCTGCTCGCCAAGTGGCTGACCGCCAGCGGGCACCGGGTGTTCATGACTGAATGGAACTCGTCGGCCCTGGTCAAGGCGGCGACGAAGGCCGGCAAGAAGAAGAACGCCCTGACGCCGATGACGTTCAGCCTGCTGCACGCCACGGATTTCGCCGATCGGCTCCTGTACAAGATCATTCCGCCGCTGAAGGCGGGCATGATCGTGCTGGCCGATCGGTACGCCTATACGGCCTTCGCCCGCGACGTGGCCCGAGGCGTGGATCACCAATGGGTGCGGGATCTGTACAGTTTCGCCGTGCGCCCCAATCTGTCGGTGTACTTCCGAGTGCCCATCGAGGTCTCGCTCGATCGGCTGCTGGCGCGGCGCGTGAAGCTGAAGTTCTATGAAGCGGGCATGGACATGGGCTGGAGCTCGAATCCGACCGAGAGCTTCCGCCAATTCCAGTCCCTGGTGCTCGACCAGTACGACCAGATCGTGGGCGAGCACGACCTGCGCGTGATTGACGCCACGCGGAGCATTACCGAACAGCAGCGGGTCCTTCGCCGCGTCGTGTCCGAGAATCTGGAGGTCGCCCTGTGACCGACGAGGTCGAGCGCGTCGAGCGCAGCGAGCACGGCGCCCACGGCGGGGTGACGCCGGGTCAGTACTACGAACATGGCCTCCCCTATTTGCCCCTCGACAGCTATCCGGGCCGCATCATCGCGATTGAAGGCACCGACGGGGTCGGCCGGTCCACGCAGATCCGGCTGCTGCGCGAGTGGCTCGAGGTGCTCGGCTACGGTGTCGCCGAGACCGGCTGGACCCGCTCGCGCCTCATGCAGCCGACGATTGAACTCGCCAAGGCGAGCAACACGCTCAACAAGCTGACCTTCGTGCTGCTGTACGCCTGCGACTTCGCCGATCGGCTCGAGAAGGAGATCATCCCGGCCCTGAAAGCCGGATTCATCGTGCTCGCGGACCGCTACATTTACACCGCCATGGCGCGGGCGGGCGTGCGCGGCGTCGACAGCCAGTGGGTGCGCCGGATGTACGGCTTCGCGATTGCCCCGCACCTGGTGTTCTACCTGAAGATTGACGCGGACGCCCTCGCGCGCCGCGTCCTCGAGGCCGGGGGCATGGCGTATTGGGAAGCGGGTATGGACATGAAGTCCGGCCACGACATCTATGACAATTTCCGGGCGTATCAGCGCCTGCTGCTCAAGGAGTACGGGGCCATGGCCGACGAGTTCGGCTTCCGCGTGCTCGACGGGCGCAAGCCCGTGACCGTCATTCAGGACGAACTGCGCCGTCAGATCGGCGAGTTCCTCGAGGGAGACGCCGTCGCGCCCGTGCGCCCCTGATCCGGGCGCCCGCGCGTCGCCGGTGGGCCGGTTGGATCTTCCAACCGCCGGCCCATAGAATGTCGTGATGCCCGATGTTCCGCCGTGCGTCTATTGCCGGCGGAGGCCTGCCGATGCCGCCTGGAAGCCCTTCTGCAGTGAGCGCTGCAAGATGGCCGACCTGGGCCGCTGGCTGTCGGGGGACTACCGCGTGCCGGGATTCCCCGATGCCGCCGCCGGTGACGAACGCGGTCCCGCGACTTCGGGGCGCGACCAGGAGGACTCGTAACCCATGAACGGACGCCCGACTGAGCCATGGCCGATTCGCTGACCATCACCGACAATCGAACGGGCCGGCAGTACGAGATCCGGATCGACGACGGCGCGATCCGGGCGATGGACCTGCGGCAGATCCGAACCTCGCCCGACGACTTCGGATTGATGACCTACGATCCCGCCTTTCAGAACACAGCGGCATGCCGGAGCCGCATCACGTTCATTGACGGCGATCGTGGCATCCTCCGCTACGCCGGCTATCCGATCGAACAGCTCGCCGAGCGCAGCACGTACCTGGAGACCGCCTACCTCCTGCTGTCCGGCGACCTCCCGACGCCGGCTGAGCTGGATGCCTGGACGCGCGAGATCGGGGAACACGCGGCGCTGCCCGCGAGCATCCATCGGATCCTGGCCGGTTTCGAGCGCGACGCGCACCCGATGGGCATGTTCCTGACGGCGGTCGGGGCGCTCTCGACGAGCTACCCCGACGCCAAGCGCGTGGGCGACGAAGCCTCGCGCGGTCTGCAGATTCGGCGCCTCATCGGCCAGGCCGCCACCATCGCAGCGGCGCTGTTTCGACACCGGAACGGCCAGCCACCGATGGCTCCGGATCCGAGCCGCAGCTTCCCGGCCAACTTCCTGCAGATGTTGTTCGACGGCGACGCGGCGGCGTCGCACCCGGTCTTCGAGCGCGCGATGGATATCCTGTTCATCCTGCACGCCGATCACGAACAGAACTGCAGCACGAACGCGATGCGATCGATTGGCAGCTCACAGGCGGACCCCTATGCCGCGCTCGCCGGCGCGGCGGCGGCCCTGTACGGCCCGCTCCACGGCGGGGCCAACGAAGCGGTCGTGCGCATGCTGGAGGAGATCGGCACGGTCGACCGGGTGCCGGCGTTCATCACCCGGGTGAAACGCGGCGAATTCCGCTTGATGGGCTTCGGCCACCGCATCTACAAGTCCTATGACCCCCGGGCGCGCATCATCAAGGACACGGCCGACCGGGTCTTTGCCGCGACCGGACCGAGCCCTCTGCTCGACGTCGCGCTCGCACTCGAGCGGATTGCCCTGAGCGATGACTACTTCGTCAACCGAAAGCTGTATCCGAACGTGGACTTCTACTCCGGGCTCATCTATCAGGCGCTCGGCTTCCCGGTGGCGATGTTCCCGGTCTTGTTCGCGATTCCACGGACGGCGGGCTGGCTGGCGCAGTGGGACGAACTGCTCCGCGACAGCGATCAGAAGATCGCGCGTCCGCGGCAGATCTACGTCGGCCCCGAGCGCCGCGACTACGTGCCGGTCGACGCCCGGACACCGCGCTCGGTGATCGCCTGACCTGGGGGTTCCCAATGGCGCAGCATGGGCAGCAGCAACCTCAGCCACGCGGAGCACACACGCGCGCGGCCCGTCAATCCCGGCGATGGGCCTGGAATCGGATGGGCCTCACGATCGCGGTCGTCGGTCTGCTCGCGGCGGGAGCGGCCGCCGCCCGGCTCTGGCCCGCCCGGTCGGCCGCGGATGGGACCGCGGCCGGGCCGTTACCCGCCGACCAGGCCCGCGCGGCGGCGCCACAGGGCCCCGCCGCGGCCGGGTTCGACAGCGCCCGTGCGTGGACGCACCTGCAGCAGATTGTGGGCATCGGCCCGCGTCCCGCCGGTTCCCCGCAGCTCCGTCAGACGCGCGCGTACCTGACACGGCAACTGGCGCAGATCGGGCTGACCGTGCAGGAGCAGCCCTTCACCGCCACAACGCCCCTCGGCCGCGTGGAGATGGTCAACCTGATCGCGCGACTGCCGGGCCGTCGAAGCGACCGGATCCTCATTGGCGGCCACTACGACACGAAACTGTTCAAGAACCAGGTTTTCGTGGGCGCGAGTGACGGCGGGTCGAGTGCGGCGTTCCTGCTCGAGCTGGCGCGCGCGCTCAAGGATCGGCCGCGCGAGTTCACCGTGGACCTGGTCTGGTTCGACGGCGAGGAAGCCCTTGTCGACTGGGACCATCCCAGCGGCACCGACAACACCTACGGCAGCCGCTACTACGTCCAGGCCGCCCGGCAGGCCAACGCGCTGACCTCAATCGCCGCGATGGTGCTCGTGGACATGATTGGCGATCGGGATCTGCGCATCCGCCGCGAAACGCAGTCCACCGCCTGGCTGACGAACCTCATCTGGACCGCCGCGCGGCGACTTAACCATCAGTCCGTCTTCATCGACGAGACCACGCTGGTCGCCGACGATCACCTGCCATTCCTGGCGGCCGGAGTGCCGGCCGTGGACATCATCGACCTGGACTATCCGCAGTGGCACACGCCGGATGACACCCTGGAGCACGTGAGCGCGCGCAGTCTTCAGGTGGTGGGCGACGTCCTGCTGGCCGCGCTGCCCGACATCGAGACCCACCTGGCCCGCACGCGCCAGTGATCTCGTGGGCGGACCTGACCGCCTCCGCCGAGGCTGCGGCGAGTCCGCCGGAGCTTCAGCGAAGGTGGACGGTCCGCCGTCCCATCACCCCGCGTCGCCGAGATACCGGATCACCATCGCGGTGATGTCGTCACTCTGCAGCGCGCCGCGGGTGAAGGCGCGAACCGCCCCGACGATGCGCTCCACCAGCACCGCGGCGGGCGAATCCGTGGCGGCGGCCGCGACCTCGACGATGCGGTCCTCTCCGAACTCCTCGCCGGCCAGATTGAACGCCTCCGAGACGCCGTCGCTGAAGATCAGCATGACGTCGCCCGGCTCGAGCTGATCGGTTCCCTGATCGAAGAGCGCGCCCGGCAGAAGGCCGACGACCGGTCCCCCGGTTTCGAGCCGGCGCACACCCGCGCGGCCCAGCACGAGCGGCGGGTTGTGGCCGGCGTTGCAGTAGGTCAGCGCGCCGTTCGCGGTCATCAGGCCGAACATCAGCGTCACGAACCGCGACTCGAGGCCGCGCCGGCACAACGCCTGATTCATCTGCGCCACGGCCAGCGCGGGGCCGCGCGGGGTATAGGCTTCGGCGGCAAACATGCCCTGCATGAGCGCGCTCATCAGGGCCGCCGGCGGGCCCTTCCCCGCCACGTCGCCCAGGACGAACCCGAAGGACGTCCCGGGCTCATCGAGATAGTCGAAGAAATCCCCGCCAATCGACCGGCAGGGAATGCTGGACGCGGCGGCTTCGACGAACCCGAGGCTCGCGCGTGGCTTGGGCAACAGCGCCTGCTGGATCTCGGCCGCGATGCGGATTTCCTGTTCCATCCGCGCGCGATCCAGCTTCTCGCGATACAGCTTGGCGTTTTCAATCGCCACCGACGCTTCTCCGGCCAGTGTTTCGAGGTTGGCACGGGTGCCGTCCGACAGCAGCCGGCCGCGTTCGCGGCTGTCGAGATACAGCACGCCAATCGGACGGTCGTCCGCCTTGGATCCCGCGTCAACGGCGTCGAGGTAGCGCACGAGCGTCAGGGGCACGCAGACGACGTTGCGGATGCCGAGCGCCACGGTGCCCATGTGGATGTCGGCAAATCCGCCGTCGAGCAGATCGGTGACGACCCTCGACGCACCGGTGCGGAAGACTTCCTCTGGAATCTTGCGGCTCGTGGCAAACGTCTGGTCGGTCAGCGTCTGTTTGTCGCGGCCGCGCGCGAGCTTGAACTCGAGAGCCCCGTCGGCGCCGGCCAGCATGATGAACGCGCGTTCGGCGCCCGACAGGTCGAGCGCCGCGTCGAGCACGAGCGCCAGCACGTCCTGAAGCACCCGGCCGGACCCGAGCGCCCGCACGCCCGCGAGCAGGGCCGCGAGCTGGCGCAGATCGTCGCGC
>CAZFAT010000006.1:0-3043 GCA_964517075.1 uncultured Solibacteraceae bacterium
CGCCAGGCGCAGGGGGGAAACGACGCGGGTGCGGTCGGTGTGATCGCGCGCTTCGAGCGCCTCGGCGACCGCGCTGACGGCCGCGTCCCGTCCCACGGCGTGCGCCGGATCGCCGGCACGCCGCCGCGCGCGCTCCTCCGGCGCGGCATCAAGGTAGACCTTGACGTCGGCGTGCGGGAACACGACGGACCCGATGTCGCGCCCTTCCATCACGACCCCACCGTCGGCGCCGTAGCCGCGCTGCCGCGCCACGAGCTCGTCGCGCAGCACCTGATGCTGCGCGACGATGCCCGCGACGCGATCGATCTCGGGAGTGCGAATGATCTCGGTGACGTCCTCGCCGTCGATGCGCACCCGCGCGCCGAGGTCGAACGACGCGCGCGCGGCGAGCGCCGCGACGGCCGCCCCATCCTGCAGATCGGTGCCGGTGGCGCGGGCCTTCCAGGCGACGGCGCGGTACATGGCGCCCGTGTCCACGTGCTGATAGGCCAGCCGCGCCGCCACGGTACGCGCGACCGTGCCTTTGCCGGCGCCCGACGGGCCGTCAATCGCGATGATCAGGGAGCGTCGCATGAAGGACGTCCACTATTATTCCCGGGATGCCGGTGCGTCGAAAGTCAACGATCGGCCTGCTGGCCGTCGCCGCGCTGATCGTCGCGCTCCTGGCCACCCTCTGGACCCTCGTCCCCACGCTTCGCGTCCTCGCCACCCTGACCGGCGGCATCGGACCGATCGGCGGGATGCTTTCGGCCGATTCCCAGCCGGTCACCACGCGCGACGTCGACGTGCCGACACGGCACGGCGCGGCGCCCGCGCGGGTGTATGTCACCACGCCGGCGTCCCGGTCGACCCTGCTCGTCATCCCCGGCGTGCACGGCGGCGGCCTCGACGAGCCGCGTCAGACGCGCTTCGCCGTGCGGCTCGCCTCCACCGGCGTCACCGTCGTCGTCGTCCCGCTGCCCGATCTTCGCGAGTTCCGGCTCACACCGCGATCGACCGACCAGATTGAAGACGCCGTCCGCTGGGTGACGTCCTCGTCCGCCTTGGCGCCGCGCGGGCGCGTCGGCCTCGCCGGCATCAGCTTCGGCGGCGGCCTGGCGGTGGTCGCCGCGGGCCGGCCCTCGATCGCGAACCGGCTCGACTTCGTGCTGTCGCTCGGCGGCCACGGCGACTTCGGGCGCGCGCTGCGCTACTTCAGCACGGGCCTGCTGCCTGACGGCACGGTGCGGCCGCCGCACGACTACGGCGTCGCGCTCGCCGCGCTCGCCGCCCTGCCCTGGATCGTCCCGGCCGACCAGGCGGCGCCACTCGAGGATGGTCTGCGCATGTATCTCAACGCGGCCTTCGACACGAGCGACGCCCAGACGGACGCGCGCCGGTTGCTGGCGGGCGCGCAGCAGACCGCCGACCGGCTGCCCCATCCGGCTCAGGCGATTCTCGCGGCCGCGCTCGCGCGCGACGTCCGGACGCTGGGCCGGCTGGTGGCGCCGGCGATCGAGCCGCTCTCGGCCGACCCCGCGCTGTCCCCCGAACGCTCGCCAATGCCGCCGGTCCCCGTCTTTCTGCTGCACGGCGCCACCGACAACGTCATCCCCTCGTCCGAAACCGAGCACCTCGCGGCGCACCTCGAGCAGCACGGCGTGTCCGTCCGCGCACTGCTCACACCGGCGCTGTCGCACGTGGGCCTCCAGCCTGAGATCGGTCTGGCGGACTGCTGGCGGCTCGTCAGTTTCTGGAAAGCCGTCCGGGAGGCGATGAACGGGGGGAACTAACCTTTGACCTTTGACCTTCAAGAGTGTTTTCGCGCAGGAGTCCACGAATCTCCGCGGGGGTGAGATCGCGAAAGCGGCCCGGCTTCAGGCTGCGGTCCGTGACGGGGCCGATGCGCGTGCGGCGGAGCCGGTCGGCGGGATGGCCGATGGCATCGCACATCCGGCGGACCTGCCGATTACGGCCCTCGCGCAACGTGATCTCGACGAGGGCGCGGGGCCCCTCGCGCCCCTCGAGCCCGCGCAGTCGCCGGACCTTCGCCGGCAGCGTCCGCCGGCCGTCGATCGGCACCCCCTCGCGCAGCCGGCGGAGGTCCCGTTCGTCGGGCACGCCGGCCAGCGTGACCTCGTAGGTCCGCTCGAGCTCGTAGCGCGGGTGCGTGACGCGTTCGGCGAACGCGCCGTCGTTGGTCAGCAGGAGGAGCCCTTCCGACTCGTAGTCGAGCCGGCCGACCGGATAGAAGTACCCATGCACGCCGGCGCGCTCCAGCAGATCGATGACGGTCGGCCGGCGCTGCGGGTCGGACCGCGTACTCACGACGCCCGGCGGCTTGTTGAGGAGTAGATAGCGCCGCTCGGGCGCGGCTTTGAGCCGCCGGCCGTCCACGCGGATGTCGTCGATCCCGGGATCGACCTGCATGCCGGTCTTCGCCACCCGGCCGTTGACCTCGACGCGGCCCTGCTGAATCAGCTCATCCGCCGCGCGCCGCGACGCCACGCCGGCGGTGGAAAGGACTTTGTTCAAACGCACGGGTGGTTCTCGGTTCTCGGTTGTCGGTGCTGGATTGGCGATCCGAACTTCGACCTTCTGTCTTCCCACTTCTGACTTTCAGCGTCAGTGCACTTGCCCTTCCGGCGCCGTGCTGTCGAACGGCAACGGCGTCTGCGGCGCGGGTTCGGCCACCGACGGGGGCAGGTCAAGACCCAGCAGCTCTGACATGTCCTCCACCTTCGGCAGGTCGGACAGGTCGTTCAGGCCGAAGCGGTCGAGGAACTCGCGCGTGGTGCCGTAGAGAAAGGGGCGGCCGACGACCTGCTTGCGGCCCACGATCTTGACGAGCTGCCGTTCCATCAGCGTCGAGAGCACGCCCACGGCGTTCACGCCGCGAATCTCCGCAATCTCGGGCCCGGTGACCGGCTGCTTGTAAGCGATGACGGCCAGCGTCTCGAGCGCGGCCACCGAGAGCTTCTGGGTCGTGCGCTCGTGGAAGAGCCGGCGCACCCATTCGTGCAGTTCGGGCCGCGTGACGATCTGATAGCCGCCGGCGACTTCG
>CAZFAT010000007.1:0-2602 GCA_964517075.1 uncultured Solibacteraceae bacterium
ACGTGACAGAGCCGGGCGGCGACGGGTTGTCCATCGAACGCGATAGGTTCGCTCGCGTGCGCCGGCAGCACGATGATCTCGGGTCGCAGCTGTTGCAAGTGTGTAAGCGAGAGGAACAGCGCTCGGGCCCTCTGCCGTGCCGCTTCAGGATCGGCATGCAAGTCCGGGCGGCCCACTCCGTTCGTAAAGAGGGTATCGCCAGTGAACACCGCGGCCTGATTCAGCACGTAAGACGTGCTCTCATTCGTGTGACCTGGCGTGTGCATCGCGGTGATGCTGGCTCCTCCCAACGAAACACGGTCGCCGTCTCCGATCGTCTGAAAAGGGAACCTGACGCGCTGTTGCGCCGGCAACAGCAACGTCGCGTCGGTCCGCTTGGCGAGTTCCCGAGCGCGCGACAAGTGGTCCGCATGGACGTGGGTCTCGAATACGTACCGCACGGACCACCCGCGCTTCTTGGCGATCGCGACGTACACCTCGGAGGACACCGACGGATCGATCACCGCGGCCTGGCCACCGGACCCAACCACGTATGACAAGCAACCCTTGCCAGTCCGGCGTACCTGGATCACGTGCACCGAGGGATCTGAGAGTGGGATGTCAGCAAGATTCCACGCCAGGCTCCAGGCCTTCATGCCGCCAGCGAGTGTTCGTGCATCGAAGCCGCGGTCGGCAAGGATCTCCGCGGCGGTCTCGCTGACACGACCGGCATTGCAGACCGTGACCAGTGGGCGATCAGGCGGGAATGCTGCGTCGGTCAGCGCGCCCGGCCGTCCCTCGCGCAACGCCTCGTAGGCGTTCACGTGCACGCTTCCGGGGATGGCCCACTGGGCACGATCTTCGTTGGTTCGGATGTCCAACACGGTGACTGGCTGCTGCGATTCGAGCCACTCGCGCAGGGTCTCGGCGTCAATCTGCTTCGTCATCATGTCTCCGACGCGCGTTCACAGCTTGGTGTGGAGCCACGACTTCTCGACCCAGACCTTACCGAGATCACTGCTGTCCAAATTGGACGGGACTGAGCGCTGACACCTGATGATTCTCTCGACAATCGACTGGGATGCTGTCCAAATGCGGCCGAGTCAAATCAACACCCCCTGGACCGGCCCGGCCGGCTGCGGGGGACCGGTGAAGGGATCGTTCAGCCACGTCCACAGGTCGCGATAGACGAAGAGGTTCATCCGCAGCAGCGCGACGAGATTGGAGAGGGACCAGCCGAAAGTAGCCTTCAGTTGCAGGTATTTCAGGATGAGCAGCGCGATGACGGCGGTCCAAATCTGAATGTGCAGGGCGTTGGCGGACGTGCCGACGAAGGTCTTCACTCGCAGATTTTGCTTCAGGGCCTTAAACAGCAGCTCGATTTGCCACCGGTCCTTGTAGATGCGGGCGATGGTCGTCGGGCCGAGGTCGAGATGATTGGTGAGGAAGACCAAGCGGTCGCCCTCGGGCAGGACGACCTCGACGCGCCGCAACGGGCGGCCCGGCTCGTACTTGGCCGCGCTCTGGGGGCTCCGCAGGGCAATCCATTCATCGGCGACCACCCCACCCCGCGTCGGCAGGGGCTGCGATTGGACCACGTCGTAGGCCGCGCCGTCCTTCAGCCGCGTGACGAAGAAGACGCCGGCCTCGGTCAGTTGCGCGAACCACGCGAAGTCGAGATACCCGCGATCGAACACGAGAATCGAGCCGGGCGCAAAGGTCTGCTGCCGCGCGATCGTGACGTCCTGCCGCTTGCCTTCGGTGATCACGATGGCGGTGGGCAGGTAGCCGTCGTGATCGAGGGTGAAGTGCAGTTTCACGGCGCCCTTGGTCCGACGGAAGGTGGCCCACGGGAACATCTCTGCGCACAGATCGATCACCGTCGCATCGATCGACAGCAGCTTGTTCTTGAAGCGAAACTTCTTCGCGCCGGCGACGGCCTGGCAGCGCGCCAAGAGCTGGGAGAACACCTGCTCGTAGAGCTGCCACGGGCGGTGGGCGTTCGCGTACGACAGCGTCGTGCGCGACGGCGCCTCGATGCCCAGATGCGCGAGCTTTCCCTCGCAGCTCGCGAGGCCGCCGCAGATCTCACGCAATGAGTGCGCCCGTCCCAGCTGGCAGAACAACATCGCCACAAACTGGCCCCAACAGGTGAACCCGCGCGCGTGCCGCTCGGCGTGGGTGGCCACGACGGCCTTCTGAAACTCCGTGCGCGGAAAAAGCTGGAGCAACTGGCTGAAGATGCTGCAAAATCTCGGCATAAGGGGTTGGCCTCCGGAAGATGTCGGTGGAGTTGCGAGCTCTCACCGGCGATCCTAACGCGAGGTCAGCCCCTTTGCCGTTCACGCGCAAAAGTCTAATTTGGACAAGAGTGATCTGGGCCACGTCGATCCCAAAACCACGTACTGGTATCTGTCCACCGCACCCGAGCTCTTGCAGCTGGCTGGCGATCGGCTCGAACGGCATGTCGGAGGCCGGCCGTGAGTGCCCTCGCCCCGACGCTGCAGGCGTTTTTCACCGAGCGGCTCGTGCGTCAGCGGCAGGCGAGCCCGCATACGGTCGCGGCCTATCGCGACACGATGCGGCTCCTAGTCCGATTTGCGGCCAAGCGCCGCATCGCCCG
>CAZFAT010000008.1:0-6763 GCA_964517075.1 uncultured Solibacteraceae bacterium
GACCGCAGGAGCGTGCTGGATTTTCGCGAGTCCGAAATCGAGAACCTTCACGCCGCTCTTGGTGAGCAGGATGTTGCCCGGCTTCAAGTCGCGGTGGACGATGCCCTTTTCGTGCGCGGCATCGAGCGCGTCCAGGATCTGGTCGGCCAGTTCGAGCGCCTGGGCGAGCGGCACGGGTCCGTGCAGGCACTCGCCCTCGACGTACTCCATGACAAGGTAGTCAGGGCCGACGTCGTATAGCGAACAAACATGATGATGGTTCACCGCCGCTATGGCCTGAGCCTCACGTTCGAAGCGCTCGTTGAACGGGCTGATACTGGCCTTGATGGCGACCAGCCGATTGAGACGCGTGTCTCGCGCCTTCCAAACCTCACCCATGCCGCCAGCGCCGAGGGCGGAAAGAATCTCGTACGGACCGAGCCGCGTTCCTGGGGTCAGAACCATGGAAGGTGCTCACGATTATAGAGTGACTTGGCAGGGTCGAAAATCGCTCATGCTGACGGAGCAGGTGAGACCAGCTCGACGCGATAGCCGAGACCCCGCAATTCGCGGATCATCTTGCGTGCGCGGACTTTCTTAGCCTCGACGCTGACAGCTGGTCCCCGCTCTTCGTAACGCACGCGCTCGTGCAGGATCCGGACGGACTAGGTCTGCTCCTCGAGCTTGGCGCACGGATCGTGGACGAGCGTGGCGATGAGAAGGCGCCTGTCGGGATGATCCTCGAGACCTACGGCCGGCGGCCCGCCGGTAAGCACAAGTGCCTGGAGATTCTCGCGGCGCACGGCGTGGCCTTGCCAGACACGCCGCCTATGGCCGTGCATCGCGGGCGCATCGATCTTCTCGATCGCCTCCTCGAGCGCGACCCGTCATTGGTCACCCGGACATACTCGATTCGCGAGATCTACCCGCTCGAGCTCGGCTGCCATGAAGACGCGACGCTCGCACTGCATGGCACTCCACTCGACGGCGCAACCCTGCTTCACATGGCGATTGACTTCGACGAAATGGCGGTCTTCAGGTGGCTGCTGGCGCACGGAGCCGACGTGAACGGCCGTGCCGCCGTTGATGCCGACGGCTTCGGCGGACACACGCCGCTCTTTTCGGCCGTGGTCGTCCAGTCGCAGGAGGCTCGCGAAAGTGACGCCTATGCCCGACTGCTGCTCGACCACGGCGCCGATCCCAATGCGCGCGCCTCACTCAGGAAGCGCATGCGCTTCGTCGGCGATGAACAAATGCACGAATTGCGCGACGTGACGCCGATTGGCTGGGGCGAACGGTTTGAGGAACGGGACTGGGTCTGTAAGCCGGCAATGCAGCTCATCGCTAAAAGATCTTCTCAGCGGCCATCAGGCGTCGGCGGCGCCTAGAGCAACTCGATCAAGGGCACGGTGGCGGGCCACAATAGGCCGGCATGACGATGTCTTCGACCCACGGATGCCCGAGCCTGGGCGCGTTCGGTGTCGGCCGGATGGGGCAGGTCCACCTCGAACACCTGGTCCGGCAGCATCAGGCCGGCGCCGTCCGGCTTGCGGCCATCGGCGATCGCTACGCGCCGATGCTCCAGACCGCCGGCCGGCTGCTGGCCGAGCTCGGCGGCGCGGCGCTGGCCGACATCCCGCGATTCGAGACGCCGGAACGACTGGCCGCGGAGATCCCGCTGGACGGCGTCGTCATCTCGTCGCGCACCGAAGATCATGCGCGCGACACGCTCGCGTTCACGCGCCGAGGCATCCGCGTGCTCGTCGAGAAGCCGCTGGCACATTCGATTCAGGAAGCCGCGGCCCTCGGGGCCGAGCTGGGCGAGGGCGGCCGTCGGCTGGTGCAGATGGGCTTTCAGCGGCGCTACGACGAGGCGGCCCGGACGGCACTGGCCTGGGTGCGCGCCGGCCGTCTGGGCAAGCTGCAGCAGTCTGATCACGTGCTCCAGGACAAGAACCCGACGCCGGCCGGCTATCAGAGCTGCGGAATCACAGCCGACATGGCGATCCATCTCGTCTACGAAGCGATGAGCGTGCACGGGTTCGAGCTCCCGGCGACGGTCCAGGCAGTTCGGTTCTTGACACCGCACTACGACGACCGCGCCGGGGAAGGCGCCAACGTCGTCCACGTCTTCTGCACGTGGCGTGATGGCTCGCTCGCGCACCTGTGGGGGTCGCGTATCAACAGCGCCGGCTATGACAACGGATTCACGCTGATCGGCACGGAGGGCCGCATCGACGTCGGCGAGTTCGTCGGGGACTTCGGAACGATCTCCGCGCGGCTGTGGGGCGGCGCAGGCGCCCGGCGGGGGGCGCTCCTCGATACGGCCTCGTTTTCCATGAGTCAGCCAGCGCCGCGGCATCCCGACTTCTACGCACGGTTCGCGACCTCGTACGCGGCGGAGGTCTCGGCTTTTGTGGAGTGCCTCGGATCGGGCGCCCCGCTGGATCCTGGCGTCGAGATCGGCTGGCAGACGCTGTTCGTCGCCAATCTTGCCGAAGCCAGCTCGCGCGCAGGCGGGCGCCGGTTCGAACTCGCAGCGCCCGACGGATCCCCGATCGCCACCGTGGAAGATGCCGCCGACTTCGCCCGGCACATCGCGCTCAGCCCGGCGAGCGCCGCAGAGGCGCCGTAGGGACCGCCGACCAGGTGGCTCGCCGCGACGTCGCCGCGTTGAGCACGACGACATCGTCGGCCGTCCACCCCTGCTGATCCCCACCTGCGCGTCTTGCCGTGTCTCGGCGACATCGAGCGCGGTGAAGGCGCCCACGGGATGGAATGCGACGCGACCCCTCGCATCCTTCCCATAGCACCCCTCCAGCACCAAGGCATGCACATGGACGTTCGAGCGCGCCGCCAAACCGCTGCAGGATCGTGACGGCCCCGCTACGCCCGCCCATCTATAATCGCGCACGGATGGCCCTTGCCGCCCCCGCCCGTTCACCCAGCATCGTCGTGATCGGCGGTCCGAACGGCGCTGGAAAATCAACGGCCGCTCCGCGGCTCCTCCGCGGCGCTCTGCGGGTGGACGAGTTCGTCAACGCGGACACGCTGGCGCAGGGCCTGAGCGCGTTTCGACCTGAAGCGGCTGCGGTCAAGGCCGCGCGGGTCATGCTGAGCCGCTTCGAGGAACTCGTGGCCACGCGCACGAGTTTCGCCTGCGAGTCGACACTCGCCAGCGTCACGCTGGCCGGCCACCTCATGAGATGGCGTGCCCAGGGTTACCGAGTTCACGTCGTGTACTTGTGGCTCCCCAGCGCGGAGTTGGCCCTCGCTCGTGTGACGCTTCGCGTCGAAGCCGGGGGACACACCGTGCCGGCCGAAACCGTCCGGCGCCGGTTTGAGCGGGGTCGCGCCAATTTTTTCGGACGCTACGCTCCGATGGCCGACCGTTGGCGGCTGTACAACGCCGCACCGGCCAACGGCCCCGAGTTGATTGCCACTGGCCAGCGTCCAAACCGGCGGCGTATCCTGAGACGAGGCCTATGGGAACTCGCCAGCCACAGCGCAAGGTGAAGGGCGACGACCCGTCCATGAGTGCCTTGTTCGACGACGGCCAGGCCATCGACGAGGCGCTGCGCCTGGGAGTCCAGGACGCACTGCTGCGCCACAAGCGGTTGGGCCAGCGGGTGGCGACGTGGGAAGGCGGCCGCGTCGTCGTGCTCGAGGCCGACGAGATCCCAATCAGCGCCCCCGGCGATGCCCCCGACCGGCGATCACACGGGACCCAGCGCGCCTCCCCGCGCCGGCGACGCTGACGGCGGCGCCACCGTCACGAGACGCGATTCGGAACACGTCGAAGTCGGCCTGGGCCAAACGGAGTCACTCGCCGTTTCGTCTACTCGCCCAGCCCCTTTCTGGAACCGTTCGGGCCTCATGCCGACCAAGTCCCGCTTCAGGCGCTTCGGCAGACACTCGTCAAGCAGGATTCGCACGAGCGAGCAGCGCGTCCTTGGCCTGCTCGAGGGCGGCTATCGCCTGCTCGTGGCTGACCGTCGGAAAGTCCTCGTGAGGAGGCGGAGCTCAGAGGGGGCTTCGCCTCCTGAATCGCGCTCGACGGCATCGTCGTCAATCCGGTGCGCGCGCTGGGTTCGCGGTCGTGTCCGACCCGTTGACGCCGGCGCAGATCGCGGGGCTGGTTTCGCGGCTTGGCGATCCGCCGGATTCGCCTTCCCGTCGTGAGTAACGGCCGGGCGGGCGCTCTCGCGCGTCAGCGCCGTCGCGCGGCGAGGGCATAGGCATCGAAGTACTTCTGCAGCGAGGCGGCCGTCGACCCGTACTGGTTCGGGCCCGCGAAGAAGTCCACCACGACTTCGCGCGCCCTGGCGATCTCGCGCAACCGCGCGCGCGACGAGCGCAGCCGCGGATCGGCCAGCGTCAGGTCGATCAGCTCGAGTGCCCGGTGGAGCGCGCGCTCGGCGAGCGTGGGATTGCGCCCGGTCCATCCCGACGCGCGGCTGATCTCACTGCCGACGTTGCCCAGCTGCTCGGCGAGCGACAGCGTCCACCATCGTCCCGCGGCCAGCTCCCGATGCTGGACGCCGGTCATCGTCGGACCAGCCGCCTGATCAGACTTGCGATCGCGTCGCGCGTGGCCGGGTCATCCACGCCCCGCGAACGATTGCCAAAGGACGGACGCAGGTTGATCATCGAATCGAACTCGAGCCACTCCGGTTCCGGCAGGTCAGGATAGAGGTTGATACCCCACAGGTCCGTCTGATCCGACCCCTCCGCCAGCAGTTCCGCCTCCTCGTCGGCGTGCATGTCCGCATCCACCACCAGCACCGCTCGACGCAAATCAACGACGCCCTTGACCATGTCGCTGAAGCGTCCGCCAAGCATCTGCCGCAAGTCGTCGAGCGTAATGGGCTGGCTCTCGGTAACGGTCCGCATTGCGGATTCGCGAACATTGTACCTGCGGCCCGTTCCGCGCCACGAACGATAGTCGGCATTAAGTCGGCATTAGACGGGTCGCCCTGGCAACAGAATCGCTTCTTGTCAGACGCTGCCCCCCGCCGGGACATCGGGATCCGAGACACGGTGCGGATTAGCCAGCGTGCTGCCTCGAGTGGCCTTGGGGCACGCCGTTTAGCGGAGGACGCGCGCGACGCTCGAGCGGCGCGCACCGGCTTCGAGCAGGCCCTCGCGTGCGTCAGGGGGCACCCGATGGCCCGCGCGGGCCTGGAGCTGTTGGGGCAGGCCATCGAACCCGACCGAGCCACGCCGAGCGCGATCGACGCCGCGCTCGCGCGCGCCGTGCCGTTCGTCGCCAACGGCGATGCGACGGCTGCGGCCCAGGTCGTGGCCGCGACGCTGGCCGCGGCGCCTTCCGGCCATGCCGGGTGGCTCATCCCGATCGAACCACTCCTTCATGTCCAGCGCGACCGCGGTGCGTGGGCGCCCGTCCTCACGCGGCTCCGGACGCGGGCATCGTGACACGCCCCCGGGCACCTGCAGGCCGATGAGGTCCGGCTGAAAGCCGGACACTCCGACTGTAGAATTCAGAGGCTCGTGAGGCGAAGGCAGTACGTAGGACACACCCTGTCAGACCGCAGACTGAAGATTGCGACATGGCCGAGCCGTGTCGCTTCCTGGTAAGGCAATGACTCCGGCATTTCTCGACGTGTTGAACCGGCTCGCCGCCGACGGGCCCACGCGCGCGAAGTGGGTCTTCGTACCCTCCCATGCGATTGGCCGCACGATCGGCGATCGGCTGGTACTGGAGGGCACGGACTGGGCGAACTTCCGCTTTGTGACTCCTCTCGATGTAGCCCTTCGAATGGGCGCGCCCTTTCTCGTCGAACGCGGCATCGATCCTTCCGAGGAAGGGCTCGGCCCTGCGCTCGTGATGCGGCTCCTGCTCGGACTGCGCGACGCCCGGGAGACCCCCACGGATCTGAAGAGCTACTTCCTTCCCCTCGCCGACCAGCCGCAGATGGCGATGGCGCTCTGGTCCACGCTGAAAGAGCTGCGCATGGCCGGTGTGCGTGCCGCGGACCTGCCGGCCGCCGCGTTCGCCTCCGCCGACAAACACGCGGAATTGTGCGCGCTCCTCGAAGCGTACGAGGCCTATCTCGCCAACACGTCGCGCGGCGACCGCGCCGTCGTCTTCGAGGAGGCGCTGAAGCATCCAGACTGGTGTCCGATTCAGCCGCAGGACTGCTGGACGGAGATCGCCGGCGCGGTCTGGTCGCCGCTGGAGCGTCGCCTGATTGATGCCGTGCCCGGCGAGCGGATCGTGGCCGCGGCGGTCGAGGCGGAGGGCGTTCGCGTACCTCGCCGGCTCGCGCGGACGACGGGCGCGTCTTCCGTCCCCCCGTCCAGCGATGGACGGCGCGCGAGCGTCCCGGCGGAGGTGCCCATCGCATTCTTCCAGGCGGGTGGCGCCGAGGCCGAGATCGAGGAAGTCTTCCGCCGCATCCTGGCCTCGGGCCGCACGCTGGATCAGGTCGAGATCGCATGTGCCTCCGGTGGCGCGGGTCAAGCCTCGGCGCTCATCTGGGAAAAAGCAGTTCGCTACAACTGGCCTGTCACGGTGGCCACGGGGATTCCGGCCACGCTCACACGTCCCGGTCGCGCGCTGCTGGGCCTGGCCGAGTGGATCGAAGACGACTTTGCCGCGGGTCTGCTGCGCCGCTTGCTCCAATCCGGCGACATCATGCTCGGCAAGGACAGCCCGATCTCGCCGGGCCGCGCTGCGCGGCTGCTGGTGAAGGCCCAGGCCGCGTGGGGGCGTCACACTTATCGGCTCGCGCTCGGCCGCTTCGCGACCAGCACGCGCCAG
>CAZFAT010000009.1:0-19939 GCA_964517075.1 uncultured Solibacteraceae bacterium
GCGATGGCGGCGAGCAGCCATTGAAGGGGCGTGAGGTCGGGCATGAGGGGGAGCGGCCGGCCGGTCATGACAGTACCACCGGCCGAGCGGCGGGCGCGAAAGGCGGCGCGGCGGCGAGGAGTAGAATCGGGCGTGCGCAGGCTTGCCGCCACCGCGCTCGCGGGCCTGCTGGCGGGCTCCGGATCGAGCGCCCGCCAGTCGGACGCGCGTCCCTTCACGCCCGAGGCCGAGGCGTTCGTCGAAAGCTACCTGAAAGTTGGCGGCGACAAGCTGACCACGTGGGTGAAGGGCGAGAAGACGTCGCGGCCGGAAGAGGCGCTCCGCGCCTTCCAGCCAATCCCGGGTCTGACGATGGATCTGGTTGCGTCGGAGCCCGTGATCCGACAGCCGGTCGACCTGCACTTCGACGATCGCGGACGACTGTGGGTCGTTCAGTACCTGCAGTATCCGTTTCCGGCGGGCGTCGCCATCAACTGGTACGACCAGTACCTCCGCGCGCGCTACACCGGCGTGCCGGCGCCGCCGCCGCGCCACATCCGGGGCGCCGACAAGATCACCGTGCTCGAGGACAAGGACGGAGACGGCGTCTTCGAGTCGCACCAGGACGTCATCACCGGTTTGAACATCACCACGAGTGTGCTGACGGGTCGCGGGGGCGTCTGGGTGATGAACCCACCCTACCTGCTGTTCTACCGCGACACGACCGGCGATGGACTGCCGGACGCCGATCCGGAAGTGCGGCTCGAGGGGTTCGGCCTCGAGGACACGCATTCGCTCGCCAACAGCCTGACGTGGGGGCCGGACGGCTGGCTCTATGGCGTGCACGGCAGCACGAGCACGGCCAAGGTTCGCGGGATCTCGTTCCTGGGGCAGGCGGTCTGGCGCTATCACCCCGAGCGGGACACGTTCGAGCTGTTCGCCGAGGGCGGCGGCAATCCGTGGACGTTGTCGTTCGACAGTCAGGGGCGCGCGTTCTCCGGCGACAACGGCGGCAACAGCCGCGGCTTCCACTGGGTGCCGGGCGGGCGCTACGCGAAGAACTTCCCGAAGCACGGTCCGTTCACCCGGCCGTTCGCATTCGGCTACTTCCCGAGCATGCCGCACGAGGGGTACGCCGCGCGATTTGCGATGACGTCGGTCGTCTACGAGGACGGCCAGCTGCCCGGCTACGAGGGGCAGCTCATTTCCGGGATGGCGCTGACAAGCCGGATTCAGGCCACGCGGTTGGTTCCTGACGGGTCCACCTTCAGGACGGTGGACACGGAAGCCATCGTCCAGACTCCTGATCGCAGCTTCCGTCCGGTCGACATGGCCGTCGGGCCCGATGGTGCGGTGTACATCGCGGACTGGTGCGACATCCGGATGGATCACACCGATCCGCGCGACACGTGGGACAAGGACTGTGGGCGGATCTGGCGGTTGCGGCGTTCGGGAAACGACGTCGGGCGTAATTTCCGCGCACGTGGGGGAGCGGAAATCACGCCCGACGTCATTTCCCGCCTGACCAGTCAACAGCTCGTCGGCCTGCTCGGCGATTCCCGCAAGTGGTATCGCGACCACGCGCGACGGCTGCTGGGTGAACGCCGTGAGCACGCCCTCGTGCCCGAGCTGCGTCGGCTCGTTCGCAGCGGGCGGGGCACGGCGGCGCTCGAAGCGTTGTGGACCGCGAACCTCATCGCGGGCATCGACGCTCCGTGGGCGCTCGAGTTGCTGGACCACCCCGATGCGGCGATTCGTCTGGGGACCGTACGGCTGCTGGAGGGCTCATCGAGTGCGCCGCCGATGCGGGACCGGCTGGTCCGCCTCGCGCGCACGGAACCGTCGGCGGAGGTGCGGAGCGAGCTCGCCGCGGCCACCGCTCGCTTCGAGGCCGGCGCCGCCCTCGCCGTGCTGGGCGCGCTCGCTGAGCGGCCGGAAGACGTCGCGGACCGGTACATTCCGCTGCGGATCTGGTGGGCCCTCGAGCATCGGATGACTCGCGACGCGGACGGCGTCCTGACCTGGCTCGAGGCCGCGGGTCTCTGGCGCGCGCCGCTGTTCCTCGAGCACCTGGCCGGCCGCATCGCGCGCCGGCTGGCCTCCGACCGCGGCGACCGACCCGCGTTCACGCGCATCGACCCGGACGCTCACTGGCTGGCCTATGCCGGGCACCCGCGCAGCCGCATGCCCGGCGGCAAGGGCGACTACACGGACTGGGCGACGAACCACACGCCCGCCGTCAGCGAGCGGAACCTCGCGCGGCTGGCGCGGCTCCTCGAGATGGCGCCGTCCGGCGCCGACCGCGATCGGCTGCTCGCGGGCATGACGGCGGGCTCCACGGGCGCTCCCGATCGCGGCGAGGAAGGGTTTCTGGCGTACTGCGCGCCCTGCCATCAGACGGACGGCACCGGCATGGACCGCCTCGGCGCGCCGCTGCGCAATTCCACCTGGGTCCTCGGCCACGACGCGCGCCTGACCCGCATCGTCCTCAACGGCCTGACGGGCGAATTGCTGATGCCGGCCATGGGCACGCTCGACGATGGGCAGCTCGCGGCGATCCTGACCTACATCAGGCGCGCATGGGGACATGACGCGGCGCCGGTGTCGGCCGACAGCATCGCGCGCGTGCGCGCGGCCACGGCCGGCCGCCAGACGCCGTGGACGAGCGACGAGCTGACGGCACTCCGCGTTCCGGAGTGACCCCGGAGCTCGCTCAGTGCAGCAGCCCGTACATCACGCTGTTCACGCCCAGCTTGTACGCCTCGTTCGTGTCGTCGATCGGCCGCAGGCCGCGATGCGACCACTCCCAGAACTGCGAGATGTCGGTGTTGTAGGCGACGAACATCCGGAGCGGCTTCGCCGGGTCGTTGTCCTCGAAGAGGCCACGAAAAACCGGCCGGCCCGCGTTGTACGCCTGCGGGAAGATGTCCAGCGAGACGATGTCGAAAAACTGATGAAAGATGGGGTGCGAGACATCGAGATCGAGGAAACGTGCGTCCGGGATCACGCGGGCCACGTTGTCGGCAAACTGGGCCCAGCCGCGGCCGCCCATCCACGCTTCGGTCTTGAAGTCGTCCACGATGACGAACCCGCCCTTGTCGAGGTACTGACGAAGCGCCGAGGCCTCGCCGTCGCTCATCTGCCACCAGCTCGGCTCGATGATGTACAGGACGGGATAGGTGAAGATGTCCGGGTCTTCCAGCGTGAGCGAGCTGGTTTCGTCGACGTGCGCATCGAGGCTCGTGACGGTCTGCATGATCCGCATCAGCTGCTGCTCGGAGGTGGGGTAGCCGTGCGACCAGGCCGGCTGGCCGCGGTACCAGTAGCCGCCCGGCAAGGTCTGATACGCGATCCGCACGAACCTGAAGCGTCCGTCGTACGGCACGGCGGCGCTTGGCTGCACGGGAGCGCGGAGCGCGTCGAAGCCGCCCGGCCAGGGCCGCTGCGCGATCACGACCACCGACAAGGCGGTGACCAGGCCAGCGACGACGAGCAGACGACGGGCGGGGGTGGAATCCACTCGTGGAACTATCGCGAACGTGCCGCGGTGCGGTGCTGCGCAAGATAATTGCTGAGCGCCCCGACGTGATCGGCGAAGGTGCGCGACCGGATGATGCGCTCCCGCGGTGGCTCGGGGCCGTTGAAGACTTCCAGCGTGTCGTTCTCGTTCAGCGGCAGCGTCTGTCCGCCCAATCGCACGACCAGATTCCGGCCGGCAAACACCGAGACCAGCCGATCCGCCCGGCCGATCGTGCCTTCCTCGACCCAGGCGCCGCGGGCGTCCATGGCATTGAGGATCGATAGCACCCGCGCCGCGTTCGGGGCCGCCCGCTGGCCCATCGTCGCCCCGCTCTCGCTCCAGGGTGACAGACCGCGCAGCCGGTCGGGCCGCCTCACGGATGAGGTGGTGGCGGCCTGAAGCTGTGTGAACTCGCGTTCGATAGTGGCGAATCCCGCGCCGGACACCAGCACGGCATAGTGCGTGATGACGGACGCGTCGCTGTAGCTCACCTCGTAGCCGTCCACGGTGGCCGCCCCTTGATCGAGGGCGGTCACGCGGGTTCCTTTCGTGATGTACAGCGGGCGGTTCGTTTTCAGCTCGTAGAACCGCGCCGCGCACGGTGTCTGGCCCGGGCACGCGCGACGTCTGGCTTCGGAAGGCGTGTCGGCGGGGGCGAGCAGCGACCGCTGGTAGTACGCGAGCGCGCGGGGCAGCGGTTCCAGATAGCGCCGGTTGCCCGTCTCGCGATAGAGCAGCAGGAGCGTCCGCATGATGCTCTGCGATTCACCGCCCGTAATCGACGCCGGCTCGAAGCGCCGGGCCCACGCCGGGTACATGTTGCGGTCGTACTGCTGCGCCCATCCTGGCTGCGGATCGGGCATCTGCGCGAGCAGGATGAAATCGCCGCCCTTCTCCGCCGACGCCCGGTAGCGCGGCTCGTTGTAGATGCGTGCGGCCTCGAGCATCGCGTCGATGGCGTCCGCGATCGAGTTGTCGTTGAAGGTGTAATGCTCGAAGTAGCTGGACCCGGGCCACGTCCGCGGCCACGACTCCGGGTAGCTCGCGCGGGTGACGGGGAAGGCCGCCGGATCGGGGAAGCGCGCGTAGCGCTGGGGCCACGCGCCATTGGGATACTGGGCTTTCACGAGGCTGTCGAGCGCAAAGCGCGCCGCGTCGTGAATCGCCGCGTCCTTGAAGCCCAGATCGCGATCGACGCGCATGAGCACGCGGGCCGCGGCCTGGGTGACGTTGTCGTCGAGGGTCGCGGGCCGATCGGCACCCGGCAGCGTCGCCTGGCTGCAACGCCCGTCCGCGCGATACGGCTGCTGCGCGCGTCGGGCAGGATCGAGCTCGATGACATAGCTCCAGCCCCCGTTGCAGTACTGTCCCTTGACGAGGGTGAGCGCGACATCGCGCGCCGCATCGAGATAGTACCGATCGCCGGTGCCCTCGTATGCCTCGAGGTATGCGAGGGCCACGATGGGCGTGCCGTCACGCTGAATCTCGACGCGCAGCGGACCCTCGCTCTGTTCGGATCGCCCATAGCTGAGGTCCTCGGCGTACGCGAAGTGGTAGCCGCCGCCCGTGGCGACCTGCGTGCGGTAGAACTCCACGGCCTTGCGCAGCCCGTTCCGCGCGCGCTCGGGAAGCGCCGCGGCCTGGGTGGTTGTCGCGGCGCCCTGTTCGCCGCGCCCGACGAACGCGCCGACCGGCGACAGCCCGACGACGAGGACTGGCAGGATGATGCGGATGGACGACATCACGGACACACCTCCCGGAGCGCGGAACGACGAACGGGCCTGGCCGCGATTCTATACCCCGCGATGACGTATGGTAGCGAAGCGGAAGTGAAGGGAGCCGACCGATGCACCGAACAATGACACGCGCCATCACCGTGGCGATGCTGGCGGCGGCCGTGTCGGCCGCCGCCGTGTGGGCTCGCGAGGGCGGCTTGCCACAGCGGGCCGCCCCTGCGCTTGCGGCCGCGCTGGTGTTTCACGCGCCGTTCGACGGCGGCGTGAACGCGCGCGTGGCCGCCGGCGATTCCGCCCTGTACTGGGCGCCGAGCTGGAATCGCCGCTCGGAGGCCCAGCCGGGCCTGCCGCCCTCGGGCGACACCCGGCACGTGCCCGGCGCCGGCCGCTTCGGCGACGCGATTCAGTTCACACGACGCGGCGCACCCATCGTGTTCTTCAACGGCGGACCGAACTCGCCGTATGCCGAGCGGAACTGGCAGGGCACGGCGTCGCTCTGGCTGAGTACGGATCCCGACGGCGAGCTCCAGCCGGGGTTCTGCGATCCAATCCAGCTCCTCGGGCGCGCGTGGAATGATGCGAGCCTGTGGGTCGAGTTCGAGAAGCGGCCCCAGGACGTGCCGTTCCGGCTCGGCGTGTACGCCGATCTCGACGTGTGGAACCCGACGAAACGCCGCATCCAGGACATCCCCTCCGCCGAACGTCCCCTGGTGACGGTCGATCGGCCGCCGTTCGCGAAGGGCAGGTGGACGCACGTGGTGTTGACCTGGGAGTCGTTCAACACCGGCCGGCCCGACGGCGTGGCGCGCCTGTATCTGAACGGCCAGCCCCACGGCGCGCTGACGGGCCGGCAGCAGACGTTCACGTGGGACCCGGCCCAGTCGGCGATCACGCTCGGTTTGAACTACATCGGCCTGCTCGACGAACTGGCCCTGTTCAACCGCGCGCTGACGGGCGCGGAGGTGGAGGCCCTGTACCAACTCGAGCGCGGCGTGGCGTCGCTCGCGCGTTAGCCGACGCAGGGGCGTCCGGGCCCGGACGCAGACTCCGAGTCTGACCAACTTGACCAACTCCGAAATCGGGTGGTAGCGTCGTCGTCATGAGCCGGATGCTGAACCTGTACGACGCGAAGGCGCAGCTGTCGGCCCTCGTCGAGGAGGCCGCGGCCGGCGGCGAGATCATCATCGCCAAGGCCGGGCGGCCGCGGGCGAAGCTGGTACCGATCCGGCAGACCGTCCGCCGGCGCCCAGGCCGGGCGAAGGGCAAGATCTGGATGGCGGCGGATTTCGACGCGCCGCTGCCGGCGGCGGTGCTCCGCGCCTTCGCGGGCAAGCCGACGGAGTGACGCTGCTGCTCGACACGCACGTCGTGCTCTGGTGGCAGCGCGATGACCGGCGGCTCAATCGCGCCGCGCGCCGCGCCATTGCCGAGGCCGAAGTGGTCTGGGTCAGCGCGGTCTCGGGCTGGGAAGTCGCCATCAAGACCGCGCTGGGTCGCGTGCGCCTCGATGAGCCCTTCTTCGTGCTGCTTGGGGCCGACGATTTCAGCGAGTTGCCTCTGACGCTGGCGCATACCACGCGACTGCAGCAGATCGCGTCCCACCACCGCGATCCGTTCGACCGCATGCTCGTCGCCCAGGCCCTGGTCGAGCGGGCGACCCTCGTCAGCCACGATCGCGCGCTGGCGCCCTACGGTGTGCCGATGGTGTGGACGTAGGCCGGGACGTCCCGGGCCACGCGATCGACGGGCCGTTCAGCTGCATCGCGAGTCTGGCCCGGCACGCGGCCGCCCGTCAGACGCGCAATCATCCGGTACGTCTCGACGTCATCCTCCGGGCCATGAAAGGCGAACGGGGCGTACTGATTGACCGCGCTGTGCATCAGGCCCCAGCCGGCGCCGGCGTCCACGGCGCGCCGCGCGGCCTCGGCGCCGTCCGGGCCGACCTTGTCGTCTTCGTTGATCACGACCGGCTTGCCGTGCCGGCGCGCGTCGGCAATCCGCGAGGCGTAGGCGTCGAGCTGGGTGTTGTTGGTGTGAAGCAGGATGACGTCCGCCGCGGCGGCAATCCGCGCATCGATGACGGCCGATCCCATGCCGCTCGTGGAGACGAGCAGCCGCGGGTGCGTCGATCGCGCGAGCGCGATCAGCTCCACCTGTCCCTCCGGGCTTCGCAGCCACGCGCCGTCGTTCCAGTTGGCGAAACCGGCGTGGGCGTACTCGTTCGCAATCTCGAGCACGACGTTCGTCCAGCCGCGCGCGCGCACCCAGCGGACGGCGTTCACGGTGGCCGCCCGAATGGCGTCGCGGCCCGCCAGCGCGCGTGGCAGATGGGTTGGCGCGCGGCCGTGCTGGCGCTGGTAGAACAGTCCGAGGATGACCACAGCGCCGTGGCGATCGGCCGCGTCGACCACGCGGGCGACCCGCGCCAGGTAGGGGGGCCGCAGCGACCCGTCCGCGTTGAACGCCGAATTGTGCGCGCCCTCGTAGTCTGGCGACCCACCCTGCAGACCCACCGTGAAGCCGAGGACGCCCGCGGCCACATAGTCGGGCAGGCGGCGGATGAACAGGTCGGTGTTCGCGTCCGGATCGAACGTCGCCGGCAGCATCGACGGCCACGCGTCGCGCGGCCGGTCGTCTTCGAAAACCGCGTTGACCATGCGGACGTTCATCAGCCGGCCCTCGGCCGCCGCGCCGGGATAGGTGACGCGCGCGTTGATGAGCCACCGGTCGCCGTCAATCGACACACGCGTTCGTGGTGCCTGTGCGCCCGCGGGCGCGATCACGGCGAGGCTGCAGATGACGAGGAGCAGCGTGCGCATGGCGGGATGATAGCCCGCGGGAACCCAATAGTCCGATCCCAATAGTCCGATAGCCCGATCCCAATAGCCCGATAGCCAAATCGCGATAGCCCGATAGCCAAGTCGCGATAGCAAATAGCCAATAGTCCGACAGGCAGATGCATGGGTCGCTGCCTTATCCTGTGCTGACCATGGTCCACTGGGGCATTCTCGGCTGCGGCGACGTCTGCGAGGTCAAGAGCGGACCGGCGTTGCAGCAGGCGTCTGGCAGCGAACTCGTGGCGGTCATGCGCCGCGACCGCGCGCGCGCGGAGGACTTCGCGAGACGCCATGGCGTGCCCGCGTTCTCCGACGACGCGGATCGTCTCATCGATGACCCGCGGGTGGATGCCGTCTACATCGCCGCGCCACCGGGAGCGCATCTGGATCTCGCGCTGAAGGTCGCGGCACGCGGCAAGCCCGCGTATGTCGAGAAGCCGATGGCCCGCACCCACGCCGAGTGCGAGCGAATGCTGGAGGCGTTCGACCGGGCGTCCCTGCCGCTCTTCGTGGCGTATTACCGCCGCGCGCTGCCGCGGTTCATGAAAGCGCGCGAGATCGTGGCGTCCGGCCGGCTCGGCACCCTGACCGGCGTGACCTGCCGCTTTGCGAGTGCCGGGCACCGATCGGTCGATTCGGCCGCGCTGCCCTGGCGCCTCCAGGCCGAGCAGGCCGGCGGCGGCCTGTTCCTGGATCTCGCCAGCCACTCGCTGGACATCCTGGATTTCTTCCTGGGCCCGCTCAAGGACGTCGACGGCTGCGCGGCCAACCTCGCCTCGCCCTACGACGTCGAGGATCGCGTCGTCCTGCAGTTCCGGACAGGTGCCGGCGCGCTCGGCACGGGCAGCTGGAACTTCGCGAGTCACGTGGCCGAGGATCTGATCGTGATCTCGGGGACGGATGGAGAAGTGCGTCTCTCAACGTTTGCGTCCGAGCCCGTCGAGTGGCACACGAAGGATGGCGTTGAGCGGTTCGACCTGCCCAATCCTCCGCATATCCAGCAGCCGCTGATTCAGACCGTGGTCGACGCGCTGCACGGACGAGGCGCCTGTCCGAGTACCGGCGTGTCCGCCGCGCGCACGTCCCAGGTGATCGATCAGGCGCTCGCCGGCTACTACGGTTCACGCGACCAGGGATTCTGGCTCCACCCGGAGCGATGGCCGGGACGGCGTCGCCTTCTCTGAGACGGTGTCTGAACTGTCGAGGCGTCACGCCGTCTGCGATCCAGGCGCAGTCGGGCGGCGTCCCGCCGAAGGACGTATCCTTGATCTCAGCTCGTCAGGCTCTGCCAGGTCCGCCAGATCTGAAACAGACCGACGCTGGACATGGCCACGAAGGACGCCCACAGAAAGATCGTCCACGCCCGACCGGACCGCAGACCTGCCGGAATATGGAGGTGGTGGAAGTACACGGCCCCGCCGGCGAGGAAGGGCAGCATCATGGCCTGCGCCACACCGCCAATCAGCACCAGCGTGACCAGCGACTCGAACCGCACGTACACCAGCATCGTCGCGATGGGCAGGATGACGACGCCCCAGCGGACGATGCGCAGGCGATCGGCAGGAGTGCGGAACGTGAAGATGCCCGCGAGCCGGCCCGCATCGGCGGCGAGGCGCGCGTTCGACGCCGTCGAGACGAAGAGCGTCGAGAACAGCACCATGAAGGCGCCGATGTAGAAGAGCCAGCGGCCGGAGTCGCCGAGCGCGTGGATGTACATCTGCGCCAGCGACTCGATGGCGTCGGTGTTGCCGACGGTCAGCCCCTCGCGGTGCAGGATCGCGGCGCCCAGCAGGTAGAACGACAGCGTGCCGACGGTGTACATCGCCATCGACAGCCACGCGTCGTACTTCATGACGCGCATCCAGCCCCGGGCGCGCGCGTACCACTCGGGGCTGTTGTCGCGCGGGCCCACGGAGCGGGCGTAGCCCTTCTCGAGACACCAGATGGGGTAATAGATCAGCTCGGCCGCGCCGACCCCGGTGATCCCGAAGACAGCGAACGCTGTGATGATCTCGTCAGGCAGCCGGAAACTCAGCCCCTCAGCGAGATTCGCGCCCGTCACACTGAAAGCCGTGCTGTGCAGAAGGACGACGGCCACCACGTTGGACAGCGTGAACAGCACGACCAGGACCATCGAGACGCGTTCGACCATTCCGTAGCGGCCGCCGATGAGCAGCGCGGCCGTCGCCAGCGCCACGCCCGCCGCCCATCCCCGGTGCACCCAGACGTTCGACGGATCGGCGAACAGTTCGGCGATGCCGCCAATCATTCCGGACACCTGGCAGAGCGTCCCGATGTACATGAGGAACCACAGCCACACGACCCACGACACGCGGAACCGCGGGCCGGGCAGCCGGTTCAGTGCGTCCAAGGTGCCGACGCCCTCGGCGAGCGTGTAGCGCGCCAGCTCGATCTGCACGAAGACCTTGATGAAACAGCTGAAGACGATGAACCAGAGGAGCGTGAAGCCGACCTGCGACCCGAGCCGGGTCGTGGCGATCAGCTCGCCGGTGCCGACGATGTTGGCCGTGAGGATCAGGCCGGGACCGATGGACCGGAGAATGCCCCAGACCGTCGTCGGCGGAGCCGCAATCGTGCGCGCGTCGCTGGGAAGCATCCGGTGACGCGCCTACTCTACCGTGCCAGGGGGACCAGGCGTCGTAGACGGCCAGGGGTGCGCTTCAGCTCCGGGCAAACGCCGCGAGGTCGTCCCAGAAGCCGGGATACGTCTTCGCGGCGGAGGCCGGGTCGGCGATCTCGATGCCGCCAGCGATCGCCCCGAGGACCGCGAAGCTCATGGCGATGCGATGGTCGCCGTAGCACTCGACGACGGCGGGCGACAGCGGACGCGGGGTGACGCGCAGCCAGTCGTCGCCGTGCTCGACCTGCTGACCGAGGCGGCCCAGTTCAGTGACGACGGCCGCAAGCCGGTCGGTTTCCTTGAGGCGGATGTTCGCAACGTTCCGGATGGTGGTCGGACCAGCGGCCAGCGGCGCGATCGCCGCCAGCGTCAACACGGTGTCCGAGATGTGGTGCATGTCCACGTCCACACCAGTCAGCCGGCCCGTGCCGGTGACGCACGTACGGCCATCGCGCACGTCCACGATGGCGCCCATCGTGGACAGGATGTCGACGAACCGGGTATCGCCCTGCAGCGAATCGCCGTCGAGCCCTTCGACGGTGATGGCGTGACGGCCGGCCGCCGCGAGCGCGAACGGGTAGCTTGCCGCCGACGCGTCGGGTTCGATGTGGAATCGGGGACAGGCATAGCGAGGGACCCGACGCGCGACGAAGCCATTGGGCGTCTCCTCGATGTGGCCGCCGAACGCCGCCACCATGGCGCGAGTCATGTCCACGTAGGGACGGCTGACCAGGGCGCCCTCGATCTCGATCGTGAGATCGAGCGGGCCCAGCCCCGCGACCAGCAGGAGCGCGCTGAAGTACTGGCTCGACCGATCGCCGCGCATGCGCACCCGGCCGGTCCGGATGCCACCGCCGTGCACCGTCAATGGCGGACAGCTGGTCGGGCACTCGACGGTGAGGCCGAGCTGGCGCAGTCCTTCGACCAGGTCCGCGATCGGTCGCCGTGCCATGTGCTCATCGCCAACAAGGGTTGTCGTCCCAGGCAGCAGCGCGGCCAGCCCGGCGAGGAAGCGCACCGTGGTCCCGCTGTTGCCGACGAACACGGGCGCGTCCGGCACCCGCAGGCGGTGCAGGCCGCCTGCCACGATCAGTTGGTGCGGCGCGACGCCCGCCGTGAACGTGGCGCCCATCGCCTGAAGCCCCGCCAGCATGTGGCGGGTGTCGTCGCTGTCGAGCACGTTGTCGAGCACGGTGGTACCGTCCGCGAGCGCCGCCAGCACGAGCGCCCGGTTCGTGATGCTCTTCGAGCCCGGCACGGGCCAGGTGAACGTTCGCCCAGGAGCGATCGCACCGACCGCGAGCGGAGCCGACACGGGTGTGTTCGACACTGGCAGTCAGGATCTCATGGTCACCACGCGCCTGGCGAGAGGCGTCCGTCCGATGCTCGCGGCGCGTGACACGGGTCGGGCTATGCTGGGCCGGCGGGGAGGCGAGAGATGCGCGCGATGGCGAGGCTGGCGGCGGTCCTCGGTGTCCTGTGGGGGCACGGTTCGGCGCAGCAGGGCACGGCGCCGTGTTCGTTGCCCGCGCCGTTCGACGTGGGCGCGGCGTACGCGCGCGAGATCTTCGTCGCGCCCGAGGGGGTCGATGCCGCCGACGGCAGCCGCGGCGCGCCCCTGCGGACCATCCGGGCGGCCGCCGATCGCGCCACGCCCGGGACGCGCGTGAATGTCGCCGCGGGCACCTATCCGCCGATTGCGCTTGGCCGCGTGCAGGGTGAGGCCACGAGGCCCATTGCGTTCGTCGCCCGCGGCGCGGTGACCATCGAGGCGCGACGTGGCGCGGGCTGGGCGATGTCCGACGCGGCGTACGTCGTCATCGAAGGCTTCACGATTCAGAACGCCGCCTCGCACGGCATGAACCTCGACGATGGCGGCACGTTCGACACGCCGGCGCATCATCTCGTCCTCCGCAATCTGACGATCAGGAATGCAGGGTCCGGCGGCAACCACGACTGCATCAAGCTGAGCGGCGTCGACGACTTCTGGGTCCTGGCGAGCGACGTGTCGGGCTGCGATCGCGGGGAGATCATCGACATGGTCGGCTGCCACCGCGGCGTGATCAGCGGCAACCTGTTTCACGATACCGTGGCGAGCGGCGTCCAGGCCAAAGGCGGGAGCGCCGACATTCTCATGCACGGCAATCGGTTCGAGAACATCGCCGGTCGTGCCGTGAACGCGGGTGGCTCCACGGGGTTCCCGTACTTCCGGCCGATGGACGCGCCGCACGAGGCGGCGCGCATCCGCGTACTGGGCAACGTCTTCGTCCGCAACGGGCAGCAGGGCGGCGCGGCCGTCGCCTACGTCGGCTGCGATGCCTGCGTGTTCGCCCACAACACGGTGATCGAGCCGCGCCGCTGGGTCGCCCGGATCCTGCAGGAGACGACCGACCCGCGCTTCGTGCGCTCGCGACGCGGACTGTTCGTCAACAATCTCGTGGTGTTCGCCGAGGGCGATCTGTCCACCTACGTGAACGTCGGGTCCAACACCTCGCCGGAGACCTTCACGTTCGGCAACAACGCCTGGTTCGCCACCGATCGGGCGGCCTGGACGGGGCCGGTCCTGGGGGGTGGGATTCCCGCCGAGCGCGGCTCACTCGTCCAGCGCGACCCCCAGCTCGTCGATCTCGCGGGCGGCAACTACCGCCCGCGCGCGTCGAGCCCGCTGATCGGTGCGGCGCGTCCGCTCGCGTTCGCCTTGCCGCCGGACTTCGACGGCCGCTGTCAGCCCGTGCGCGCCACCATCGGGGCGTTCGCCGCGCCCTGAGGGCCGGCTGCTATCGTTGATGCGCCCGTCGGGCTGGCGGGTGCGCTTCTCGAGGCCGTCGCCGCCTTGCGGTCGTGGGTACAAGCCGTTATCGTATGTTCATGCCAAAGATGCCGCTGTCGGTGACGCTCGACGAGGCCAACCTGCTCTGGCTGAAGGGCCGGGCCGCTGGGCGGAAGAAGCGGAGCCTGAGTGAGGCGCTCGACGAGATCCTCACCGCCGCCCGGCGGGGCGGGCGGGGCGCCGACGTGCCGCGGTCGGTCGTCGGTACCGTGGACCTGGTCCACGACGATCCGAGCCTCGACCGGGCCGACCCACTGATCCGGGCGATGTTCGACGAATCGGCGGCGCGTCCCTTCCTCGTGCGCGAACGCCCGCCCGCCTCGCCGGCGAAACCGTCGGCGGGTGGCGGTGCGCGAAAGCCACGGCGTGGCTGACCTCCAGGCCGTCGTGACCGACACGCACCCGCTGCTGTTTCACGCCGTCGGCTCGGGCGTGCTCGGGCCGAAGGCCAAAGCGCAGTTCGCCGCGGCGGAAGCCGGCAAGGGGCTCGTTTACGTGCCGGTGGCCGTCATCTGGGAAGTCGCCCTGCTCGCGCGTGTCGTGCGCGTCAACCTGCGCCGGCCGGTCCGCGCGTTCTTCGACGACCTGTTCAGCAACCCGGCGTATCAGCCACATGACCTCACGGCGACGCAGGTCTTCGACGCGGACGAGCGCCGCTTCACGCGCGATCCGTTCGATGGTCTGATTGTCGCCGCGGCGCGCGATCTCGATCTGCCGCTCGTCACGCGCGACGCGGCCATCGGTGAGTCCGGGAGCGTGCGTACGCTCTGGTAGCGTCGTTCCCGCAAGGAGGCGCCATGTCTCGCGAAGACGTGCTCGCGGTGATCGCTCAGCGGAACGACGCCCTCACCCGGCGGGATGCGGACGCGATGGGCGCCCTCTATGCACCCGGCGTGAAACTCGAAAGCCCACTGGCCGGATCGGCCACCGGGCGCGAGGCCGTGGTCCGAGCGTCGGAAGGGTTCTTCGCGGCCTTTCCCGACGCGACGATCGTTCCAGAGCCGCCGATCGTGGACGGCGATCGCGCGACGATCGTCGCCGAGGTCACGGGCCGGCACATCGGCACGTTCATGGGGTTGCCGCCGAGCGGGCGCGCTTTCCGGTTCGCCCTCGTGGCCGTCCTGGTGATTCGCGACCGGCAGATCGTGGAGGAGCGACGGATCTATGACTTCACCGGGTTCCTGGTGCAGATTGGCGTGCTGAAGGCAAAACCGGCATGACGGACGCCCGCGCCCCTATACTTTGCTGATGCAGCGAGCAGACGCGATTCTCTTCAGTGGTGGCGCGCCGGGAGCCGAGGCGGCGTTTGGCGAAGCGGCCGAGCGCCACGGCGTGGAGGAAGTGAACTTCACGTTCGACGGACATCGAATCGCGCGCACGCGCGGGATCCGGATGCTCAACCACGAGGAGCTGCAGGCGGGCGACGTGAGCCTCGAATACGTGTCCCGCCTCATGAAGCGGCGCTACACCGACGCGCGGGCGATCCGCCGCATCCTGCAGACGCTCTGGTATCAGGTCAACAACGGCCAGGAAATCTACGTCATCGGTAGCGTCCTGCCCGACGGCACGGTGCGCGGCGGCACGGGGTGGGGCGCCGAGTTCGCCAAGCTCTGCAACAAGCCGCTCCATGTCTTCGATCAGGAGAAGAACTGCTGGGAGCGCTGGACCGGCGAGGACTGGGCCGTCTGCGACACCGCGAGCGAGCCGGTGATCACCCACCCGCATTTCACGGGCACCGGTACGCGGGGGCTGCAGGACAACGGCCGGCGGGCGATCGACGCGCTCTTGGCGCGGTCGTTTGCCTGATGTCCGCCGCCTGGCTTCGGTAGCCCGCGGGGCTTCAGCCCCGCGGCTGTTCGTCACGACGTGCGGCGGGCTGACGCCTGCCGGCGACCATGCCCTGATCTAGCGCGGCAGACTCTTCAGCACTGTCCGCGCTTCGGCGATCTGACGCTCGAGCGCGGCCCGGTGACGCGCGGCCTGGGTGTCGAGGCCCGTGCCGGGAGCGGCCAGATCGGCTTCCAGCTCTCTGAGGTAGCGCTCGGCCGTGTCCGTGCGGGCGGACATCGTCGCCGGATTATGGAAACCGCCGCCGTTGACCGTCACGTAGACCGGCGTGGTGTGCGCCACCTGGCCCGGGCCGGCCTCGGCTTTCGCGGCGATCCAGATGCCGTGTTCGACGGGCAGTTCGAGCTCGGCCGTGAGCCGCGCCGCGTCGCGCCCGTCGGATCGCGCCAGCACGCGGCCGTGGCCGACGATCTCGAGCGCCCGCAGCGGCACCTGCGACGCGTGACCCAGCGCTTCCGCCGTGATCCGCACGCGGGCGCCGGGCGCGACGTCCACGGTGTCACCCGGCAGCCGGCCGTTCACGGTGAGGAGTACGATCGGGCCGGTCGTGACGAACGTCCGTCCGGCCTTGAGCGCCGCGAACCAGCTGTCGAACGTCAGCGGTCCGTCGACGTGGGCGTAGAACCGCGCATTGCCAATCTGCGCGATGGAGGGCGCGGGGAAGCCATAGGCCGGCCCGCGGCCGCACCACGGAAAGTCCGAGCCACCGAGCGCGGTGAGCTTGAAGCCAAGATCCAGAAACAGATAGTAGTGCTCGGTGGCGAGCGGCCCCTTCGGCACGCAGAACTGCGCCAGCTCGAGGAAGTCCGTCTTGCCGCGCAGCGTGTTGAGCACCATGCCGCGATAGCCGTGGAAGCTCATGCCCTGGTGCGCGAAGCCGGTCACGCCGCCGAGCTCATGGACGCGATCGAACAGCCGGTCGTACGAGTAGTAGTCGTTCCGGAAGCGCACGAACTGGCTCGCGCCGAGAGAAATCGTGTGGCCGACCTCCGGCGTGCGTGGCTCCTCCTGCCCGGGCGAGAGGAGCCGGCCGGCCTCCTGATAGCGACCGGCCGGACCGAACGCGTATTGACTGAAGAACGTCGCCCAGAAGTCGCCCATTTCGAGCAGGTTGCCGACGTGGATGTCCTCGGCGGCGATCCACCGGAGGATGGCCGGGTCGTCGGCGGGCGAGCGGCGCAGATGAATGTGGTCGTCGGCCGAGTACCAGCCGCGCGCCGGCATGTCGATCCAGCGCGCGAGCCGGACGTCGCGCGCGAGGGGGGCCAGGGGCCGGACATCGAGCGGCACGGTCTGCGCGATGTACTCGAAGCCCTTGGTCAACGTGAGGGTGTACGCACCGGGTGCGAGATTCACGTCGAACGCGCCATCCACATAGAAGGCGCCGTCGGGCTGGAGCGCGTAGCCCTCCGCGCGATCCTGACGGCCCCACATGACCGGAATCGCCTTGCCGGGAATCGGGATGGCCGACGCCGACACCATGAGCGCACCAGGCGCCTGCGGCCGATTGCCGCGAGCGTCCTGCAACGCCACGCGCACCGGCGTCGGGCGTCCGGTCGCGGCATCGATGATGGTGACCGACAACCTCACGTCGCGGGTGACCTGCGCGGACACCCCGAGCGCGAGCAGCATCACGCCGATGGCGACGGCGCGCGGCGGCACCCGGCGGAGGAACGGCAGCAGCGTTGAAACGTGGCCCACGTCATCCCCCCGCGAGTTTGACGTCCTGCGTCTTCTTCTCGCCATCGGCGATGGCGAGCCTGATCGCGACTCCGGCCAGCTGCTCGAGGAACACCGGGTCCGCCAGCTGATCGGGTTCGATGGCGGTCACGGCCGCGACGTAGTACTCGCCGGCGGGCAGACCGGAGGCCACAAACCGGCCGTCCGTCGCGGGCCGCACGACCCGCACCCGCCGTGAGTCGCTCACCCAGGTGGCGCGATCCGTCGAGACGATCACGATCGGAAAGTCCGCCGTGACGCGGCCCGCCTGATCGAAAACCCGGCCCGAGAGTTCGGTGGGCCGATCGGTGAACGTGACCACGACGCCGGACACGTTCTCGCCGGCCTTCACCTCGAGCACGGCGTCCGCGATGTCACGGCCTCCCGCCATCGCCGATTTCACGACCCAGCCGCCGGCGCTCGCGACCACGCTCGGTGCCAGGCTGCCCAGAACCCCCGGCTGCGCTAGAAAGCGGTACAGGCCGGGCGCGATGCCAGGTGCGGAGAATGTGCCGTCCGATGCGACAACGATCCGCGATTCGACGGCCAGCATCCCTGCGATTGCCGCCAGTCCTCCCGCCTCCGCAGTGGCGGGAATCAGCCGGAATGGCTGCGAGGCGGGATTGGTCGGCGGCGCGAGTGTCGTGCCCTCGTAGACGACCCGTCCGCTGAACGTCATGCCTGGCTGCAGCACCAAGGAGAGATCCGTGATCTCCACCCCGGCGACGGTAATCTCCTCCTTCGCCCAGTGCGTGGCGGCACCCATCGGGGCCGCCACAGGGCGGGGTGTCGCGGCGGCGGGTTCGTTTCCCGTGCGCGGCGTCGCGCGCGCCACCACTGTGTAGCGTCCAGGTCGCAGCCCGCTCATCACAAATGATCCGTCCGCTCCAGTACGCGCTGAGCCTCCGGCGAGGGCCTCAAGCACCTGGAACACGTCGGATCCCGGCGGTTGAATCGGCCTGGCTGTAATCACCATGTTCGCCTGCGGCCGCCCCTCGGCATCGACCAGCCGGCCGCGCACCTGCGCCGTGGGAACCAGTGCCAGCGCGAAGTCCACGCCCAGGCGTTCCTCCCCTGGGCCCAAGGTGATCGTGGAGGCGTCGGCTACGACCGCGGTGCCCGGGTAGTAGACCGGCGCGAAGGCGGAGGAGGCTCCCGCCACCGGCGTGCCCGCGACGACAGGCGCCGCGCCGCCCGGGCTTGCGGCGCCTGACGCGACCTTGTCGGCCCACTGGAGCTCGGCCGCGGTCACGGTACGCACCTCCTCGCGCGAGGGACTTCGTGCGGACACCACGTAGTCACCTGGGGGCAACCCGAAGATGCGGTACGTGCCCCGGTCGTCGGTCTGCGCCACGCCCGGCGAGGCGTCGGCGAACATCGCTTCCGGACGGTTCAGCGATCGCCGCCGGTCGACGGCCTGCACGGTGAGATTCGTCGCCGGGCGTCCGCCTGGCGTGCGCAGGACGCCGCTGATCACGCCGCCACGCAGCACTTCGGCTCGAATGTCGACCCGCTGCCCCTCCACCAGCGCGACGGCGACGCCCGGTCCCATGCCCGGCATGCGCGAGCCAAAAAACGTCCGGACGTAGCCTGGCTTCGCGGCGGAGACCACGTAGTTGCCCGCCGGTAGTCGCTCGAACACGACGCGGCCGTCGTCGTCGGTAACGCCCGTACGCGGGACGCCGAGTTCGCCAGCTTGAAGCGACACGGTGGCGCGGCGCAGTGGCCGGCCCGGCGACGCGTCGGTGGTGACCACGACGGTGAGCGCCGCCGAGCCGCTGGCCGCCGCCGGCGCACGTTGCGCCTCGATCGCGTGCGGCCACGACATCAGCACGGCGGCGGCCCACACCCACGACATCCGGCCAGTCGTCATCGCCGCACCCGCGTGATGGCCAGCGCCTGCGACCGCGGCTCGGTCGCGATCGCCACGCGCGCGGCCGCGCGCGCCAGCGTCTCGATAAAAGCCGGGTCCTGCACGTCGCCTTCCTCGGACCGATCGATGGCTACCACGAGGTAGTCGCCTGCGGTCAGGCCAGGGATGCTGTAGGCGCCCGACGAAGTGGCCCGGGTGGTTCGCAGCAGGCGTGGATTCATGCCGTTGTCTATCCACGCCTGATAGTTGGCGGGGAAAAGAATGACCGTGGCATCGAACGGTTTGTACGGGCCCGACGCCGACACCGTGCCCGAGAGCTGCGCGAGCCGATCCGTCAACGTGATCAGAACGCCGGTAACGTCGCCTCCTCGGATCTCGAGGGGCGCGTTGTACACGTCCCGGCCGTCGGCGGTGGCGCTTTTCACTTGCCACGGCGCGGGGATTGTCAGATTGAGAAAGTAGCGCGCGGGCATGACGCCGGGTCGCGTGAAGGTCCCGTTCTCGGCGAGGGGCGTGGGGCGGCCGATGTTGAAGACGTTCGGCATCTGTCCATCCGCCGGCAGCAGCATCAGGCCCGCACCCTTCAGCGCTGCTGGTGGCGCCTTGCCCGTCTCGCTCTCGAACTCGATGCGCCCGCTCACCGAGAACGCTTCCGCGAGGTTCACGATCACGTTGTCGATGTCCCTCGCGCCCACGGCGAGGTCCATCATGGCAAAGAGCGCGGGTTCTGGCGGCGCTTGATTGGGCGTTGGTGCGAAGGCGACAGGTATCGGCAGGGGATTCTTCTGCGCGCGGAGCAGGAACTGGCCGGGCGGCACGCCGTAGAACTCGAAACGTCCGTCGCTCGTCGTGACTGACGTCGCGACGTCGAACTCCGTGTCGCTCGCCACGCGATCGCCCGGCACGACCAGTCGCACCGCCAGATTCGCCACGGGGCCGGCCGGACCCGTGGCGAG
>CAZFAT010000010.1:0-2536 GCA_964517075.1 uncultured Solibacteraceae bacterium
CGCGATCGTGACGCGCGGCGCCATGGATGTGAGCCTCGAGAACTCGTCGGAGGCCTGGCGCGGCGTCAATGGACGCTTCTACCTGCCCTTCGGCCCGGCACAGCCGGTGTTCGACATCCCCTTCCTGCTGGCCGGTCGCGCGGCCTCGGCAGTGATCGGCACCACCCTTGGCGATCCGGATGTCCTGCCCAAGGCCGCGGTGGCGATGGATCGCACCGTGCCCGCGGCCGTGTCCGTCGCTCTGGCCTTCCTGCTCGCGTGGCGTCTGTCTCGCGATCAGCGCGCGAGTCTGGTGGCCGCGGGCGCGCTGGCGTTCGGGACGCTGCTCTGGCCGCACGCCACCTTCGGCTTCAATGCCGCGCTGGCGACCGCGGCGCTGACGGGCGGCCTCTACGGGATTGGCGTGGGCGGAATCACCGCCCGGCGCGGACTCCTCGCGGCCGGCGGCGTGTCGCTCGGCATCGCCTGGCTCACGCGCCACGAACTGGCGCTCGCCACTCTACCCGCGATGGTGTGGCTCGCCTGGCAGACCCGCCGTCACCCCGATCGCATCGGTCTGATGGCGGCCGCCTCTGCCGGGATCGTCGTTGCCGCAGGGATGTGGATGACGCTGAATGCGCTCCATTTCAATCACCCGTTCTCAACGGGTCATCACCCCCAGGTGACCTTTCGCGGTGCCACCGCCTTTCTGATCTCGCCCTCGGGCGCGTTCCTGCTCTATTCGCCGGTCGCGATTGCCGGCGTGGCCTTGTGTCCGTTGGTAAGAAAGGGCGATCCGCTGGCCTGGCTCGTCGCGAGCGTCGCCCTCGTGCTGATGGCCTTCTACGCGTCGCTTGACGACTGGCTCGGCACCCGATCGTATGGACCGCGCTATCTCGTGCCTCTGCTTCCCCTGCTGGTGGCTCCTCTGGCGCTCTGGTGGCGCCGCGCGAGGCCGGGGTGGCCGCATGCCCTCCTCATCGCCCTCGTCGGCACGAGCGTGCTGGTGCAATTGCCGGCGATTGCCGTCGACTTCTCGCAAGCCGGCATCGCCGCGGAACAGCCCGTGCAGAAGCTGCGCCGGGACGACTGGGCGTTTGCGCCGATCTGGTTGAACCTGCGCCATGCGGCGGGCATCGTGCCGGCCAACGTTCGCTACCTCACCGGACAGGAGCCGACGCCGATCGCCCCCTCGGACGGGCGACCGCTGTCCGATCGGCTGGGCTTCAGCCTGAACTTCTGGTGGCTGTATCTGTACTATCTCGGGATGTTGCCCGGCTGGGCGGCTGCGGCGGCAGTACTCCTGCCGCTGTCGATCGCCGCGGTCCTCAGTCGCGCGGCGTATCGACGAACGGCGGCACGGCCGGCATCCTGCCCGCCGCCGGCCGCGGGCAGGATGGGATAAGGCGTGAGAGGCCGGTGGCTGTTCGCGCTCGCGCTCGGCGTCTACGCGCTCACCGCCGGCGGCAGCCTCACGACGTCCGACGCGGTGCAGTCGTTCGATCTCACCCGCAACATCGTCGAAGACCGATCCATTGCCTTGTCCGACAGCGTCGCCGGCGCCGATGCGTTGCGCGGTCGGGATGGCCGCTTCTACTCGCCGTTCGGCATCCTGCCGCCGCTCGTCCACATCCCGTTCTATCTGGCGGGAAAGACCGCCGTGGCGCTGACCGGCGTGCGGCTGGGCAAACCGGACACCGTGCCGAAAGCGGCGGTGGCCCTGTCGCAGACGCTGGTCGTCGCCATCATCGTGTGGCAGATCTTCAGGTTGAGCACGCTCATCACCGGCGCCGCCGGCCCGTCGCTTCTGGCCGCCCTGACGTTCGCCTTCGGCAGCGTGCTGTGGCCGTACGCCCGATTCGGTTTCCACCAGCCGATCGCCTGCGTGGCGCTGGTCGCAGCCGTTGATGCGGCCTGGCTCGCGGTCCGCCGCGCCGAGCCCACACGATTCGCGTGGGCGGCGGTGTGGCTCGTGGCTGCGCTGCTGACGAGGCACGAACTGGGCCTGGCGATCGCCCCCCTCGCGGCGTGGCTCTGGTGGAGCGGCCGGCCTTCGGCCGCGGAGCGGGGGCAGCGACTCCGCGCGTTCGTGCCGGTCCTCGGCGGCGGACTGGCCGTCTGGCTCGCGCTGAACGCCTACCGTTTCGGCAACCCGCTCGACACGGGGCACCTGCGGGACCCGGTCCCTGGATTCGGTAGTCCAATCCTCGATGGCCTGCTCGGTCTCCTGTTCAGCCCGGCGGCGTCACTCTTTCTGTATTCGCCCGTGGCCGCATTCGGACTGGCTGGGCTGTCGTGGCTCTGGCGGCGCGACCGAACGACCGCCACATGGCTGCTGTCGTTCATCCTGCTGTTCCTCGTCTTCTACGCCACACTGGGCAACTGGCTCGGTGGGCGATCCTACGGGTCGCGGTACCTCGTCATCGTGCTGCCGTTTCTGGCCGTTGGCTGGGCATCGCTCCTGGCGGCGCTCTCGCCGAGCGCCCGGCTGGCGCTCGGTGCGACCGTGCTGGCGCTCGGCGTCCTGGTACAACTGCCCGGGGTGCTCGTGGATTAC
>CAZFAT010000011.1:0-6895 GCA_964517075.1 uncultured Solibacteraceae bacterium
GGTGATCCCGGCCTCGGTGCCGGCGACCTTGAAGTCCATGTCCCCGTAGTGATCCTCGGCGCCGGCGATGTCGGTGAGGACCGCCCACTTCTGCGTCTTCTCGTCCATGACGAGCCCCATCGCCACACCGGCGACCGGCGCGCGCAGCGGCACGCCGGCATCCATGAGCGCGAGCGCGCCGCCGCAGACCGAGGCCATCGACGACGAGCCGTTGGACTCGATGATGTCGGATACGACCCGCAGGACGTAGGGGAAGTCGGTTTCCGCGGGAATCAGCGGGGCGAGCGCGCGTTCGGCGAGCGCGCCGTGTCCGATCTCGCGCCGCCCGGGACCGCGGAGGAACTGCACCTCGCCGACCGAGAAGGGAGGGAAGTTGTAGTGCAGCATGAACCGCTTGTAGGTTTCCCCCTCGACGGTTTCGATCTTCTGTGAGTCGTCCTCGGTGCCCAGCGTGGCGCTCACGAGCGCCTGGGTCTCGCCGCGCGTGAAGACGGCCGAGCCGTGCACCCGTGGCAGCACGCCGGTTTCGATCCAGATGGGCCGGATCTCGTCGAACCGGCGGCCGTCGAGCCGCTGCCCGCGCTCGAGGATTTCATCGCGCATCACGCGTTCCTTGAGCTCGTGGAAGACTGCCTTGGCGTCGGCGCGCCGCGCCGCGTCGTCCTCGGGGATGGCCGCGATCAGAGAGGCCAGGAGCGCGTCTACCTGGCCGTAGTTGTCCAGCTTGTCCTTGACGCGCATCGCGTCGGCCAGCGGTCCGTAGACCCGTGACTCGAAGTCGCGATGGAAGTCGGGATCGATGACCTTCGCCGCCGTCTGTCGCTTGGGCCGGCCGCACGCCTGCTTGAGGTCGTCGATGGCCGTGACGAGCTGACGGATGGCCTGATGGGCGGCATCCAGCGCGCCAACCATCTCTTCCTCCGTGGCCTCCTTGGCGCCCGCCTCGACCATCATGATGGCCTGGGCCGTTCCGGCCACGATGAGGTCGATCGTGCTCGCCTTGCGCTCGGCATACGTCGGGTTGATGACGTAGCGGCCGTCGATGAGCCCGACCCGCACGCCCGCCAGGGTGTTCATGAAGGGAATGGACGAGATGGCTAGGGCCGCGGACGCGCCCGTGATGGCCAGGACGTCGGAGTCGTTTTCCGCATCGGCGGAGATCAGCAGCGAGATGATCTGGGTTTCGAAGTGCCAACCGGCGGGGAAGAGCGGCCGGATGGGGCGATCGATCAGCCGGCTGGTCAGGACTTCTTTCTCGGCCGGCTTGCCTTCCCGCTTGAAGAACCCGCCCGGGATCCGCCCCGAGGCATAGGTGTACTCGCGGTAGTCGACGGTCAAGGGCAGGAAGTCGATTCCGGTGCGCGCCGTATGGGCGTGACAGGCGGTGACGAGCACCATCGTGTCGCCACAGCGGACGACGACGGCGCCGTCGGCCTGCTTGGCCAGCTTGCCGGTTTCGTTGGACAGAGTACTGGCCCCGAGGGGGACTTCTCGACGGTGAGTGACTGGGATCATGGCTATTGAGAAACGCGTTGCGGTGCTGCGAGCCTGCGACGAAGGCGGGGCGCGTGAGGCGCGCCCCGCCGGATACCTACTTGCGAATGCCCAGCCGGCGGATCAGCTCCGCATACCCGTCAGCGTCCTTGCGCTTCAGGTAGTCGAGCAGACGACGGCGCTGGCCGACCAGCTTTAGCAAGCCGCGCCGGGAATGGTGGTCCTTGACGTGGGTCTTGAAGTGTTCCGTGAGGTAGCTGATGCGCTCGCTGAGGAGGGCGACCTGCACCTCCGGGGAGCCCGTATCGGTCTCGTGCGTGCGATAGGCGCCAATCACTTCGTTCTTGCGTTCATTGGTCAACACGTGTGCCCTCCACGAACGGGCCAGAGCGCCTGCGGGGCGTCCTCCGGGCCCGCCGTACCACGGGGAGCCTCCGCGAGTGAGGCCACAAAGAACAGATGTTATCCGAGGACTACGACTGGATGCAAAAGCGGGCCGCGCCAGCGACCCAGCGCTGCCAGTCTGCCGTCGCCAGCCAGAATCTTGACGGCTGCCGCGCCATCGACCGTCCAGGCGCCCGCGATGTGAGCAGGACCGACCGGATTGCCGTGTCGGACCCGTTCCAGACCCGGTGCGGTAACGACCACGGCTGGCAGGGCCGGCAGGGCGGCGGCCGGGGCAATCAAGCGGGCGGCGACCGCCGGGCCGAGCCGGAGGGCCTCGTCGAGACCGAGAGCATCCTCCACCACAAACGACCCGGTCTCGGTGCGGCGGAGCGCCGACAGGTGGGCGCCGCACCCGAGCCGGGCACCGAGATCGCGCGCCAGCGCGCGGACATAGAAGCCGGGCGTGACCCGCATCCTGAGGCGAAGGGTTGGGCCCGCCTGCTCGATCAGATCGAGCGCATGCACCGTGACGCTAACAGGTTTGAGGGCCACCGGCCGGTCCTGCCGGGCCAGGGCGTACGCCGGCGTTCCCGCCACCTTCTTGGCCGAATGGCTGGGCGGCGTCTGGTCGAACGTCCCGCGAAGAGTCTGGAGAACCTCATGCAGCTGGCCGGCGACGTGGGCGGTGTCGCCCGCCAGGCCAATGGGGCGCCCCTCGCTGTCATCCGTGTCGGTTGATTGCCCCAGCGTGACCGTCGCCTCGTAGGTCTTGTCGCCGGCCGCCAGGAGGGAGGCGAGCCGAGTGGCCCGGCCGAACACGAGGGGCAGCAGACCCGTCGCGAGCGGGTCGAGCGTGCCCGTGTGTCCGACGCGACGCTCGCCCGTGATGCCGCGCAGCCGGGCGACGACGTCATGTGACGTGAGGCCGCGGGGCTTGTCGATGAGCAGCACGCCGTCCATCAGCGTTCGACCGTTCGAGGGTTCAGGGTTCGAGCGTGCCCGCGTCGATGACCTGCTTCATCCTCGCGACGATGGCGTCGCGGACGTCGGCCCTCGAGCCCGTGACCGTGCAGCCCGCCGCGTTCTGATGGCCACCGCCGTCCCAGGTTTCGGCCACGGCCCGGACGTCCACCGCGCCTTTGGACCGCAGGCTGACCCGGAAGACGTTGCCGTTCTGGCGCTTGAGGAGCGCGACCGCCACGACCTCGCGCGCCCCCAGCGGCAGGTTCACGAGGCCCTCCGTGTCGTCGGGCGTCGCGCCGCAGGCGTTCAGCAGCTCGTCATCGAACGTGAGGACCGCAAGACGGCTGTCGAGATGCAGTTCCATCGCGTTCAGCAGCGCGCCGGTGAGCCGAACGCGGCCCAGGGAGAAGCTGTCGAAGATCAGGCGGGCGAGGTTCGCGGGACTGGCTCCGGCCAGCGCCACGCGGCGGCAGAGTTCGAACGTCCGCGCGGTCATCGGCCCGTACCGAAACCCGCCCGTGTCGGTGGCCACCGCCAGGAAGAGGTGCGACGCGATGTCCGCCGTCCAGGGCACGTTCAGCGCGTCGATGATGTCGGCGACCATCTCGCCGCACGCCGCCGCGGATCCGTCGAACCAGTTCACGGCGCCGTACATCGTGTTGCCGAGATGATGGTCGACATTGACGATGAAGTGCCGATCGAGACCCGCGACATCCGGCCGGTCGAGGTCGCTGCACTCCAGGACGACCACCACGTCAGCGGCGCCCGACAGCCGGTCGCCCACCTCCACGCGCTCCACGGCCGGCAGGTCGCGGTAGGGCGTCGGCACGGGGTCGTGAAGGATGATCCGCACCTGTTTGCCGAGGTGGTCGAGGGCGAGGGCAAGCGCCAGGCAGGAGCCGACCGCATCCCCATCGGGCCGTGCGTGGGACGTCAGGACGATGGACTGGCGCTCGCGGAGGGCAGCGGCCACCGATGCGGCCGACGCGTTCACGACGGATCCTCACCGCGTCCGTTGGGCTCGGAGAGAGCCGGCGGGTCGCCCTCTCGGGCCCGGCGTTCCTCGGCCAGGTCCAGCAGAATCTTCTCGACACGGTCCTGGTGCTCGACGCTCTGATCGAACTGGAACCGGAGTTCGGGCACCCGGCGCAGCCGCAGCCGCGCGCCGATGTGCCGCCGCAGAAAGGGCGTCGCGCGTTCCAGGGCGCGCTCGGTCTCCCGCCGTGCCGTCTCATCGCCGAGCTGCGTGTAGTAGACCCGCGCGAGCTGAAGGTCCGGTGAGACCTTCACCCGGGTGACCGTCACGAACCCGATGGCTGGATCATGCACCTCGCGGCCGAGCAGTCGGCCTATCTCGTGGCGGATTTCTTCGCCGACGCGATCGGGACGCGCGCCCTGGGCCATCAGCGCAGGTACTCCACCTGGCTCCGGATCGCCAGGCCGGGCTCGAGTCGCTCCACTTCCTCGAGGACCGATCGGAGCGTCTTTTCAGCGGACTCGTCCGAGGAGGCGACGGTCACGACGCCGAGCTCGGCCCGCTGCCAGAGGTCCTGGTGGCCGACCTCGGCGACGGCGACGTTGAACGGGCCGAGCCGGTCCTTCAGGCGCCGCAGCACCATCCGCTTGTCCTTGAGGGATTGGGCCATCGGGATGTGGATTTCGATCGAGAGCAGGGCAATCGTCATGGCCATCGCCCCGATCGGCGCGCGCGGCCCATGGCCGCCACCCTACATCGTCTGCTCAATCTTCTCGACCGTGAAGACCTCGAGGAGATCGCCGACTTTGATGTCATTGAACCGATCGAGCGTGAGGCCGCACTCGAGGCCGGCCTTGACCTCGCTGACGTCGTCCTTGAACCGGCGGAGCGACGACAGCTTGCCCTGCCAGACCACGACGTTGTCGCGCAGCAGCCGGGCCTGCACGTCGCCGCTGCGGGCGATGCGGCCTTCGGTGACGAAGCAGCCCGCGACGGTCCCGACCTTCGGCGTCTTGAAGGTCTGGCGGATTTCCGCGACGCCCAGGCGGGTTTCCTTGAGCGTGGGCGCCAGGAGGCCCGCCATGGCCTTCTTCATCTCGTCGGTGACCTGATAGATGATCGAGTGCTGGCGGATGTCCACCTTCTCGCGCTCCGCCACGGTCGCGGCATTCCGATCGGGCCGGACGTTGAACCCGATGATGATCGCGTTCGAGGCCGTCGCGAGCAGCACGTCCGATTCGTTGATCGCGCCGACGCCCGTGTGAATCGTCCGGATCTTGACCCGGTCGTCGCTCAGCTTCGCGAGCGTATCGGCCAGCACTTCGGCGGATCCCTGCACGTCGGCCTTGATGATGATGGGCAGCTCCTTGACGCCGCCCTCCGCCATCTGCTGCTGCAGCGATTCGAGCGTGAGACGGGCGCCCTTGCCGAAGAGCGCTTTCTCCTTGGCCTGGGCCTGCCGGTAGGCGACCACCTGTCGGGCCTTGATGGGGTCGTCAATCACCTGGAAGGTGTCGCCGGGTTGCGGCAGGGCGCTGAGACCCAGCACCTCGGCCGGCGTGGCCGGCCCGACCCGCCGCACCTTGCGGCCCAGGTGATCGAACAGCGCGCGCACTTTGCCGTCCACCGTGCCGGCGATGAAGAGGTCGCCCTCGCTGAGCGTGCCGTCCTGGACGAGCACGTGCGCGACCGGGCCCCGGCCGCGATCGAGCTTCGCCTCGAGGACCGTGCCCTGGGCCATGCGCTTCGGGTTGGCCTTCAGGTCGGCCAGATCTGCGACGAGCAGAATCATCTCGAGGAGCTGGTCGAGATTCTTGCGCTGACGGGCCGAGACCTCCACGGTGACGGTCGTGCCGCCCCAGGATTCCGGCATCAGGCCCAGTTCGGACAGCTCGCGCTTGACACGTTCGGGATTCGCATCCGCCTTGTCGAGCTTGTTGACGGCCACGATGATCGGCACGTTCGCGGCGCGGGCGTGGTCGATCGCCTCGCGCGTTTGCGGCATGACCCCGTCATCGGCCGCGACGACCAGGACGACCACGTCGGTCACCTTCGCGCCGCGGGCGCGCATCATCGTGAAGGCTTCATGGCCCGGCGTGTCGAGGAAGACGACGCGGCGGCCGTTGACGTCCACCGAGTAGGCGCCGATGTGCTGCGTGATGCCGCCCGCCTCGCCCTCGGCGACCTTCGCCTCCCGAATGCCGTCGAGGAGCGTCGTCTTGCCGTGATCGACGTGGCCCATGACCGTGACCACGGGCGCACGCGGCTCGAGGTCTTCCGGCCTGGACGTCTCCGTCTCGACGTCCGTCAGCTCCTCTTCGAAGCTGCGGATTAGGACCTCGGCGCCGAAGTCACGCGCGATCGTCGTCGCCACCTCGGCGTCGAGCGTGGAGTTGATGGTCAGCATCATCCGCCGGTCGATCAACCGCCTGAGGACGTCCTTCACCTTGATGTCCAGCTTGTCGGCCAGATCCTTGACCGTCATCCCCTCCGCCAGCGTGATCAGCTTCGTGATCGGTGGCGGCGCTTCGGTGACAACCGGGGTCGAGGGACGATCCTCACGCCGCACGGACGGCCGGGTGCGCGGACCGATGGGCCGGGGGGGCGGGCGCGGTGGCATGCCCGGAGCCCGGCCCGGCATCGGACCGGACGGGCGCAGCGGCTGCGACGGCAGGGGACGCGGACCGCCCAGGGGCGGCCGGATGCTGGGCATCGATGGTCGCGCGACGGGCGCTCGCGCGCCAGCCGCCGGCTGCGCCGCCCGTGCGGGGGGCGCTGGCTGCGACGGGCGAATCACAGGCCGCGTGGGCAGCGGTCTCGCCGCCGGGGCTTCGCCCGTGACCGGATCCTCGATGCGCAGGCGCCGGGTCGGCGGAACCAGCCGGCCCGCTGGCCGTGCTGGCGGCGGGGCGGGCGGTGGTGCGGCCGGCAACGCGGCGGCCAGGGCCTCAGTCTCGAACGTGCCTGCCGGCGTCTCTGACCGCGCCCCCGCGGGTTCAGGGGCCGCGGCGTGGATCCCTTCAGCCGCCTCAGCCGCTGGTGCGGCCGGTGCCGCCTCCGGGTCGACGGCGGCCT
>CAZFAT010000012.1:0-3455 GCA_964517075.1 uncultured Solibacteraceae bacterium
CGTTCGCGGTCGGGTTCCAGAGCGGCAGCAGCGGCGGCTTCGCCGGTGGGGGCGGCGGGAACGAGACGATCGGCAACTCGCTCAGTGGCGAGGAGCAGGTCCGCTTCGACGCCATGAAGAACTTCCTGCTGACCGCCCCTCCGATGATGGGCCTCAGCGCGACGGCCACGGACTTCACCATCGTCCTCGACCCAGTCAAAAAGCTGGGCTTCGTGCACAAGCTGGACAACAAGGCCGTCTCGCTGACCACGGCCGGCGGTCCCGGTCAGTTCAAGGCGCGGTGGGACGGCAGCAAGATCCGGCGCGAACTCGAGACCAAGGAATCGCTCAAGATCTCCGAGGACTACGAGCTGAGCAAGGACAGCAGCCAGCTCATCGTGACGGTGAAGTACGACGCGGTGATGGTGCGGATGCAGAAGGTGGACGTGAAGCGCGTCTACGATCGCGTCGCGACGGCGCCGCCGGCAGGGGAGTAAGAGAACCGCGTCAGGTCAAAGGTCCGAGGTCCGAGGTGACCTTTAACCTCGAACCTTTGACCTTTAACCTTCGTCACTGTCCAATCCCGTACACCCGCCCGTCGGTATCCCCAATGACGATTCTGCCGTCAGCGACGGCGGGTGAGGCGACAATGGCAGCGCCGGCTTCGAATTGCCAGGCCTGCTTGCCCGTGGCGGCGTCCAGCACGTAGAGGACGCCGTCGCTCGAACCCACGACCACGCGATTGCCGGCCAGGACCGGCGACGAGTCGATGCGCGCGCGCGTGGTGAAGGACCAGCGCGGTTTGCCCGTGGCGGCGTCCAGCGCGTGGACGAGCTTGTCGCGACCGCCGATGAACACCACGCCTCCGCCCACGGCCGGCGACGAATAGAACGGAAACTGGCGATCCGGATCCGCGAAGCGCCACTTGACCTGGCGTCCCGCCAGGTCGATGGCGACGACGTCGTTGCTGAAGGTGCCGAAGTAGGCGACGCCGGCGTCGATGGCGGCCGAGCCGGCCGTGTAGGCCTCGAGGTTGAGCGCGGCCGCCCTGACGCCGTCCTTCACGCGGATGCCGTAGAACGATTCGTCGCAGCCACCGAAGTACGCGACGCCGTTGACGATGGCCGGCGTGGCGTGGACGTAGCCATTGCTCGTGAACTTCCAGGCCAGCGCGCCGGTCGCCGCGTTCAGGGCGTAGAGGTTGTTGTCGTAGGAGCCAATCAGCACCAGACCGTCGACGACGACCGGCGAGGACTTGATTTCGGCGCCGGTCTTGTACGTCCAGCGGCGCTTGCCGGTAGCGGCGTCAACGGCGTGGAGGATGCCGGCGAGGTCGCCGACGTACACGACGCCATTGGCGACGGCGGGGGAGGATGATCCGATGCCCAGGTCAGCGCCGGTGGCCTCGTAGGTCCAGCGCGGCTTGCCCGACGCTGCGTCGAGGGCGACGAGCTGACCGCCGAGGGTACCGACGTAGGCGACGCCGCCGACAATGGCGGCCGACGACTCGACGCCGCCGTTGGCCTGGTACGTCCACTGCAGCCGGAGGGACGCGGGCAAGGGTGATGCGGCGAGGCCCGTCAGGCCGGGCGTGTTGCGGAACTGCGGCCAGTGGGAGGCCGGCGCCTGCTGTGCGAGCGCGCCCAGGCGAACTCCACCTGGCACGACAGCCGGCACTGCACTGGCGCAGGCAAGAACGATCAAGAACAGCAGCAGGCGGCGCATGGTCAATACCCTCGTACGACCCTCGTGTCTATTTCTTGAGCTGAGCGCCTTCCTGGATCGCGAACAGTTCGTTGCGCGTCATCAGATACATCACGCCATTGGCCGTGACGACGGTCGAGTAGACCGAGCTGGGCATGAGGTTCTCGGCGAGGACTTTCTTTTCGCGGCCGTGCTGGAAGACGACCACGTCGCCGTCCTCGTCGCCCAGGTAGACCTTGCCGTCGGCGATCATGGCTGAACTCCACATCGCGGCGAACATGTCGTGCGTCCAGATCGGCTGGCCCGTCTTGATGTCCAGCGCGTGCAGGAAGCCGCTGAAATCCGGGTAATAAATGATGCCGTCCTTGATGGCGGCCGTCGAGATCGAGCGGCGAATCTTCTCGTAGTGCCAGAGGCGGCCGGTCGTCGTGATGTCGCCGCGCTTCGTGGCGTCGATCGCGTAGAGATGTCCGGTGCCTTCGCCGTGCTCCGGGTCTTGTCCATTCGCGATGTAGACCACGTTCTCGAAGATGACCGGGGTGGCGATGACCTCGTTGCGCGTCTTCGGCCAGACGGCGTCCTTCGGGTTCGTATCGAACTCCCAGAGCTTCTTGCCGGTCTTCGCCTCGTAGCCGCGCACCCAGCCGTCGCCCTGGCCGTGCACGACCTGGACGACGTCGCCGACCATGGCCACAGCCGGCGTGGACCACTGGCCGTGCAGGACGTGCTCGCCCGGCGATCCGTCCTCCCACGCGAGCTTGCCCGTCGTGCGGTCGATCGCGATGATGGCCGGCGCGCGCGGCGAGGGGACGTTGACGTGGCTTTCGTCCTGCCCGTTGCCCGTCGAGACGTAGATGAGGTTCTCGAAGGCGACCGGCGACGAGTTGGCGAGGTTGTGCGGGAAGGCGCCCACCTCCTCGATCATGTCGAACGTCCACAGCACGTCCACGTCGGTCTTGCCGGTGAGGGTCTCACTCGTGAGTGGACCGTCGTTCTGGTTGTCGTGGAAGCCCTGCAGGTCGACGGCCTGGATGGTGGCGCGGTTCGAGACGAAGTAGGCCGTCTCGCCCACCACGAGTGGCGACGACGCGATGCCCTGGAAGGGCCAGTCGTTGGCGCGGCCGGAGGCCAGCTTCTCGAACGTCGCCTGCCAGAGGAACTCGCCGGTGGCCTCGCGGAAGGCCATCACGACCCCGCGGTCGCCGGGCTGCTTGGGATCGCGCAGCGCCTCGTTGTTCGTGCCGATGAGGACGACGCCGCCAGCGACGACCGGATTGCCGTAACTCTGCGAGCCGAGGGCGGCCACCCACTTGACGTTTCGGCCGGTCTTCGTGTCCCAGGTTGTCGGCAGGCCGGTGGCGTCCGACACCATGTTGCGATCGGGGGAGCCGCCCCACATCGCCCACTCCGTCACGCCCTTGCCCGCTCCGGTGGGCGCCGTCTGGACCAGCGCCAGCAGCCCGAACACGCACGCAATCTTCTTCAGCATTTGTGCCTCAATACACCCGCAGGTTGTCGAAGTGCAGGTCCGAAATCCCGTCCGCGTAGAGGCCGGGCGCCCCCATGGCGTGACCAATCTTGTCCGTCTTCTCAATCGTCCAGGCCGCCGGTTCAGGCTGGCCCGTCGGCCAGACCTTGCCGCGGACGAGCGTCGCGCCGCCCGACTGAGGCTGGACCGACAGCTTCATGCGGTACCACGTGTTCGGCGTCCACTCGAAGGGGACGCGGACCGTCATCTCGTCGGCGGCCTGCCAGGGGTGTAACTCGAGTTT
>CAZFAT010000013.1:0-6342 GCA_964517075.1 uncultured Solibacteraceae bacterium
ACGCTGGACCAGGCGCGCGAGATGTTCCACCACCACAAGGTCGAGAAACTCCTGGTGGTGGATGCCGAGTACCGCCTGAAGGGCCTCATCACCGTCAAGGACATCCAGAAACTCGTCAAGTACCCCAACGCGTGCAAGGACAGCCTCGGCCGGCTGCGCGTCGGGGCGGCGATTGGCGTCAGCCGCGACACGATCGAGCGCGCGGCGGCGCTCGCGGCCGCCCACGTGGATGCGCTGGTCATCGACACGGCGCACGCGCACTCGCAGGGCGTGCTCGACATGGTCGCCCGCATCCGCGAGCTGCATCCGGAGGTGGACGTCATCGCCGGCAATGTCGCGACCGCGGAGGCGACGCGCGCGCTGATCGACCGCGGCGTGGACGCCGTGAAGGTCGGCATCGGCGCCGGATCCATCTGCACCACGCGCGTGGTGGCCGGCATCGGCATGCCGATGATCACCGCCATCGCCGAGTGCGCGCGCGCCGCGGCGGATCGCGACGTGCCGATCATCGCCGACGGCGGCATTCGCTACTCGGGCGACGTCACCAAGGCGCTTGCCGTCGGCGCCAGCTCCGCCATGATCGGCAGCCTCTTCGCCGGCACCGACGAGAGCCCGGGCGAGATCATCCTGTTCCAGGGCCGCAGCTTCAAGGAATACCGTGGCATGGGATCGATCGGCGCGATGCGCCGCGGCAGCCGCGATCGCTACTTCCAGGACGAGTACGATCTCGAAGGGACGGGCGACGGCTCCGACAAGCTCGTGCCCGAGGGCATTGAGGGACGCGTCGCTCACAAGGGCAGCGTGGCCGCCATGATTCACCAGCTGGTCGGCGGCCTCCGCGCCGGCATGGGCTACTGCGGCTGTGGCGACATCCCCACCCTCCAGCGCGACGCCCACCTCATCCGCGTCACCTTCGCCGGTGTCCGCGAAGGCCACGTGCACGACGTCATCATCACGAAGGAAGCGCCGAACTATCGGGTGGAGTCACGGTAGGTCCAACGACTATCCGCCGCTCCCCCTCTCCCACCACCTCGATCGTCACGTCGATCGCGTCCTCCGGAGCGTCCTGCCAGCGGTCCGGCCACTCCACCGCCATCACGGCGTCGTCGAGCAAATCGTCGAGCGCGAGGTCGCGGACTTCCGCGGGGGACAGACGGTAGAGATCCACGTGCTGCAGGCGCGTAGTCCCGGGGTACTCCTGGACGATGGTGAAGGTGGGGCTGGAGACGTCGGACGGATCGCAGCCGAGGCCCTCGGCGAGGCCGCGGACGAACGCGGTCTTGCCGGCGCCGAGCAGACCACTGACGCGCACGACCATGCCGGGGCGCAGGGTGGCGGCGAGCGCGCGGCCGAGGGCGGCGGTCTCCGCCTCACTGGCGGTGACGTGCACGGTCACGACTCGGACGCCGACGGTCGTTTGCGCGCGGTCAGATCGAGCACCGCATCGCCGAGGTGACCCAGGATGTCCCCCGCGATGAGCGCCACCTCCCCTTCGTCCGCCTCCGCGAGATCGCCGGCCAGGCCGTGGAGAAACACGCCCAGCCTGGTGGCCGCCTCGGCGTCGAGCAACTGGCCCAGCCAGGCCGCGATGACGCCGGTGAGCACGTCGCCGGCGCCGGCGGTCGCCATGCCGGCGTTGCCCGTGGGATTGATCGACGTCCGCCCCTCGGGCGAGGCAATGATCGTGCGGTAGCCCTTCAGGACGACGTGCACGCGGTGTGTGGCGGCGAAGTCCCGTGCGACCTCGAGGCGGCGCGACTGCACGTCTTCCGACGTCCGGCCGACGAGCCGCGCCATCTCGCCGACGTGAGGCGTCACGATGATGTCGAGGCCCTCGCGTCCGACTAGCCGATCGGCCTCGCCCGCGAAGGCATACAGGGCATCGGCATCGAGCACCAGCGGCACGCCCGAGCGCTCCACGAGCGCCTGCACTACGGCGGACACCGACGGCGAGCGGCCGAGTCCCGGGCCGATGGCGATCACGTCCGCGTCGAACGCCAGCAGGTCATCGACGGCGGCTTGAGCGACCGTCCCATCGGCCGCTTCGTCGAGCGGCAGTGTCATGAACTCGGCGCCGTGCGCGGCAATCGCGGCGATCGAGGAGGCGGGCGCGGCGACCGTCACCAGCCCGGCGCCCGACCGCAGCGCCGCCATCGCCGCGAGCGCCGCCGCGCCGGTCTTGCCACGCGATCCAGCAACGATCAGGAGCCGGCCGTAGTCTCCCTTGTGCGACTCCGGCGACCGCGGCTCGATCAGCTCACGCATGCCCTCGCGCGTGAGGACATCAGTCCAGGGGCCTGACACGCTCTGGATCACCGGATCCGGAATGCCGATGTCGGCCACGACCAGCATGCCGGCGCGGAGTTCGCCCGGCGGCAGCACCAGCGGCAGCTTCGGCGCGCCCAGCGTGACGGTCAGTGTCGCGTCAATCGACGGCCCAATCACCTCGTGCGTGTCCGCCGACAGACCGCTCGGGAGATCGATGGCCACCACGGGCCGCGTGGATGAATTCACGTCGTCCACGATCGTCTGCACGAGCCCCTCGAGCGGGCCGCGCAGGCCCGTGCCGTAGAGCGCGTCCACGACGACGTCGGCGCCGAGGACGTCGGTGCCGTGCAGCTCCCACGCGGGGACATCGCCAACCTCGACGACGTCGAGGCCGAGGTTGCGCAGGACGGTGAGGTTCGTCCGGGCGTCGCCGGCGACCTGGTCTGCGCGGCCGACCAGAAACACGCTGACGTCGATTCCCCGCGCGGCCAGCACGCGGGCCACCACGAAGCCGTCGCCGCCGTTGCTGCCGGGGCCGCACAGGACCGCGACGCGCATCGCGTCGAGCTCCTCGAAGGCCGAGACCATGGCCGCCGCCACCTGCCGGCCGGCGTTCTCCATGAGCACCGCCGACGGCAGGCCGACTTCCTCGATCGTCCGCCGGTCGGCCTCACGCATCTGGGTGCTGGTCAGCACGCGCATGTGTCGGCAGCCTATCCGGCTACGAGGGCTGGAGGCAACTCCAGGACGGATGGTGTCAAACGGACGAGGGTGCGAGGGTACCCTCCGCGAAGTTTGAGTAGACTTGTGCGACTCATGGGAGCTGTCGTCTACGTCAATGGCACCATTCGGCCGGCCGATCAGGCCGTCGTGCCGGTGTTCGACCACGGATTCCTGTACGGCGACGGCATCTACGAGACGCTGCGGACCTATGCCCGGGAGCCCTTCCTGTTCGACCGGCACGTGGCGCGGCTGCGTCACTCGGCCGCGCTGATGGCGCTGCCCGTGCCGTTCGCCGACGACGAACTGGACGCGAGGGTGCGCGAGACGATGGCGGCACAGGCCGCGTCCGGGGAGCTGTACATCCGGATTCTCCTGACGCGCGGCGTGGGCGAGCTGTCCTACGACCCGGCGGTCTGCCCCACGCCGACCCTCGTCATCATCGTCAAGCCCCTCGCGCTGCCGGCCGAGCGCACGTTCACGGAGGGCATTCGCCTGGCGCTCGTGAGCCTGCGCCGCAATCATCCGGACGCGTTGAACCCGGTGATCAAGTCCAACAACCTGCTGAACAACGCGCTGGCCATGCAGGAGGCCTACCGGCAGGGCGCCGACGAGGCGCTGATGCTGAACCAGGCGGGCGAGATTGCCGAGTGCTCGCAGTCGAACGTGTTCCTCGTGATCGGGGGCGCCGTCCTGACGCCACCGCTGTCGGCCGGGCTGCTGCCAGGCGTGACGCGCGAGTTCGTGCTGGACCTGGCGCGCGAAACCGGCGTCCCGGCGCGTGAGGCACGGCTGACCCCGGCCGACCTGGCCCGGGCCGCGGAGGTGTTCATCACGGGAACGACCCGCGAGGTCACCCCGGTGCGGGCGATTGACGACCGCGCGGTCGGCGACGGACGGCCGGGCCCGTTGACCGCCCGGTTGCTGTCGGCCTTTCGGCAGCGCGTGGCGCAGCCGGCGTAAACGATCAGGCCGCCGATGAGGTATCCAGACCATCACAAAATGACAGCCCGCCCAACTTTTTCGGGCCCACGACCGTCTCTTAAGGGCGTGCGAACGGCTTCGTACTCGTTCCCTGTCGCAATTGTGGGACTGGCGGCACTGTCGCTCGTGTCATGTCGCGGCGAGCCCCAGGCTGCGTCGGCGCCGGCGCTGGTCAGCCAGGGGCCAGCCGCGGCGCCGCTGCCGATCCGCTTCTCGGGCACGGTCGAGGCGAGTCGCGCCACGACCATCCAGGTACCGCGCCTCGCTGGCCAGACCAGTTTCATCCTCGTGATCACCGCGCTCGCCAAGCCCGGCAGTCACGTGCAGGCGGGCGATCTCATTGTCGAGTTCGATCCGCAGGAACAGCTCCGCGCCGCCTTCGATCGGCAGGCCGAACTGGTGGACCTCGACGGACAAATCGCGACGAAGCACGCGGAGCAGGACGTCGCGCGGGCGGCCGACGAGACGGCGCTCACCGAGGCGGGGCGCAACGTCGAGCGCGCCGCGCTCGACGTGAAGCAGAACGATCTGGTGGCGCGGGTCGAAGCCGAAAAGAACACGCTGGCACTCGAGCAGGCCCGCGCCCGGTTGGCGCAGTTGAAGGAGACAGCGGCGCTCAAGCGCCAGGCGGCCGCGGCCGACCTCCGCATCCTCGAGATCCAGCGGGCGCGCGCCGCTCGGGCGCTCGAGTACGCGGAAGGAAACGCCACGCTGATGCGAGTCCACGCGCCGTTTCCCGGCCTGGTCGTCCTCAAGCAGATCTACCAGAGCACCGGATTCGTTGAGGTGCAGGAAGGCCAGGAGGTGCGGGCCGGGGCGGGCATTGTCGACATCGTGGATCCGTCGGCGATGCAGGTCCGCGCGCGGGTGCCGCAGCCCGACGTGGGACTCGTCACGGCCGGCCAGCCGGCCAAGGTGCGGCTCGACGCCTACCCCGAACTGATCTTCGACGGCCAGGTCGAATCCGTGGCGCCGCTGGGTCTCGCGAGCACGCGCACGCCGAAAGTTCGAACGTTCACCGCCGTGGTCTCGATCAAGGGGACGGCGCCGCAGCTCATGCCGGATCTCTCCGCGTCGGTCGAAATCGTTCCGGCAGCGACGCCTCCGATGCCGGCGCCGGAGGCGCCCTAGCGTGCGCCTCTGGCCTGCTTCTTTCGGTGCTCGGGCCGCCGTGGTCCTTCTCGTGGGGGTTGCCGTCATCCTGGGCGTGCGCTCCCGGATGCGCAGCGCCGAGCCGGCCGAGCCGACCGCGGTGGTCACGCGGGGCGACTTCGTCGAAGTCCTGGAGACGCGGGGCGAGATCAGGCCGGTGCGATCGATTTTTCTGGCTGCTCCCTACCAGGCCGGCGAACTGCTGATCCTGGAGCTCACCGCCACGGGTACGGCCGTCAAGAAGGGGGACACGGTGGCGAAGTTCGACGCCGTGACCCTGCGACGGACGGTGCAGGAAAAGCAGTCGGAGCTGCGGCAGGCGCGCGCGGAGATGGCCGAAGCCGCCGAGCGCGCGAAGATCCAGGAGCAGGCCGACGCGGCCGCTGTCTACCGGGCCGAGAACGACGTCCGGCGCGCCAAACTCGACATCGGCGACCCCGCCGTGCTGTCGCAGAACGAGGTCGAGCGCACGCGTCTCTCGGTAGCGGATGCCGAACAGCGCCTGACCGAGGCCCGCGTCAAGCAGCAGGCCGCGCGCGAAACCGCCGCCGCCGACGTCCGGACGCGACAGCGCAAGGTCGAGAAGATCCAGGCCGACCTGGCGTACAGCGAACGCGCCATCAAGGTACTGGAACTCACCGCGCCGGCCGACGGCACGGTCAGCGTGATGCCCAACCGCCGCGCCTCTTCGATTGCCGGTGGAGGGGCCCAGGACTTCAGGCCAGGCGACCGCGCCTATGCCGGCGCGCAGATTCTGGAGTTGCCGGACTTGTCCCAAGTTCACTTGTCCGGCCGGATCGAGGAAGGCGACCGCGGCCAGTTGAAGATTGGTCAGACCGCGACAGTCCGGCTCGACGCCATTCCCGACCGTGAGTATCAGGCGACCGTCTCGGAGATCTCGCTGCTGGCCCGGCCGGACTACTCCTCCTGGCCGCCCACCAAGAATTTCGATGTCAGAGTGACGCTCCAGGACCACGACGATCGGATCCGGCCCGGCATGAGCGCCGTGGCCCGCATCGCCGTGGGGCGGCTGCCGAACATGATCCTCGTCCCGGCCGCGGCCGTGTTCACGGCCGGCGGCCGGGCCGTGGCGTACCGGCAGGAGCGCGGGGACTTCGTGGAGGTGCCCATCGACATCATCCGCCGCGGGCGTGAACAGGTCGCCATCAAGGGCCTCGCCGAGGGCGACCGGATCGCCCTCACCCCGCCGGCCGGCAT
>CAZFAT010000014.1:0-15182 GCA_964517075.1 uncultured Solibacteraceae bacterium
GAGCGCGCCGGCGTACAGATCGCCGGACGCCTCACCGCAGGACAGCATGACGCGCCGCGCGGCGCGAGCCGGACCGTCCTTCGCAGCGGAGGTCACGAACCGGGGCGAGCGTTCGGAATCTGCCGGGGGGCGGACGCGCCACCGGCGGCGCGCCCCACCGGAGCGGCACCGCGCCGGAGGGTCGGCGAGTTCACGTCGAGCTGGGACAGCGGAATGCGTTCGAACTCGGTGATGCCGGCCGCCTTAAGCTGATCCGCAAAGGCCGAGGCATCGCCGACGAGCACGATCGAAAGCTGTTGCGGGGAGAGCAACTGCCGGGCGACGCGCTGGATGTCCGCCGGCGTCACCGCGGCCACGCGGCCAAGGTAGGTCTCGATGTCCGACAGGTCCTGCCCGTAGAACAGGCGTGACAGCACCTGCTCGGCGATGGCGCCCGGCGTCTCGATCGACAGCGGGAAGTTGCCCGCGATGAAATTCTGCGCCCCCTCGAGTTCGATGGCATGGACCGGCTGGCTCTGAAGCCGGACGAACTCCTCCAGCATCAGCCGCAGCGACTCGCCGGTGGTGGCCGATCGCGTGTCAGTCTCGGCGACGACCGCGCCGGCGCTCTTGAAGGTGTGCAGCTCGGCGCCGGCCCCGTAGGTCAGGCCGCGCTCCGATCGCAGCACACCGAAGAGCCGATTGGCGCCCTCTCCACCGAGGATGCGAATCGCCAGATCGAACGGCAGATACTCAGGATGCGTTCGCGGAATGGCGAGCTGCCCGGCGCGGATTTCGGTCTGTGCCGATCCCGGCCGATCGATCACGATCACCCGCCGCGCCGGCGGCGGCGGATTCGCGACCTTGATGGACGGTGTTTCCCGGCGCGCCCAGGTCCCAAAGGCGCGCTCGGCCGCCGCGAACGCCTCGTCCGCGGTCAGGTCGCCCACGATCGCGAGCAGGGCGTTGTTGGGGGCGAACCAGGCGCGATGAAAGGCGATGAGATCTTCGCGGGTCACGCGCGCGATCGATTCCGGCGTCCCGTCGTTGGGCCGGCCGTACGGATGCGCGCCAAAGACGAGCCGGTCGAACACGACGCCGGCGATGTAGTCGGGATCGTCGTACCCGACCTGGAGCGACGACAGTGTCTGCCGCCGATGCAGGTCGATCTCCTCGGGCGCGAACGCGGGCCGCTGGACGAGATCGGCCACGACGCCCAGGGCCTGGTCGGTGCGGTCCTTGATCACGGCGCCGTTGACGAACGTCAGCTCGTTGCCGGATCCGACGCCCAGAATGGCTCCGGCCGAGTCGATGAGCGTCGCAATCTCGCCGGCCGAACGGGTCGTGGTCCCCTGGTCGAGGAGGGCCGCGACGAAGCTCGCCACGCCGGGACGGTCCCCGGGCTCCTGGACGGCGCCGGCGCCAATGAGCAGGCGGAAACTGACCGACGGCTGCTCGTGGTGCAGCACCACGAGGACGCGCAGGCCGTTCGAGAGCGTCCGGACCTGATAGGGCGGGAAGTCGACGGGGCGGGCCGGCAGCGCCTGAGGCGGGAGCTCGCGCGGCCACTCCTGGGCGGCCCACACCATCCCGGCGAGGACCCCGATGGCCAGCGTGAGGATGACGGCGGCGCGGCGGGCGATCTTCACGGCAGGCGGCCGGGGCCCGGACCGGCGCCCGCACCCGGCAGCACCGTCAGCAGCATCCGCGATTCCGGCGTGAAGTAGGTGCGCGCCACGCGCTGCACGTCGGCGAGGGTGACGTTCTGAAACAGATCGAACTCGCCATCGGCCGTCTTGATGTCGTTGTGAATCACGACGGCGTGGCCGAGGTGCAGCGCCTTCTGCCGGACCGTCTCGCGCCCGAGGATGTAGTCGCGGGCGAACTGCCGCTTGGCCCGCGTCAGTTCGTCGGCGGTGACGCCCTCGGTCTTCACGCGATCGACTTCGGCCTGCAGCTGACGCAGCACGGTCTCGGGCTGGTGGCCCGGCTGCACGATCGCCACGGCATAGAACAGGTTCGGGTGCTCAATCAGCTTAGCGTCGCCAAAGGCCGCGAGCGCCATCTGTTTTTCGTAGACCAGCGATCGATAGAGCCGCGAACTGTCGCCGTCGGACAGGATCTTGGCCAGGATGTGCAGCGGATAGGCGTCGGGATGGCCGTCGTGGGTGATGTGATAGGACAGCACGACGGCCGGCAGCGGCCAGGACTCCGTGACGGTATAGCGCGCCTCGGCGGCGTGCTTCGGCTCCTGCGGAATGTCGCGCGGCACGGGCTGGCCGCGCGGCACGCGGCCCAGGTAGCGCTCGACCAGCGCCAGCGCCTGCTTCGTCTCGAAGTCGCCCACCAGCACGGCCGTGGCATTGTTCGGCACGTAGTAGGTGCGGTGGAACGCGCGGACGTCCTCGATGGACGCGGCCTCGAGATCCGCGAGGCTGCCAATGGTCTGGTGCTTGTAGGGATGCACCTCGAACGCCTTGTCGAAGATGATCTCCGGCAACCGGCCGAACGGCTGGTTCTCGAACCGCATCCGCCGCTCTTCCTTGACCACCTCGCGTTCCATGCGGAACTTGTCCTCGCTCACGTCGAGCGACGCCATCCGGTCGGCTTCGAGCCAGAGGGCCAGCGGCAGGTGCTGGGCCGGCACCGTCTGCCAGTAGATCGTGGAGTCCTCGTCGGTTTCCGCGTTCGCCTCGCCGCCAATGCTCGTGATGAGCGAGGGGTGCTGTTCAGGGCGGACATTGCGCGAGCCCTTGAACATCAGATGCTCGAACAGGTGCGCGAACCCCGTGCGACCGGGCCGTTCGTCCTTCGACCCGACGTGATACCAGATGGCCACGTGCGCCACCGGTGTCGAGTGGTCCTCGAGCAGGATGACGTTCAGGCCGTTGGCCAGTGTCGTCATCGTGTAGTCGAACTTGGGAGGGCGGACGTCGGTATCGGACGCCGACGCGCTGGTGACCGCGAGCGCGGTGACGAGAAGGGCCAGCGCCCGCAGGCGAAACCGGTGAACCATGCTCTGGATTATGCCATCAACCGTCGTTCGAGGGCGGCCAGGCGGACCTCGAGATCGGCCACGGCCCGACGCAACTCCGGGAGCCGCCGCACCAAGACCACCGCTTCACGCCAGTCGGCCCAGTCCCCGGCCGGAATGCCCGCCACGTGCTGGCCGTCCGGGACGTCCTTGGTGACCGCCGACTTCGCGCCGACGACCGCGCCGCGGCCGAGGCGCACGTGGGCCGTCGCGCCGGACTGGCCGGCCATGATGACGTCATCGGCCAGCACGGTGCTCCCCGCCACGCCGACTTGCGCCGCCAGCAGCACGTTGCGCCCCACGCGGACCCCGTGCGCAATCTGCACGAGGTTGTCGATCTTCGTCCCCGCGCCAATCCGCGTCTCGCCAACGGCGGGACGATCCACCGCCGAGTGCGCCCCGATCTCCACGTCGTCCTCGATGACGACCCGGCCGACCTGCGGAATCTTCTGGTGGGTGCCATCCTCCCGCCGCGCGAAGCCGAACCCGTCGCTGCCGATGACCGCGCCGTCCTGAATGACCACCCGGTTACCGATGGTCACACCGTCGCGCACCGACACGTGCGCGTGCAGCGTGCAGTCGGCACCTACCGTGGCGCGACCGCCGACGATGACGTGCGGATGCAGCACCGTGCGATCGCCGACCACGGCGTCGGGTCCGACGGCCACGAAGGCGCCGATGCTGACGTCGGATCCGAGCCGTGCGCTCGGATCGACCGCGGCCAGCGGACTGACGCCCGCCGGCGGGCGCACCACGGGCGAGAGCAGCGCAACGGCGTCGGCAAATGCGAGGTACGGCTGGCGCGTCCGCAGAACAGCGCACGGCGCACCGGTCACCGTGTCGTCGGCGATGACGGCGGACGCACGCGTGCCCGGAAGCTTGGCCGCGTACCGGGTGTTGGCGAGAAAGGTCAGATCGCCGGGACCCGCGTCCTCGATCCCCGCCACCCGGATGATCTCGATCGTGCCGTCTCCCTCGAGACGGCAGCCGAGCCGGTCGGCGAGGTCGGCGAGAGTCACGGCGGCGCGAGTATACACCCGCCGTTTATGAGGGACCGGGCGCGACGCGCTCGACGAACACGGTCAGCCGGTCGAGGCCGAGGGCGCGCGCAATCTCGTCGAGGCGCGACCCGCGCGCGGAGGCGTCGAGCGAGAACAGGCTGCGGAGCGACGTGAGGTGCGGGGTGGGCTGCATCTCCCAGGGCAGGCTGCGGCCGCGGTCGGCGCCTCGCATCGAGAAGTAGTGGCCCACGGCGCGGAACGCAAAATACCACGACACCAGGTTGGGACCCGGTACGAAGAACAACGCGGGCCCGGTGATCGCCGCAATCAACCCGTCAATCACGCACCAGCGGCGATGCTTCGCGAAATCAGCGGCGAGCTGCGTCTTTGCGAACTCGAGTGCGCGCGCGGCAGGCAGGTCGTCGGGATAGATCAGGCGCCCGCCCGTTTCCTGTCGCAAGTGCCAGAGCAACCGCTGCTCGGCAACCGCTTCGGCGATGTGGCGGCGAATGAAGCGGCTGAATCTGCCGCGGTCGGGCGGCGGATTCGACGACCCGTCGCGCTGGCGCTCCGCTTCCGCTTCCGCCAGCGTGCGGCGGAACCAGTCGCTCAGCCGTCCCCACGGCGTGCCGGGCGATCCCTCCGCCGGGGGCGGCGCGAGCGGCATTTCGCAGTAGAGCTCGTGGCGAGCGGCGCCAGTGGGCACGAGGAAGACGTCCATGGTCGCTGCTGCAGGCCGGGGAACCCGCTTGGACCATGCTAGCATCCGAGCCGATGTCGACGCGGCTCACCGACGAAGATGTGAAGCGGATCGCCGGGCTCGCGCGGCTCGAGCTCTCCCCCACCGAGGTCGAGATGTTCACCCGCCAACTGGCCGACATCCTCGCCTACGCGGACGAGATTCAACAGGTGGATACGACCAACGTGCCCGCCACCTCGCACGTGCTCTCGCGGGGTCCGGCGTGGCGGCTCGACACGCCGGCGCCATCGCTCACTCGCGACGACGTGCTGCGGAAGGCGCCGGGGGCGCTGCCGGCCGCGGGCGTCTTCAGGGTGCCCAAGGTGATCTGACGGCATGGCGGACGTGTTCTCGAGCGCCCTCGCGCTGCGCGACGCGATCGCACGCGGCGCGCTCTCGGCCGAGGCCGCATGCTTGGCGGCCCTCGAACGCATCGCGGCGGTGGACGGCGCCCTCCATGCCTTCCTCACCGTGGACGCCGACCGCGCACTGGCGCGCGCCCGCGACCTCGACTCGACGGGCGCGTCCGTCGGACCACTGCACGGCGTCCCCATCGCGCTCAAGGACAACCTCAACGTCCGGGACCTGACGACCACGGCGGGATCGCGCGTGCTCGAACACTACGTGCCCCCCTTCACCGCGACGGCCGTCGAGCGGCTCGAGCGGGCCGGCGCCGTCATCCTGGGCAAGACCGTCTGCGATGAGTTCTCGATGGGATCGTCCACCGAGAACTCGGCCTTCGGACCGTCACGCAATCCGTGGGATCCCGATCGCATCCCGGGCGGATCGAGCGGCGGGTCCGCGGTGGCCGTGGCCGCGGGCATGGCGCCCATCGCGCTCGGATCCGACACCGGCGGATCCATCCGGCAGCCGGCCGCGCTCTGCGGCGTCGTGGGCATGAAGCCCACCTACGGTCGCGTCTCGCGTTACGGCCTCATCGCGTTCGCGTCATCGCTCGATCAGATCGGCCCCTTCGCGCGGACCGTCGCCGACGTCGCCCTCGTGCTCGAGACCATCGGCGGACACGATCCTCGCGACGCGACGTCCGCGGACCGCGACGTGCCGGCCTATACCGCCGCGCTGTCCGGCGACGCTCGCGGCCTGCGGGTGGGGGTGCCGCGCACGCTCCTGGCCGAGGGCGTGGACCCCGAGGTGAGCGCGGCCTTCGACGAAAGCCTGCGCACGCTCGAGGCGCTGGGCGTCGATCTCGTCGACGTGGATCTGCCGTTCAGCCGCTTCGCGATCCCGGTCTACTACCTGGTGGCGACGGCCGAGGCCAGTTCGAACCTCGCGCGCTACGACGGCGTGCGCTACGGCCTGCGCGCGGCCGGCGCGCGGACCGTCGGCGAGATGTACGACCGGACGCGCAGCGCCGGCTTCGGCCCCGAGGTCAAACGGCGGATCATGCTCGGCACCTACGTGCTGAGCGCAGGCTACTACGACGCCTACTACCGGAAGGCCCAGCAGGTTCGCACCCTCATCCGACAGGACTTCGAACGCGCGTTCGAGAGGGTGGATGCCGTGGCGCTCCCGACCTCGCCTACCCCGGCTTGCCGGATTGGGGAGCGGACGGACAATCCGCTGCAGGTGTACCTCGGCGACGTGTTCACGGTCAGCGCGCCGCTAGCGGGATTGCCGGCCATCAGCGTGCCGTGCGGATTCACGACGGAGCGGCTGCCGGTGGGCTTGCAGTTGACGGGCCGGGCGTGGGACGAGACCACCCTGCTGCGCCTGGCGGACGCCTTCGAACGGGCGACGCCGTGGTCGCGAATGCGCCCGCCCGATCCACCGCTCGGGCCGACCTGAGCGCCAGAAAGCCTCTATCGCCCGTCTGCCATGAGCGGCCGACCCTTCCGCCTTCGCGAAGCTTCGGCGGACTCGCCGTAGCCTTGGCGGAGGCGGTCGGGTCGGCCGGCCGTACAAGCGAAACGGCCGGGGACGGTGCGCCTCCCCGGCCGTCTGTAAGTGTGGCCGCCGTGACTAGCCGTTGATCTGAATCTGACGCGGCCGCGCTTCCTCGCGTCGCGGCAGCTTCACGGTCAGCACGCCGTCCTGGTAGTTCGCCTCGACGCGGCTCGCATCAACGGCCGCAGGCAGCGTGAAGGACCGGCGGAACGCCCCGTAGCGCCGCTCGACACGGTGATGCCGCTCGCCGTCGGCGGGCTCCAGGTACGTCCGCTCGCCCTCAATCGTCAGCACGTCGTTCTCGAACGTCACCTTGATGTCATCGCGCTTGACCTCGGGCAGATCCAGCTTGACCAGAACGTCCTTGTTCGCGGTTTCCACGATGTCGACGGGGGGTACCCACGACGTCGCCGTGAAGGGATCGGTGGCGAACGCGGCCTCGAACATGCGATTGAGCCGGTTGATCTCCGGGCTGGCCAAACCGGAAACCGGGCTCCAACGGGTCAGTGTCATGGCTCTCTCCTCCAAGAATTGGCTGCCGTCCGCCCATGCGGGCGACCGGACGATGAAGTGAATAGTACCGCCTTGATTAGTGTTAGTCAATTATATTTTTTGATAATATTACACTCATATTTATCTGGCGCAACTGAGCCGGCCAGGCGTCCTGACGCCAGAAACCGGCCTGTATCATTAAGTGATGCCCGAACACTTTCCTCACGGCGGCGATGACCTGACGGACGATGCCCGCCAGTTGCTCGATGAAATCGACCGCGAGATGCCCGGAGCCGCAGCGATCACGCCGCAGTGCCGGCCCGCCCTCGACGTGTTGGAAACGGCCACGACCATTGAAGTACGCATGGATGTCGCGGGCGTGCCCGCCAGTTCGCTGCGCGTGGCCGTCCGCCGCAACACCATGCTGATCGCGGGCGCCAAGCCGGGCGGCGCCCTGGACGCGGCCAGCCGCTACCATCTCGCCGAGCGCAGCTACGGCCGCTTCGCCCGCGCCGTGCGCCTCGGCGGCGCCTTCGATGCGACCCGCGCGCGGGCCACGCTCCGGGCTGGCGAGTTGCGCGTCGTGCTGCCGCTCGTGCCCGAGCGGCGCGGGCGCGTGCTCATGATTCCGGTCGAGTCGCCATGACGCGGCTCCTGTTCATCGGCGACATCGTCGGCAAGCCCGGCCGCGAGCTCGTGCGTCGCGGGCTGGCCGGACTCGTCGCACACCATCGCATCGATCTCGTGATCGCCAACGGGGAGAACGCGGCGGCCGGCTTCGGCATCACGCCCGACCTGGCCGAGGAGCTGTTCTCCTGGGGTGTCCACGTGATCTCCGGCGGCAATCACAGCTGGGACAAGAAGGAGATCGTGCCCTACATGGCCGATCACCCGCGGCTGCTGCGCCCGGCGAACTTTCCCGCCGGCACGCCCGGTCGTGGTCGGGTGGTGGTCGAAGCGCAGAACGGCGTGTCGATCGCGGTGATCAACGTCATGGGGCGCGTGTTCATGACGGCGCTCGACGATCCGTTCCGTGTCGTGGCCGATGAGATTGGCGTGGCGCGCCGCGACGCCCGGATCATTTTCGTGGACTTCCACGCCGAGGCGACGTCCGAGAAGGTCGCGATGGGATGGCATCTCGACGGCCGCGCGACGGCGGTGGTCGGAACGCACACGCACGTCGCGACGGCGGACGCGCGCGTCCTGCCCCTGGGCACGGCCTACATCACCGATGTCGGCATGACCGGTCCGCACGACTCGGTGATTGGCGTGGAGCGCTCCGCGGTGCTCCAGCGATTCCTGACCGGCCTGCCCCAGCGGTTCGAGACGGCCACCGAGAATCCCCGGCTGAATGGGGTGATTGTGACCGCCGACGAGGCAACGGGCCGTGCCGGCGGCATCGAGCAGCTGAGCCTCTCCGCCCGCGAGATCGAGGCGCTGGCGGTCGCGCCCGCCGTGGCCCGCTGAGGTGACCGACCGGATGGCCCTGCCGTTCGACGACGACCCGGCGCCCGCGCCGCGTCCGCTGTCGGTCACCGAACTCACCGCGGCGGTCCGTACGTTGCTCGAGGATCGCTTTCGTGCGGTCACCGTCGCCGGCGAGATCTCCAACTGCCGGCCGTGGAGCTCCGGACATTTCTACTTCACGCTGAAGGACGAGCGCTGCCAGTTGCGCGCGGTGATGTTCCGCACGGAGGCCCGCACTCTCAAGTTCCGGCCGGCCGACGGCCTGCGGGTCGTCGCGCGCGGCCGCCTCGCGGTGTACGACGTGAAGGGCGAGTACCAGCTCGTCTGCGACACGTTGACGCCCGACGGACAGGGCGCGCGGCATGCCGCGTTCGAGGCGCTCAAACAGCGCTTGCGCGCGGACGGGTTGTTCGAGGCCTCCCGCAAGCGACCGCTGCCGGTTCTGCCCCGCCGCATCGGCGTCGTCACCTCGCTCGACGGCGCGGCCGTCCGCGACGTGCTGCGCATCCTGACGAGTCGTCATCCGAGTGTCCGGGTGGTCGTGCGGACGGCGCGCGTGCAGGGCACCGGCGCGGCCGACGATCTCGTGCGCGCGCTCGAGGCCATCGTGTGCGTGCCGGAGCTGGACGTCATCATCGTCGGGCGCGGCGGCGGGTCGGCCGAGGATCTGTGGGCGTTCAACGACGAAGGGCTGGCACGGGCCATCGCGCGGTGCCCGGTGCCCGTCATTTCTGCGGTCGGCCACGAAACGGACTTCACGATCGCGGATTTCGTCGCCGACGTTCGCGCGGCGACCCCGTCGAACGCCGCCGAGATCGTCGTCGATCGGCTCGACAACTTCTGTGCACGCATCGACCGCGCGGAGCGGCGGCTCGCCGCGATGATGCGGCTGGCGGAAGCCCGCCGTCGCCAGCGGCTCGAGCGGCTGGGCGCCACGCTCGATCGCTGGCCCACCCGCGTGGCGCTCCGCGGCCGCGATCAGGATCACCTCCGGCTGCGGGCCGGGCACGCGCTGCAGCGGCTCATGACGCGCGCGGCGCAGCGGCTCGAGCTCGCCGACCGCCGCCTCGAGCGCCGCAGCGTCCGGCGCGTGGCCGCCGACCTTCGCGCCCGGCTGACGGCGGCCGACCATCGACTTCGTGCGATCATGGCCGCGCGCCGGATGACCGCGGTCAGCCGGACCGCCGCCCTCGGCGCGCAGCTCGACGCCCTCAGCCCGCTCGCCGTGCTCGCGAGGGGCTACGCGGTGTGCTGGGACGAGCCGCACACCCGCATCATCCGCGCGGCCGACACGGTGCGCCCAGGCGATCGAGTCCACGTGACGCTCGCCGAGGGAGAGCTGGACTGCCGGGTGGACGGCGGAACGAGGTCGGCCCCTCCATCGGGGGTTTCATGAGTGACGCCATCAAGGACTTCGAATCGGCCATCGCCGAACTCGAGAAGATCGTCAAGCAGCTGGAGGAGGGAGACCTGCCGCTCGATCGATCCCTCGCGCTCTTCGAGCGCGGCGTGGCGCTCTCGCGCTACTGCCACGATCAACTGACGTCGGCCGAGCGGCGAATCGAGCAGCTCACCGAGCGGGGCGACCTGCAGAACGCCTCGCACCTGATCGACCCGGCGGACGGCGACCGGTGATGCGCGTGGCGCCCGACCGCGAGCCCGACCTCGGGGATCTGCGGCGGGAGATCGACGACGGCCTCGCGCGGGTCCTGGCTGCCAGCCAGGCGCCCGCCATCATTGCGGATCCCATCCGGTATGCCCTGTCCGGCCCGGGCAAGCGCCTGCGCCCCTGCCTGACGCTCGCGGTCGCCGAGAGCCTCGCGCCGCGCACCGGCCTGCGCCCGGCCTCCGCGCGCGCCTGCGCTCTGCCGGGCGCCTGCGCCGTCGAAATGGTCCACTGCTATTCGCTCGTCCACGACGACCTGCCCGCCATGGACAACGACGCGCTGCGGCGCGGCCGGCCGACGACCCACGTCGTCTACGGCGATGGCCTGGCGATTCTGGCAGGCGACGGCTTACTCACCGAAGCGTTCGGGGTCCTCGCCGGTTCGCCCTCCCCGGCGACGCCGGCGGGCAGCGCCGAGGCACCGGCGGCGCGCCGTCTCCAGGCGCTGACCGTCCTGGCCACGGCCGCGGGCGCGGCCGGCATGGTGGGCGGGCAGGCCCTCGATCTCGCCTCCGTGGGACGCGTCCGGTCGGACACCGTGGCGACACTCGATGCCGCGGCGCTCGAAGACATGCACGCGCGCAAGACCGGCGCGTTGATTCGCGCGGCCGCGACGATGGGCGCGATCCTGACCGGCGCGGACGCCGAGACGATTCGGGCGATCGACGAGTACGCGCGCGATCTCGGGCTCGCCTTCCAGATCATCGACGACGTCCTTGACGTCGAGGGATCGGCCACAACGCTCGGCAAGACCGCTGGCAAGGACGCCGCGGCGGGCAAGCCGACCTTTCCGGCGCTGTACGGCGCCGACGGATCGCGCCGCCGCGCCGCCGAGTACGTCGACCGCGCGCACGCGGCGATCGGCCAGCTCGGGATCGAGGGGCGACTGGCGGAGATTGCCGCGTGGAGTCTCCTGCGGGAGCGCTGAGGCCGGCGCGCGTCGTGGCTCACCCGCGCCGCTGACCGCGTTCTGGCACCCCACCCGCCGATGCCGAAGACCCGTCTCGATCTGCTGCTCGTCGCCCGCGGCCTGGCGCCGTCACGCGAGCGCGCCCGCGCACTCATCCTGGCCGGCGACGTCCGCGTGGGCGGGACGACGGTGAGCAAGGCGGGCACAGCCGTGGACGACGCCGCCGAGATCGCGCTCCGCCAGCCCGACCATCCCTGGGCCAGCCGCGGTGGCCTGAAGCTGGCTCACGCCCTCGACGTCTTCGGGATCGACGTCACGGGCGCGGCGGCGCTCGACCTCGGAGCGTCCACCGGCGGCTTCACGGACGTACTCCTCGCGCGCGGCGCGGCGCACGTGGTGGCCGTGGACGTCGGGCAGGGGCAACTCGACTGGCGGCTGCGGACGGACCCGCGCGTGCGGTGTCTCGACAACGTCAACGCGCGGTACCTGACACCGGACCTGCTCCCCGCCGACCATCGCCGCTTCGATGTCATCACCATCGACGTCTCGTTCATCTCCCTGGCGCACATCCTGCCGGTCGTGCCTCCCCTGCTCGCGGACCGGGGCCGCGTGATCGCGCTCATCAAACCGCAGTTCGAGGCCGGGCGCGGCGAGGTCGGCCGCGGCGGCATCGTGCGCGATCCGGAGGTGCACGCGCGCACGATCCGGGACGTCGCCACCGCCGCCCATCGAGTAGGATTGTCAGACCTTGCAGTGGAACCCTCGCCGGTGACCGGCGCGCAGGGCAACCGCGAGTTCCTCATGCTGCTCGCCGCCGCACAATGACCCCACCGGTGCCGCTGACCCGTGCGGGCCTGATCGCGCGGCCGTCGCTCGCCGCGGCGGGCGCGGCCCTGGCCGAAGCCGCCGTCTGGCTGGACGCGCACCAGTGCTCGCCCGTCATCGAGATCGAAAGCGCGCGCGCCGCTGGCATCGAGGGCCGCTGGCCGACGGTCGCGCGCGACGCGCTGGCCGCCGACGTCGGCCTCGTCATCGCGTTTGGCGGCGATGGCACGCTGCTGGACGCGGCGCGCGCGGTGGTCGACGCTGGCACCGACGTCCCGCTGATGGGCATCAACCTCGGCCGGCTGGGCTTTCTCACCGAGGTCGGGCGCGCCGACATGGTCACGGCTCTCGACGCCGCCGTGGCCGGCCGCACGCGCATCGAGACGCGGCTCATGCTCCTCGGCGAGGTGCGCCGCCAGGGCCGCGCGATTGGCGAACGGCTGGCGCTGAACGACATCGTCGTCACGCGCGGCGCGCTGTCGCGGATGATCGAAATGGACGTGGAGGTGAACACGCAGTTCGTCTGCCACGTGAAGGCCGATGGGCTGATCGTCGCGACCGCCACCGGATCGACCGCCTACAACCTGTCAGCCGGCGGCCCCATCGTGCATCCGGACCTCGACGCGCTGTTGCTGACACCCATCGCGCCGCACACGCTGACACAGCGGCCACTCGTGCTGCCCGGCGACGCCGAGATCGTGCTGCGCCCCGTCATCGAAGCGCTGTCGGACATCGTCGTCACCTTCGACGGCCAGTTCGGTCTGCCGCTCGAGACCGACGACATCGTCCACATCGGGCGTGCGCCGCGCGTGCTGCGGCTGCTGCGCACGTCCACGCGCAGCCACTTCGACATGCTGCGCGAGAAGCTCAAATGGGGGAACGGGTAGGACGCCGGCGGCTATTTCGAATTTCTCTCCCTGAAATACCGCACCTGCCACGTCGCGACGTTGCGGTTGTGCTCGGCGAGCGTGGTCGCGAACACGTGGCTGCCGTCGTTGCGGCTGACGAAATAGAGGTACGGCACGTCAGCCGGCGCGACGGCCGCGTCGAGCGAGGCCCGGCCGGGCGAGGCAATCGGGCCGGGCGGCAGGCCCGGATAGCGATAGGTGTTGTACGGGGAGTCGAACTGGAGGTTGGCCCGCGTGAGGTTCCCGCTCCAGCGTCCGGCCTGCATCAGCGCATAGATGACGGTCGGATCGCACTGCAGCGGCATGTTGCGGCGCAGCCGGTTGTGGTACACCGCCGAGACGAGCGGCCGCTCGGCGGCCAGCGCCGTCTCCTTCTCGATGAGTGAGGCGAGCGTCACGGCTTCACGCACGCTCAGGTTCCTGGCCGCGCCCTTCGCCCGTGTGCCCGCATCGAAGGCGCGCAGGAATCCCTCCACCATTACCCGGACAACGTCATCGGGATTGACTCGCCGCGCCAGCGGATAGGTATCCGGAAACAAATATCCCTCGAGCGTCCGGGCGTCCGGATCGAACGACCGGACCCGATCGCCCGTCGAGGCAGCGCGCTCGAACGCCGCCGCGGTGCCCAGGCCATGGCGCTCGAAGATGTCCGCCATCTCGCGGATGGTCAGCCCCTCGCGGAACGTCACCGCGCGGCTGAACACGTCCCCTCGCGCCAGCCGGTCCACCACGCCGAATGGCGTCGCTGGTTCGGCGAAGCGGTACTCGCCCGCCTGCAGGCGCCGCTCCTCCCCGGAGAGGCGCGCGGCGATCCGGAACGTCCAGGGATCAGGGACCACGCCCGCGGCCGCCAGCCGTGAGGCCATCGTGGAGACGCCGGTGCCCGTGGGCAGGTCGACGAACACCTCGGTGTCGCTGAACCCGCGGTACGGCGTCATCAGCCGCGTGCGCACCCACCACGCGCCGCCCGCCGCCGCGAGGAGCGCCAGGAGGAGGAGCAGAACCGCAAGACGTTTGATCACAACGCGCCCGGCGCCTCTCCACGGGTGCGCTCATCCAGGAAGTCCTGCAGGATGATCGCGGCGGCCGCGGCGTCGAGGCGGGCCTTTCGGCGGCGCCAGTCGGGTTCCCGCTCCGCCAGCCGGCTCTCCGCCTCCCGGCTGGTAAGCCGCTCGTCCTGAAGGTGGACGTCCACGCGCGCGAGGGCCCGCAGCGCATCGGCGAAGCGGCGGGCGTCGGCGGTGTCGTGCGTGTCATCCCCGCTCAGCCGGCGCGGGAGGCCGACAACGATGGCGGAGATGGCCTCGGAGGGCTCGTCCTCGCGGACGGCGTCAGCCACAATCGCGGCGACCTGAGACGCGGACGCCTGAGGCGTCGCCCCGGCGTCGATCGTCCGCCAGGGACGCGCCAGACTGGCGGACGGATCGGACAGCGCCAGCCCAATCCGTCGCCGGCCGAAATCGACCCCAAGAACCCGCATGGCGGTAGGGTAACAAACCGTTGATAAGATAATAGGTGCATGTCCGCCCGATCCCGGCTTCTGGTCTTCCTGGTGTCCGCGCCGCTCGTCGCCCTCGTGGTCGTGGGCGGGTCACTCGGGGCGGGCGCCACTATGACGCTGCCGCAGCAGCACGTCTCCCAGCTTGGCGTATTCCAGGACGTTTTGAGCTTCATCCGAAGCGCCTATGTCGAGGAAGTCAACATCGACAAGGTGATGGACGGCGCGATGCGCGGCCTGGCCGACGGGCTGGACCCCTCGAGTGCGTTTCTGACGGCCGAGGATGTGCGGGCCCTGCAGGCCGCCGGCGGCGCGCCGGCGGGCGAAGTCGGGCTCATTGTGGCCCGGTGGGGCTACTACCTCCGCGTGCTGGGTGTCCGGGACGGGTCGCCGGCGGCGCGCGCGGGGCTCACGACCAACGACTTCATCCGCGCGATTGACGACCGACCCACGCGCGATCTCTCGGGGCTGACGGGTACGCGCCTGCTGCGCGGCGCACCGGGATCGCGCGTGGTCCTGCTCCTGTTCCGCGGCGGCAACCCCGCCGACACGCACCAGGTGGACCTGGTCCGCGAGGTCGGGAAGACCGACCGCGCCTCGGGCCGGCGACTCCCGACCGGCGAGGCGTACGTCCGCATCGCCAGTTTCGGCCAGGGCGCTGCGGCCGCGATTGCCCAGACCGTCGCGTCGCTGGGCGCGCCGGCGAAGAACGGGCTGATCGTGGACCTGCGCGGCACGGCGGACGGCACGGCCGAGGA
>CAZFAT010000015.1:0-23464 GCA_964517075.1 uncultured Solibacteraceae bacterium
CGCTGCTCGCGCTCGCGACGTTCCTGATTTACGCGTTCATCTACACGCCGCTCAAACGGCGGACGTCGCTCTCGACCATTGTCGGCGCCGTCCCCGGAGCGCTCCCGCCGCTCATCGGATGGGCGGCCGCGCGCGGCACGCTCAGCGGGCCGGAGCCCTGGACGCTGTTCGCGCTGATGTTCGCCTGGCAACTGCCGCACTTCCTGTCGATCGCCTGGCTGTATCGCGAGGACTACGCGCGTGCCGGACTCCCGATGCTGTCCGTGCTCGATCGCGACGGGCGCGTCACCGGACGGCAGGCGGCACTCTGGGCGGCGATGCTCGTGCCGGTCAGCCTGCTGCCGTTTCTCTTCGGCCTGGTGACACCGGTGTACGCGATTGGCGCGCTCGGGCTGGGGGTGTTGCAGCTCAGCGTCGCGGTGGGGTTCGCGCGCCATCGATCGCTCGCGAACGCGAGACGCCTCTTCTACGCCTCAATCCTTTACCTGCCGCTGCTCTGGGCGCTGATGGCGCTCGCACGGCGATGACCGGCCGCGTCACACGGGCGTAACCGCCGTGTCCGTAGCGGATCTCCCCGCGCTGAACGCGCTGCTCAATCTCACGGCGGCGGTGCTGCTGGTCGTCGGCTGGCGCCTCATCAAGGCCCGCCGCATCGACGCGCACCGGCGCACGATGATCGCGGCCTTCTGCACGTCGGCGGTGTTCCTCGCGTCGTACCTCACCTACCACGCCCAGGTGGGATCGAAACCGTTTCCCGGCACGGGCCTCCTGCGCGTGATCTACTTCGCCATCCTGATACCGCACATCCTGCTCGCGGCGGCCATCCTGCCGCTCGCCATCGTCACCCTGCGGCGGGGCCTCGCGCGCCGCGACGCCGCGCACCGCCGTATCGCGCGCATCACGCTGCCGATCTGGCTGTTCGTGTCGCTGACGGGGGTGGTGGTGTATCTGATGCTGTATCAGCTCTGAGCTGCGAGCTCTGAGGCCCGAGCTCAGTGCTCAAAGCTCACAGCTGAGCGGTCTTGCGTCAGCTTACTTGGCGAAGCGATCGAAGATGTCGACGAGCTCGCCCAGTTGCTTGCGCCGCTCGGTCTCGCCGCGCGAGAAGCCGTCGCTGACGCAGGTGTCCACGTGATACTTGAACATGGCGAGGCTGATGCGGTGGAGGGCCGCCTCGGCCGCGGCAAGTTGCTGGAGAATCTCGAGACAGAGGCGGGGCTCTTCCACCATGCGGCGGATGCCTCGGATCTGCCCCTCAATGCGGTTCAGGCGCGTAATGAGCCCCTGTTGCTCGATGGGTTCGATCGTGGCGTTGACATCCATCTCGTCCTCGTCCGAGACGCTCCCCCGGCCCGGTGGCCGGCCGACAATGGTCCTTGCCTCGGAATACGACGCCGAAGGATCGTCGTTGCACCCCGGATTCAGGCCATAATTTTTCAGGTGACGGCCGGAAGGTCATGGAACGAGGCGCCGGATCCCCGCTTGTGCTGATTCCCGGTATCCAGGGCCGCTGGGAGTGGATGGTCCCCACCATCGACGCCCTGGCCAGCCGCCACCGGGTGCTCAGCTTCTCGCTCAACGACAGCGCCGGCCGGTCCGCCTTCGCCGACTGGATGGCGTCCATCGATGCGCTGATTGACCGGACCGGCGAGACCCGCGCAGCCTTGGTGGGTGTCTCCTTCGGCGCCCTCGCCGCGGCCCGCTACGCGGCCAGGCGGCCCGATCGCGTGGCGGCCCTCATCCTCGTCTCGCCGCCGGCGCCCGGCTGGCGTCTGGACCCACAGTCCGAGGGATACGCCCGACGGCCGCGCGCCACCCTCCCTCTCTTCGCCTTTCGATCGATCTGTCGGATCACGCCGGAAATCGTCGCCAGCTTCCCCTCCTGGAGCGGTCGCCTCGGCTTTGCCGCGACGTACCTGATCCGGGTCTTGCGCTGGCCAGTGTCGCCGCGGCGGATGGCCGCCTGGGTATTCGAGTGGATGCAGACGGACATCGAGACGGACTGCCATCAGATCACGGCGCCGACGCTGATCATCACTGGCGAGCCGCGGCTGGACCGCGTCGTCGCCGTCTCGAGTTCGCTGGAATACCTGACCCTCGTCCCGGGCGCCCGCCACTCGACCCTGGCGGGCACGGGTCACGTCGGCCTGATTGCCAAACCCCGGGAGTTTGCGGCCATCGTCGATGGGTTCCTTGGCGTGCCGGCGGCCGAGGAGCGCGACGGCGGTCAGCCGGCCGCGTCGCGACCCATTGACGCGGAGCCGCTCGGGTGCGGCTGACGCTCGACGGGCCGGCTGGCGCGCTCGAGGCACTGCTTGACGAGCCGGTGTACCCGCCCGGACGCCCCGAACCCCTGGACCAAACGCCGCCGCGCGCGGCGGTGGTCTTCGCGCACCCTCACCCGCAACTGGGCGGCACGATGCACACGAAGGCCGTATTTCAGGGCGCCAAGGGCCTGACGCGCATCGGCTGCGCGGTCCTTCGCTTCAATTTCCGCGGTGTGGGCGGGAGCGCGGGCGCCTTTGACGAGGGGGAGGGGGAGCGGGCGGACTACCGGGCCGCGCTGGACGCCATGACACGACGCTATCCCGGCGTGCCGCTGTGGGCGGCCGGGTTCTCGTTCGGGGCCTGGATCGCGCTGGAAGCAGGTGCGGTCGACCCGCGCGTGTCGGTCCTCATCGGCGTCGCCCCGCCGGTCTCCCGTGCGGCCTACTCCTTCGAGCACACGCTCGCGTCCACCAAACCGAAGTTCCTGATCCAAGGAGACCTCGACGAACTGTGCCCGGTCAAGGACCTCTGGGCGTTCTACGCAAAGCTCGAAGATCCCAAAGAGCTCGTGCTGATTGACGGCGCGAACCACCTGTTCGAGGGCAAGACCCGCGAGGTGGGCGAGGCGCTCGAGGGCCTGCTGGGCGACATCGAGTAGTGGAGCCCCCCGTCGAGCCGAAAGACGCGGGAGTGGCCGCCGGCCCTCAGCCCGGCGGACCGCAGGCCTGAAGGCCTGCGGCGACGTTCTCGAACACGTTCTTGGTGGGACAATGTTCGAGATGAGAACAGCCGTGAGACGCGTCCAGCGATCCGCCGGTGTCGTCGTGCTGGCCGCGGTTCTTCCGGCGGCCTGCACGTCGGGTCCGCCGCCGCCCGTGGATCGGCGTCCGTACGAGCAGCAGGTCCTGAGCGACCGCGCCTCAAAAGATGAGGTCTTCCGCACAGCGGCCGACTCCCCCATTCCGGCGGCCCAGCGGCCGGCGTTCCCGGGGCTTCCCTACTTTCCGGTGAATCCAGCCTATCGCGTGCCGGCGTCGCTCCTCGAGGACCGCGCGGACCAGGCGGTCACCATTGCGTTGCCCACGTCCACGAACGACATCCGGCGCATGCTGAAGGTCGGCACGCTGAATTTCACGATCGGCGGCCAGTCCCTCGCGCTCACGGCGTTCGCTGAAGATGCCCGGTTGCTCGACCGTCTGTTCGTGCCCTTCGGCGATCTGACGAATCGTTCGGAGACGTACGGCGGCGGGCGTTATCTCGACCTCGACCGGACAACGACCGGACTCTACGACCTGGACTTCAACCGGGCGTATCATCCCACTTGCGTGTACGACCCCAGCTACGACTGCCCGGTGCCGCCGCGGGAGAACCGGCTGGCCGTTGCCATTCCGGCCGGGGAGCGGCTCGCGCCGTGAATCCCGTGCTGGGCCCCGACCCGGTGGTCGCGCCGCTCGCGGCCGAGCTACGGGCCATCGTCGCCGCCGACCCCGTGGACCTGTCGCAGGCGGCCCTCGTCATCGCCAAGCTCGAGTACCCGTCGCTCGATGTGACGGCCACGGTGTCGTCGCTGCACGCGCTGGGCGCGCGCGCCGCCGATCGATTGGCCGGGCTGCGAACGGCACCGGTCCGGGCGCGCATCGCCGAGCTGAACCGCCTGCTCTTCGTGGACGAAAGCTTCGCCGGCAACCGCACGGCCTACGACGACTTCCGCAACAGTCTCCTGAACGTCGTGCTCGAGCGGCGTCTCGGCATTCCCATCTCGCTCGGGCTCGTGTACATGGAAGTCGCGCGGCGGGCCGGTCTCGAGGTGTACGGCGTGGCGTTTCCCGGCCACTTCCTGCTGCGGGTGCCGGCCGACGCCGGCGACGAGGGCGCGATCATCCTCGATCCGTTCAACGCCGGCCGCGAGCTCGACGAAGCGGCGTGCCGCGCGCTCCTCGCAAGCCACCTCGGCGACGACGAGGCCTTCGACGGCGCGCTGCTGCGGCCCTGCAGCAGCCGCCAGTTCCTGGTCCGCATGCTCAACAACCTCAAGCGGACGTACGTGCAGCAGCGCTCCTTCCAGCAGGCCCGCCGTGTGACCGAGCTCATCCTCGCCGTCGATCCGACGATGCTGTCCGAAGTGCGCGACCGCGGCCTGATCGCCTATCACCTCGACGATTTCCGATCCGCCCTGCGCGACCTGGAGGATTACCTCCGCCTGAACTCCTGGAGCCAGGACGACAAAGACGAACACGAACAGATCCGCGAGCACGTGCAGACGCTCAGACGGCGGGTAGCGGGGCTGAACTGACGCAATCTGTCTTCCTCAATTGATGAGTTGCTGATCGCATCATTGACGAGTGATTGACGCCTTGATGATTGACCCATTGTTGATTGGAGATTGACGATTGAAAGCCCTCCTTCTACGCAGGACATTGCCTGTCCTTCTGCTGATCTGTCTCGCGCGTGGGCTGTCCGCCCAGGCGCCACAGACGACGCCACCGCCTCAACAAACGCCCCCGGTCTTCCGGGCCGCGGCCGAACTGGTCGAGGTCATCGTGCGTGTCACGGACAAGCAGGGTCGGTTCGTCTCGGGCCTGACGCAGGCGGACTTCGAGCTTCAGGAAGACGGGCGGCCGCAGACGATCGTGGCGTTCAACAGCGTCGATTTGCCCCGGCCGGCGGCGCCTGCGGCCGCCGCCCCCTCGCCCGTGCTGCGATCCCCCGTCCCCTCGGCCGTCGCCACCAACGCGAACACGGCCGAGTCACGCGCGTTCGTGCTGCTGCTGGATGACGTGCTGACGTCGCCGAAGTCGAGCGTGTCGGTGCGCAAGGCCGCGCGCGAGTTCGTGCAGCAGTTCGTGGGGCCGACCGATCTGGTGGCGGCCTTCTCCACCGGCGGCCGCGGCGTGCAGACCCAGGAGTTCACGTCGGACAAGTCGCGCATCTTCGCCGCGGTCGATCGATTCATCGGCAGCCGGTGCCGGTCCCAGCAGAACTCGACCGCCGACAGTCCGCGGGCCAACGCGTTCCGGCAGGAAACGCACCCCGAACAGATCTACGACGTGCGGGTGGTGACGGATGTCATCAAGGCGCTGGCCAGCCACTTGAGCGGCATCCGCGGGCGGCGGGTCAGCCTGATTTGGATCAGCGAGGGCATCGACTACAACGTGCAGAACCCGGCCATTTCCGGCACCGTGGGCCCGGGATCGGGCAGCGGACCGGATCCGGCCGCGGTCATCCACGCCATGCAGCAGGCCGTCGACGCCCTGCAGCGGGCCAACGTGACGCTCTACGCCATCGATCCGCGCCGGCTCTATGCGCCCGAGCAACTGCTGCCGGAGCAGCTGCCTGAGGGCATGCAGCCCGAAACCACCTCCGATGCGCTGTGCCGCGACGCGAACTCGCAGGAGTTGACGCGTTCGGTCGACACGCTGCGAGAGGTTTCCGAGAAGACGGGCGGATTTGCCGCGGTGCACCGCAACGACTTCGCCACCGCGTTCGACCGGGTCCTGGACGAGAGCAGCCAGTACTACGTGCTCGGCTACCAGCCCGCGTCGGGCGGCGCGGACGGCGAGTTCAAGCCCATTCGCGTGCAGGTGCGGCGCACCGGCCTGCAGGTGTCGGCACGCGCCGGCTATGTTGTGACGTCACCGCGCGCGCCCACGCCGGGCCCGCCCGGCGTGAAACCCGCGCTGTCGGCCGTCCTCACGAGCAGCCTGCCCGCCGCCGGCCTGCCACTGCGGGTACAGGCCCTTCCCCGGCGCGGCGCCGAAGGCCGCGGCCTCGTGTACGTGATCGTCGAGGTGCTGGGCCGCGAGCTGCAGTTCACGGACGCCGACGGCCGATCCAACGAACGGCTCGAGCTGGCCCTGGTCGCCATCGACTCCGTCGCGCGCTTCAGCAGCATTCAACCGGTCGCGATGGATCTGAGCTTGACGCCCGAGCAGGTCCACCGCGTGCGGACGGCCGGCGTGCGCTGGGTCACGACCGTGGACCTGCCCGCGGGCCGCTACAGCCTGCGGGTCGCCGGCCAGGCCGTGGGGAGCAACCGCACCGGCTCGATCTTCCTGGATCTCGACGTGCCGTCGTTCAGCGACAACGATCTCGCGATCCATGGCGTGGCCCTGACCTCGCTGCCGTCGGCCCTGGCGATCACGAGCGGCACGTCGCTCGTACCCTTCGGATTGCCGCATCCGCCGACGGCGGCCCGCGCGTTCGTGAAGGGCGACGTCATCACGCTCGGGATGGAGATCGCGACGCCGCCCGACTTCGCGAACGGCGCGATCGAGCTCTCGGTGCGGTCGCAGGCGTCCGACCCCGCAGCCGCGCCGGCGCTGCGGCGCATCCTGACGTTGGCCGACCGTGAGGCCGTCGAGCGGCCCCGCTTCTTCGTCGTCGACACCGCTCCCCTCGCCGCCGGTCCTTACGTCCTACGTCTCACGCTGCGAGACGGTGCAGGCAAATCGACAGAGACGGCGGTGCTGTTCGAGGTGATTCAGCCAAAGTAGGCTGCGCCCTGAATTGATGATCTGGCGATGACGCGATCATCAGATCTTCAATTTACCGAACGTGTCAGTTCACCCATTTCGGATAGGTTCTGACAAGTTCAAAGAACTCCTTCATGTCGTCGAAGTTGTTCTCCCAGGTCGTGTACATCATGCCGACGACGCCGGGCGCGCCCTCGCTGTTGCGCATCCACCCGAGGACGTTCTGCTTCATGTCGCCGTCGTAGTAGCCGCACAGCACCTGCGTGTGACCGCGATCGGCGAACCACTTCACGCCGGCCGGGTCGCGTGAGTACCACATCATGATCACGACGTCCTTCGGGAGCGTCGCCCACGCGTTGTCGTAGTTGCCGTTGACCAGGTAGTAAGGCCCGCTCACCGAGAACGGCCGGGCGTTGTGGTGCGGCGTGTACATGTCCGACCAGGTGTAGATCGTCGCACCCGGCGCGCGCGTGCGGATGATGTCCACACCCGTCGCCGTGAAGTCGGCGAGAATCTGACCCGGCGCCGCGTCCCCTTCCTCCCAGCCGGCGACGCGGATCTCGTCGACGTTCATCATGTAGCCCGTCGCGCCCCAGACTTTCACCGCCCACTGCATCTCGTAATCCATCAGCTCGAATACCTTCGGCTCGTTCATCGTCAGGTTCACCTGACTGCCGAGAATGACCGGCGGGTAGTACCAGGAGACGAGCACCGTGGCGCCGTCCGCGATGCGCGAGCCGGCCGTCAACCGCAGCGGGGGGGCCGGCCGCGCGATGTTGTTCGGGCGGAACTCGGGATCCTCGATGCGCTCGAAGTCGCGCCCTTCCTCGTAGCTGGTGCGGCCGTCGGCGCTCGTCACCTTCACAGGCGTGCGCGCGCGGCGGATGACGTTGATCAGCCCCACGGGCGCCACGCGCACGTCGTCAATCCAGGCGGTCCCGCCCGAGAGGCGCATGCCCAGCGACAGCCGCACCTCGCTGGCTTCGAGCGTGTGCAGCAGGACCGTGTACTGACGCCAGTCCTGCGTCGCCGTGCTCGTGAGATCGCGGAAGACGTGACGTCGGCGGTTGTTGTTCGAGTGGGCCTCAATCGTCGGCCGGCCGTTGACCACGCCATCGGTCTTGAGCCAGAAGGACACGAGATAGCTCCGGAACGGCGTCACGGCCAGGTTCTGGGTGAGCGTCACGTTGGGCGACGCGCCCGCGCCCGCGGCCGCCGCCGGCGCCCCGGCCGACATCCTCAGACTGGTCTTCCCGCCGTGGGCGGACGTCGAGTCGGCGGACACGCGGCCCGCGGCATCGGCGCTGGCCCAGCCGCGGAACGCGGCGTCGGACACCTCCTCGAACCCGCCGTTCACCAGCGCCGGCACCGCCGCGGGATCCGGCTGCGCCTCGCGCCCCTTCACGATGAAGGGGGCATTGCGGACGGGCACCCCGGCCGCCAGCATGCGGTCGAACCCGAAGTAGCGGCCGCCGTATCCGGTCGGATAGACGGTCGGGACGAGCGTCATCTTCAGCTCGGCGGCCTTGGCCTTGATGCGCGCGATATTGGCGAAGTACTCGGGCCCGGCCTTCTCGGCCTGGAGATGGCTGCTGTCGGACAGCAGCGCGTGCCGGCTGCCGAGCGCCGCCGCCTGTTCCATCAGTTGGATGGCCCGGTCGGCCCCGGCCGTCGTGCCGAGGTTCTGACCGAAACGCAGGAAGATCCACGTCTGTGCGAAGTCCGCCGTCGGGGTGGATGTAGTGGCCGCGAGGACGAATATGGCGACGAGCAGTCTTCTGGGATTCATCGCGCGACCTCCAGGTACGGGGCGTACTGCGACGGATGATATCGCGACCGTGATATGACAGGACACGCATGAAGGCGCTGGTGCTCACGGCGTACAACCACCTCGAGATGCAGGACGTGCCCGAGCCGGGGCTCGGGCCTCGCGACGTGCTCGTGCGCGTGAAGGCCTGCGGCATCTGCGGCAGCGACGTGCACGGGATGGATGGATCCACCGGCCGGCGGCGGCCGCCCATCATCATGGGCCACGAAGCCGCCGGCATCGTGGAGCGCGCGGGCCCGGAGGTGCGGGACTACACGGCCGGCGACCGCGTGACCTTCGACTCGACGATCTACCGGCCGGACAGTTACTTCTCGCGACGCGGGCTCATCAACCTGTGCGATGACCGACGCGTGCTCGGCGTCTCCTGCGAGGACTACCGGCAGCACGGCGCCTTCGCCGAGTTTGTCGCCGTGCCGGACCACATCCTCTACCGGCTGCCCGCCAGCCTGACCTTCGAGCAGGCCGCCATGATCGAGCCGGTCGCCATCGCCCTGCACGCGCGGCACCTGACGCCGCTCGAATCCGGCGACACCGCTCTCGTCTACGGCGCGGGCCTGATCGGGCTGATGATGACTCAGGTGCTGCGCCAGACGCCGATGGCCCGCATCATCGCGGTTGACGTGGACGACAACCGGCTGGCCGTGGCGCGCGAGCTCGGCGCCGACGACACCTTCAATGCCTCGGCCACCGATGTGCCGGCGGCGGTCCGGTCGCTCACCAACGGCCGTGGCGCCGATGCGGTGCTGGAGTGCGTCGGCGCGGACGCCACGGTGCGGGGCGCCATCCTGAGCGCTCGGAAGGGTGGTACGGTGACGCTCGTCGGCAACCTGGCGCCGGACGTGTCCATGCCCTTGCAGGTCGTGGTCACGCGTCAGATCCGCGTGCAGGGATCCTGTGCGTCGAGCGGCGAGTACCCGGAAGCGCTCGACCTCGTCGCGTCCGGCAAGGTCAACGTGGACCGGTTCATCTCGGCCGCCGTGCCGCTCGATCAGGGGCCCGAGTGGTTCGACCGGTTGTACAAGCGCACGCCGGGCGTGATGAAGGTCCTGCTGAAACCCTGACGTGGCTACTTGCCGCCGCGCGTGCTCCGCACGTATCGCGCGACCGTCCCGACCGGCGCAATCCACACACCATTGGCCGGGTCCATCGCGTAGGCGGACAACTGCTCGAGCATCGCCACCCGCGTCGTCTGCCGGCCGCTCGCGCCGATATCGTGTCCGGCGAGCACCACCCACATCCCCGTCTTCTTCGCGGCCTCGATGATGGGCAGGATCTGGTCGAAATCCTTGCCGTCGGACTCGATGCCGGTCAACTGCGCGAAATCCACGTACGCCGGATCATTGGGCGCCTCGTCCAGCCAGCCGCGCGCGGTGACGTACAGGCTCGCCGCCACGGGCACGTAGCTCTGCGTGTTGACGCCGCGCCCCACGAACGTCTGCCCGCAGGGATAGGCGAACGACTCCGGCCGGACGCCGAACAACTCCTCGATGCGCCGGTTCGACTCGACGAGTTCCTTCCGCATCTCGTCGATGCTGAAATCCTCGAGCGCCTTCGTCCGCGAGAACGGGAAGTTGCCCGAGCACCGATGATTCAGGGAATGACTGGCCAGCTCGTGCCCGCTCGCGGCCGCCTTCTTCCAGCCGTCGAGTTGCCGCTCCGCGGTCGACGGCACGATGTAGAACGTCGCCTTGACGCCGTGACGATCCAGCAGCGCCGTGCCCCCCTGCACCTGGCTCGCACGGGCATCGTCGAAGCTCAGACTCAGCGCGACCCGCTTGCCGTCGGGCCACTGGAACGGCGCCGGTGCCTGCTGGGCGAAGACGGTCTGGCCGGCAATGAGCAGTGCGGGCAGCATCCACAGCCGTGGGGTCATGACGTCCTCCAGATCGACGCGCCGGACGCCTGTTCGGGGCGGCTGTCGGGCGCAGGACATCGTAGCCATCTTTGGCCGACAGCTCCACCGGCGTTCGCCTGCACCGCGGGAACCGCGCAGGTTCCGTTCGCGCTGACAATAAGGAGTCCAGGCAAATCCACCGGTATCTCTCAGCTTACGTCGCGAGCAGTTTCGACATGACGCCCGACGTAATTTCCCGGGTCGTCCCCGTGCCGCCCAGGTCGGGCGTGAGGGGCGCGCCGTCGGCCAGCACCGCGCGCACGGCGGAGTCGACCAGGCGCGATGCGTCGCCCTCGCCCAGAAAGTCCAGCATCATCGCGCCGGCGAGCATCGTGGCCATCGGATTGGCCACGCCGCGTCCCGTGATGTCGGGCGCGGAACCGTGCACGGGCTCGAACATCGAGGGCGCCGTGCGCGCCGGATTGAGGTTGGCGCTCGGCGCCAGACCCAGGCTGCCCGTGATCGCCGCGCTCAGATCCGTGAGGATATCGCCGAAGAGGTTCGACGCGACGACGACGTCGAAGGTTTCGGGGCGGCGGACGAAGTCCATGCACGCGGCGTCGACGAGTAGCGACTCCGTCCGGATCTCCGGGAACTCGCGCGCGACCTCCACGAAGACGCGGTCCCAGAACGCCATGCCGTAGCCCTGGGCGTTGGACTTGGTGATGGACGTCACCAGCCGACGGCCGTGTCGCTGCCGCGCCAGCTCGAACGCGAACCGGATGACACGCTCCGTGCCGTGGCGCGTGAAGATGCCCGACTGCACGGCGACCTCGTGCGGACCGCCGGGATAGAGGACGCCGCCCACCTGCGCGTACTCGCCTTCGGTGTTCTCGCGCACGACGACGAAGTCAATCGAGCCGGGCGCCTTGCCCGCGAGCGGACAGCGGACACCCGGATACAGCACCGCGGGCCGCACGCACGCGTACTGATCGAAGCCGCGCCGGATCGGCAACAGCAGGCCGTCGAGCGTGAGGTTGTCCTGCAGGCGCGGATCGCCGACCGCGCCGAAGAAGATCGCGTCGAAGGCCCGCAGCTCGTCCAGCGCGTCGGCCGGCATCATGCGGCCATGCGCGAAGTAGTGGTCGGAGCCCCACGGAAACCGGCTCCACGCGAACTGCGCGCCCGATCGGGCCGCCGCGGCCTCGAGCACGGGGATGGCGGCGTCGACGACCTCGGGCCCGATCCCATCGCCGCCGATCACGGCAATGCGATAGCTCCGGCATTCGTTCACCACAGACCGATCACCTTCCACCAGAGGAATCCCACGGGCAGCCAGACGGCCATGTGGACGAGCGAGATCAGAAACCCGATCCGCCACCACTCCGCCTGCGTCAGATACCCAGCGCCAAAGATAATCGGCGCCGGTCCCGTGCCGTAATGCGTCGTCGCCGCATTGAGGCTGGAGAACACCCCGAACGACAGCGCGGCGACGAGCGGCGGCGCCCCGAGTCCAATGGCCGCGGCGAAGAAGGCCGGAAACATCGCGGTCACGTGCGCGGCCAGGCTCGCAAACGCATAGTGCGCGTAGAAGTAGACCACGAGCAGCAACGTCAGCGCCCAGGGCCACGACCAGCCGCCCACCGTGCCGGCCACGCCGCGGGCGAGCGCGTCGGGGAACCCGGCCTCCTGGAGCTGGGTCGCCAGGGCGACCAGGCCGCCGAACCAGATGAGCGCATCCCACGCGCCGGTTTCGCCGAGGACGTCCCGCCAGGCCAGCACTCGCGTGATCAGCAGCAGGCTCAGACCCAGATACGCGACCGCGGTCGCCGATACGCCATGCCATTCGCCCGTGAGCCACAGCACCAGCAGCAGCGCGAACACACCCACCATGACGCGTTGGTCGCGCGTCATCGTCCCCATGGACGCGAGACGATCGCTGGCGAGGGCTTGCGCCGCGCTGGTCTCGCGGACCTCCGGCGGACACAGACGGAAGATGACGGCCGGGACGATGACGAGGCTGAGCACGCCGGGCACGACCGCGGCAAGCGCCCAGAGGGTCCACGTCACGTCGACGCCCGAAGCGCCGCGCGCCAGCTCGGCCACGAGCGGGTTCGGCGCCACGGCGGTCAGGAACATCGCACACACCACGAGATCGCTCTGGTAGAGCGTCATCAGCAGGAACGCGCCGATGCGCCGGGTCGGCGAAGACGGAACGGATCCAAAGGCGCGGGCGACGTTCAGCGTCACGGGAAACAGGATGCCGCCGGCGCGCGCGGTGTTCGACGGCGTGACGGGCGCCATCACCAGGTCGGCGAGCGCGATCGCATAGCCAAGCCGCAGCGGCCGGCTGCCCAGCCGCGCGATGATGCCGTACGCGATGCGCTCGCCCAGCCGCGTCTGCACGAACCCGCGCGCGAACAGAAACGCCGCGACGATCAGCCACACCGTCGTGTTGGAGAAGCCAGCCAGCGCATCGGCCAGCGTGACCAGCTCGAGCAGCACGCCGGCGGTGAGCGCGACAATGACCACCGCGCCCGCGGGCATCGGGCGCGTGATCAGGGCGCTGACCGTCGCTCCGAAGAGGCACAGCAGTCCCCAGCGCCGGGCGTCGAAGTCGCCGTGCGGCAGGAGCCAGATGGCAGCCGCCACGAGCGGCGGAACAAACCATCGCCAGGATTCGGTTCGTGGGACCGGCTCGGACATGCGGTGGACGCCCGCATTATGCCCGCGATGAGGATCAATCACGCTACCATCGGCTGCCCTGATGCGCGCCCTCCTTGCCCACAGCGGCGGGCCGACCGCCGTCATCAACGCCAGCCTCCAGGGCATCGTCGAGGAAGCACGCCGGCACCGGGTCATCACAGGTGTGCTGGGCGCCCGTTTCGGCATCGAGGGCCTGCTCGCGGGAGACTTCGCCGACTTGCTCGCGCTTGCGCCCGAGCGGCTCGCGGCGGTCGGCCACGCAACGTCCTCCGCGATCGGCACGTCCCGTCGGGCGGTGACGGCGGCAGACCTGGAGCGGGTGCTGGACGTCTGCCGCGCACACGACGTGCGATGGCTGTTCTACACGGGCGGGAACGGCTCGATGGAAACGGCTCGGCAGATCGCCACCGCGGCTCGCGCGTCCGGCCGGCCGCTGGGCGTGATCGGTGTCCCGAAGACCATTGACAACGACCTGGCCGCGACCGATCACACGCCGGGCTATCCCTCGGCGGCGCGCTTCTTCGCCTGCGCGGCGCGCGACATCGGCGCCGACAATCGCGCGCTCCGCGGACTGGTTCAGATCATCGAGGTCCTCGGGCGCAATACCGGGTGGATCACCGCGGCCACGACGCTCGCGCGGCACCGGCCCGACGACGCCCCACACCTGGTCTATCTCCCGGAACACCCGCTGCCCCTCGCGCGGTTCCTTGACGACGTGCAGCGCGTCTTCGATCGGCTGGGCCGGTGCACCGTAACCGTGTGCGAGGGGCAGCTCGACGAACACGGCGCGCCCTTCGGCGCCGACGTCCGCATGAGTTCCCGCGGACCACTCGCGACGAACCTGGCGCATCGGCTCGCGCTGCTCGTCACCGAACACCTGGGCGTCAAGGCACGCGGCGAGAAACCCGGGCTCCTGGGCCGGGTCAGCACCGAACTGCGCTCCGACGTGGACTGGATCGAGGCGCGGCGCGTCGGCGAGGCCGCCGTCCGTGCGGCGGTGGCCGGCGAGTCCGGGATGATGGTGACGCTCGACCGCCTGCCGGGGCTGGACTACGGATGCACGACGGGTCTCGTGCCGCTCGAGCGCGTGGCGGGCACGGCGCGTCGATTTCCGGCGGAGTGGATCGACAGCGGCGGACAGGACGTCCGGTCAGACTTCAGAGACTGGGCCGCGCCGCTGGTCGGTCCGATCGCGGCGGATGAGGCCATCGACTGACGCGTTCCGGATGCCACGGTCCTCTACCGCTCCGGCAGCCGCTCGAGCGGCGGTTCACCCACCTGGCGGACGATCGCCGTCCGTGCCAGATCGCGGAGCCGCACCATCTCCGGCCAGCCCTCGCCCTGCACGGGCAGCGGCGGCCCGATGATCACGTCAATCCGCCCGCGCCGCATCAGCCAGCTTCCATCGCGCAGGACCGCGCGTGTGCCTCGCAGGGCGATCGGCACAACCGGACGCCCCGCCTCGACCGCGGCCCGGAATGCCCCGAGACGGAACGGCAGAATCCCGGGCGTGCGAAAGAACGTGCCTTCGGGAAATGTGAAGACCGACATGCCTTGTCCGAGCGCGTCGGCGATGGCGTCGGCACCGGCCAGCCGGGCGGACTGGCCGGTGCGCTCGACCGTCACATGGCCCGCCCGGCGGATGACGGTGCTCAGGAACGGGTACGAGGCGAGCCGGCGCTTGGCGACGAACCGGAAGTCGGCGCCGAGCGCGGCCATGAGCACCACCGCGTCGACATAGCTGGCGTGGTTCGCGACGAGCATCGCCGGCCCGGCCGCCCGCAGATGCTCCGCCCCCGACACGCGCGGCGAGAGCCCGCCCAGCGCGAGCACTGCCCGCGACCAGCCTCTCATGACGCGAGCGGCCGGCGGGCCCGTCGGCGTGAGTCGCAGCACAACCCACAGGAGCGGGACCGAAACCAGCAGCACGGCCATGGCATAGGCGGTGTACAGGAGTCGCCGCGACAGCTCCGCCGCGCGGCGGACGCGGCCCGCGACGGCATCCGCCACGAGGCGGGCCCATTGCCACATGGCCGAGCGTCGTGGCTTCAACAGATCACTGCGCACATACGCCTCGCGCATGGCACCCCGTCGAATCTTGCCGCTCGATGTCTTGAGGACGTGGCCCGGCGGGACGATCAGCACCTCATCGGGAGGGACGCCGATCGCGTCGATCGTGCGGGCGACGACGCCTCGACGCAGCGGCCGTTGCCGACTCACATCCCGTTCCCGCGTCTCGGCGACCACCACCAGCCGCTCGGTACCCGTCTCTGGATCGGCGACGCCGAATGCGGCCACGCAGCCCTGGCGCACGCCGGGCACGGTCCCGACCAGCTCTTCGACCTCCTGCGGCGTGAAGTTGCGGCCAGCGCGGATGATCAGATCCTTCCGGCGGCCGGTGATGAACAGCTCGCCGTCAGCCCAGTACCCGAAGTCGCCAGAATCCATCCAGTCGCCGGCGAAGGCCGCCGCGGTGGCGTCCGGATTCCGATAGTACCCGGACGTCACCGACGGTCCTCGGAACTGCACGCGGCCCTCCACACGTTCGCCCTTGGTCTGTCCGGCCTCGTCCACGATGCGGACCTCATGACCGGGAATGGGCCGGCCGCAGGAGACGAAGCGCAGCGGTTTCGGTGCGTCGGACGATGCGGGCTGAATCTCACGATGTTGCTCGAACGGCTCGCGCAGAACGCCGTCCACTTTGGGTCCTCGTCCGAGCGGAGGGACCGTCAGCCCCACCGAGCTTTCGGCAAGGCCGTAGACGGGACACATCGCGTCCGCGCGAAACCCATACGGCGCGAAACGCTCTGTGAACGCGTGAATCGTCTCGGGGCTCACGGCTTCGGATCCGTTCAAGGCCAGCCGCCACGAGCTCAGGTCCAGCCCGTCGATCTCCGAGTCCGGAATCTTGCGGACGGCGATGTCGTAGGCGAAGTTCGGCGCCGGCGAGATCGTGCCCCCATGCGCGTGGATGGCGCGCAGCCAGCGCGAGGGGCGGGACAGGAAGACGAGCGGCGACATGACGGCCAGTGGCGCGGCGAAGTACAGCGCGCCGAGCCAGGCGCCGATCAGCCCCATGTCGTGGTACAGCGGCAGCCAGCTCACCACCACGTCGTCACGGCGGATCTCGAGCGCCTGGCCGAGCGCCCGCAGGTTGGCGAGGAGGTTGGCATGTGTCAGGAACACGCCTTTCGGATTTCCCGTGCTGCCCGAGGTGTACTGAATCAGGGCGCCGTCGCCGGCCGACGCCCTGTGGACCGCCCGCGCCGGTGACCCGGAGGCGGTGAGCCGATGGACCGCTACCACGTCCTTCAGATCAGGAGCGCGGCCGCCGAGGAGCGATCCGACACGCTCGACCTCGTTGAACGTCACGAGCAGGCGCGCCCCCGCGCTGGCCAGGATGCCAGTCTGTCGCGAGACGTACTCCTCGATGCGATCGGCGCGCACCGGCGGGTAGATTGGGACCGGGATCGCGCCCGTCAGCAGCACACCGAAGAACGTCCTGAAGAAGGCCTCGTCGGTCCGCAGCATGAGCGCGACGGTTTCCCCCGGTCTGACGCCGCGGTCGGCCAGCGCCGCGGCAATCCCGGAGGCGCCGTTCCACAAATCCGCGTACGTAATCGGTCGCTCGCGGTCATCGTCTTCGCGCAGCACGATGTGCGTGCGATCTGGCGTCGCGTCGACGTGCCAGCGCAGCACCTCGACGAGCGAACGCGCGGCTGTTGGCGCCGGCGGCGCGACGGCGGGCAGGGCGCGTGCGGCCGGGACGGGCCGGATGCTCGCCGCGGCAGGGACCGGGGCGGCCCGGAGGACGGCGTCGACGAGGTCTGTCGGCGTCGCCGCCTCGGCCACGGCCACGTCCGGAAGCCGCACGCCGAGCTCTCGCTCGAGTCGCAGCAGCAGCTCGACACGCTCGAGACTACTCACGCCCAGATCGCGCTCGAGCGAGTCGTTCAGCGACACCGTGGCAGGCGCGCGTCCACCTCGCAACTCGGTCACCAGCCCGCTGACGACCTCGAGAATGCGCGGCGTCACGACGTCACGCTCGAGCGTCTGGTCACTTTGCGGATGAGGCGTCATCGAGAGCAGCGAGAGAGGGGCATCATCCTACGTGTGACGTGCATCTGGCTATCTGGTATCGCGGCGTGGAGTCGCTCGTAGCATCCCAGACGGCCCAAGCGCCTCGACGTACCTGTACCGGCCCAAGCACGGCGAGAACGGCCCTAGAATGGTCGGACTCGATGTCCTCTCTGCCGCCCGGCACGCGCGTGGGCCCGTACGAAGTGCTGTCCGCCATCGGCGCGGGTGGCATGGGCCAGGTGTTCCGCGCGCACGACACCTCGCTCCACCGGGAGGTCGCGCTCAAAATCCTGCCGGCCGGCCTGACGGGTGACGCGGAGTACCGGACCCGCTTCTTCCGCGAAGCTCGCGTCCTTGCGACGCTGAATCACCCCCACATTGCGCAGGTGTACGGCCTCGAGGACTCCGTGGCCGGGCCAGCCATCGTCATGGAACTCGTGCCGGGCGCGACGCTGCGTGATCGCCTGCCGAGCGGCATCCCGCGCGCGGAGGCGCTGCGGCTGGCGCATCAGATTGCGACGGCGCTCGACGCCGCGCACGAGAAAGGCATCATCCATCGCGACCTGAAGCCCGGCAACATCATGGTGACGCCGGACGGCGCGGCCAAGGTCCTGGACTTCGGCCTCGCCAAGACTTCGATCGGGCACGAAGCCGCGACCGAGCACGACACGACGCTCGCGGCGACGGTCCGCGGCACGGTCGTCGGTACGCCAGGCTACATGAGCCCGGAACAGGCACGTGGGCAGCCGGTCGATCGCCGGACCGATATCTGGGCATTCGGCTGCGTGCTCTACGAACTCCTCGCCGGGCAGGCCGCGTTCCAGGGCGCGTCTTCCTCGGATCTGGTCGCCGCCATCCTCGAACGTGATCCGGACTGGCGCACGCTTCCCGCAGACACCCCCACCTCCCTCAGGCGCCTGGTCCAGCGCTGTCTCGAAAAAGACCGGCGCATACGCCTCCGCGACATCGGCGACGCGCTGCCCGAGCTTGCCGCCCCGTGGGACGACTCGACCGCCGCCGCTCCGGCCTCGCGGCGCGCGGCAAGCGGCGTCGTGACGATCGCGCTCCTCGCCGCCGCGCTCGCGACGGGATCGCTCGTGACGTGGCTGCTGACGCCGAGCGGGTCGCCAGGATCGTCTGCGATCGCGCCCATCCAGGTTCGATTTGCACTTCCGCCGCCCACGGGCGCCCGCTACGGATCGGGGATCGAGGCGACGAACGTGTCGATCTCGCCCGACGGCTCGACCGTCGCCTTCGTCGCGTTCCGGCCCGGCGTGCCGGCGCGGATCTGGGTACGGCCGCTTGGCGATGAGACGGCCCGCGAGGTGCCGGGCACGGACGGCGCCATCTCGATGTTCTGGTCGCCCGACGGCCGAACGCTCGGCTTCTTCGTGAGCGGACAACTCAAGCGCCTCGACCTTGCCGGCGGCGCACCGGTGAAGGTGTGCGACGTGCCGGTCACCATCGGCCTGTCGGGCAGTTGGGGGCGGCATGGTGACATCCTGTTTGCAACCGTCAATGGAGACCGTATTTCCCGTGTCTCGGCTGCAGGTGGCGTACCCGTGGATGTCATGGTGGGGCCGCCGAACAGTGCCGGGCGACTGGTGTGGCCCAGATACTTGCCGGACGGCCGTCGATTCATCTACACCGAGTTCACCTCCAATCTCGAGGGCCGGGTCATGCTGGCCAGGCCTGACGGCAGCACGACGGCGATCGTGGACGCGACGTCGCAGGCGCAGTGGATCGAGCCGGACTGGGTCGTCTTCGTGCGCGAAGGCACGCTCCTCGCCCAGAGAGTTGACCTGGCGGCCGGTCGGCTGGTCGGCGATCCCGTCTCGGTGATGGGACCGGTGGACTACTCGGCCGCCACCGGCTGGTCGAATGTCGCCTCCTCCCCCAACGGCACGATCGTCGCGCAGTGGCGCCTCGACGAAAACCGGGTCGCGTGGTTCGATCGGACCGGGACCGAAACCGGACGAATCGGCAGTCCGGGCGCCTATACCTCGGTCCGGCTCTCGCCTGACGACTCGACGCTGCTCTTCACCCGAAGGCGTCCCGAGCTCGGCACTCGCGACATCTGGACGACCGACCTCTCGCGGCCGGGCGAGACCCCCGTGACATCATCGCCCGGCATGGAGACGGGGGAAGTGTGGCTGCCGGGGGCGCGAGCCATCGTGTACGCCGCGGCTCAGGGTGGACCGCCGAACCTCTTTCACAAGGACCTGACGTCGGGCGTCGAGCGCCGGCTGCTCACCTCGCCACGGTTTCAGTTTCCGAACGATGTCTCGGCGGACGGGTCGCAGGTCATCTACCAGCAGCGCACCGAACTCGGCAATTGGGACTTGATGCTCGTCTCGATTGCCGATCCCAGCCCGACCTCCCCGCTCATCGCCACGACGTTCTCGGAATACGATGCGCGTCTGGCGCCTGGCGGTACGCGCATGGCGTTCACCTCGGACGAATCCGGCCGCGGCCAGGTGTACGTCGCGTCGTTCCCAACGGCGGGCGACAGAAAACAGGTCTCTACCGCGGGCGGCTTCAGCGCGCGCTGGCGCCGGGACGGCCGTGAGCTCTACTTCATCTCCAGTTCGAGACAACTCATGGCGGCGACGATCGACGCGTCCGGCGTACCCGGTACACCCCGGGCCTTATTCGACGTGAAGGCCTGGCTGGACTATGACGTCGCGCGGGACGGGCGCTTCATCGCCGTCGTGTCCGAGGTCGTCGGCGCCGAGCAGCCGCTGGCGGTTCTCGTGAATTGGCTCCGGCCGGGCGGCCGGGAGTAGTCGCGCGCCGGCGGCCTGGGTCAGTGGATGCCGGCGCTCACCGGCCGGACGCACGGTCCACCGCGAAGTCCCGCCGGATCCGATCGATCAGCTTCGGGTCGATCGTCAGCACGTCGGCTTTCCCGGGCGACTTCTCCGAGTAGAGAGACAACGTCACGGGACCGCACGGCGATCCGAACGCGTCGGGCTCGAAGACATACAGCCCCTCGCGGATCACGTCCTTCTCCGAGACACGATGCTCGAGCACGAACGGGTGGATCGGAACGATCTCGGCGCCGCCGCACGAGGCGCGCATGCGAAGAAAGTCGGTCGTGAAGTCCTTGAACGCCGGCAGGTCGGCGCCCTGCGTGCGTGCCGCCTCGCGCGCCAGCCGCTTCCAGAAGCCTTCGACCAGCTTCGGCGTGACGCGCACGATCAGCACGGGCGGAAGGTCGGCGAAGTACTCAGCCCAGGCGCCGAACTCCGTGAGCCGGCCGATGCGGGCTTCGACTTCAGGGGAGCGGGTGCTTCGCCCACCCGCCCGGTCGGCTCGCTGCTGCGCGGCGTACAGCATCGGCGGCGTGATGAAGGCCACGTCGAAGTCAGACGAGGACGCGACAAGCGGGTCGGCCGCGCCCGCGGTGTTTCGACTGGAGCCCTTCAACGCGTCTGCTGCGAAGGACCTCGTGGGCTCGACCGGCAGCCGGGTCGGATCGGGCGGCGCCGTGCCCGATGTCTTGGGCCTGGACGCCGACAGGGCGTCGCAGATGGTGACCGCCCGCACGACGCGGACGTCGCTTCGTCCGTTCGCGTCGGCGTCGGGAACGGACGTGAGTCCGACGACCGCGCCAGCCTCGTTGAAGACGGGCCCGCCCGCGCTGCCGAAAAGGAGTCGCAGATCGGTCTCGATCGCACGCGGATGCAGCACGGTCACTTCGCCCCACACCAGGTCCGCCGGTGTTCGAAGCGGCGCCGCGAGGGTCACGATCTCCTGCCCGTCGTCGAGTGACGGCGCCGTCGCCGGCGGACACAAGAGAGGGACCGGCGGGCGCGCGGCCACGACACCCGGATCGATCCACAGGATGGCGACGTCACGGGAGACGTCCGCGGACAGCACGCGCGCGGGCACCTTCACCGAGGGCGACAACTGCACGTCAACGGACATTGCGCGGCCAACAACGTGCCGATCCGTGGCGATCAATCCCCCCGCGTCGATCAGGAAGCCCGACCCTCGGGACGTCGGCGACCAGACCGCAACGACACTCTCCTGCCACTGCTCGAACAGGCGTGACGAATCGAGCCCCGGCGCCGCAGTGCCCGTGGCGGATGGCGACGCCGTCAGCGGGACGACATGGGCGTTCTCCGCGGTGAGCGCGAGCGCCGTGTCACGGCCCGCCGGGACGTCCACCACCTGCGCCCACTGGTAGGCCTTGCCGAGAAACGCGAAGGGTCGATCGGACTCGACGATGTAGGAACCTGGGCGGAGCCTGACATCCACGGTGCCGTTCGCCGTGGTCAGAACGCGGCGCGGCTCGCTCGTCGCCGGATTGTCGCTGATGAGCAGCGCGTGCCGGGGCACGGGCGTCGGCACCTGAGCCGCGTCCAGCAGCGTGACCGTGACGTGCAGCACGCGCTGCGCCTGACCGGACGATCCCCAGGGGAAGGCGAGAAGCGCGGCAAACGCCCACGCGAGACGCATGTCCGCGATAGTACTCCCTGTAGGGACCGCCGGGCTGAAGCCCGACGGACCGCACTCAGTTCAATGTCCAGAGCGCGAGCGTGGACAGATCCTTGATGAACACGCGGTTCCCCGAGATCGCCGGCGGAGACCAGGTTCCCGTGTCGGCCACCTTGTAGCGCTGCAGCGGCTCGAACGACGTCGAGCTGGCGCGAGCGACCAGGAGCTCGCCGTCGTCTTCCAGGCTGAACCAGACCGTCCCGGCGCTGACGATCGCGGCCTGTGCCGCTTGCCGCTCAGGGGACGCCCAGAGCGTCTTGCCCGTGGCGGGATCCACCGCAAAGTATTGTCCGGCGTTGCGCGTGGACAGGCCGACGAGTGTGTCGCCAACGCGGGCGGCATTGCTCAGGCGCATGGGCACGTCGGGGTTCGTCCACGCCACGTCCGTGGTCCACTGCCCGTCCCGCCTCGTGACCGTGAAGGCCTCGAGCGGATGGCTGGCGTCGCCGAGGATCAGCGTCCGGCCGAAGAGGCTGGGCGTCTGCGCGTTCGTCGTCGAAGGCGTCGTGTACGGACGCTCCCACAGCAGCGCGCCCGTCGCGGCGTCAACACCGATGAGCTTCCGCTGCGTCAGCGTGATGATCTGTCTCGTCCCGTCGATGTCCGCAAGAATCGGGGAGCCGTACCCGGGGCCATCGCCGTCCCAGCGCCACCTCACGTCGCCGGTGTTGACGTCAAAGGCCGTGAGCGTGCCGGCGTTGTTGCCACCGACATGAAAGATGACCACTCCCCGATCGACGAGCGGCGAGAAGGCATGCGTCGTGAACGTCGGCGCGACGCCCGTGCCCGGCTTCTGCCAGACGGGCTTGCCGGTCGCCGCATCGAAGGCGGTGATGGTGCCCGTCATGCCGATGGCGAAGAGCCGGCCGGTCGAGAAGATCGGCGTCGATTTCTGGCCTGGACCATGCCGCGATGCGCCACTGTTCATCGTGAAGGTGGCTGGAGCGCCCGTGCGCCAGAGCACCGCGCCGGTCTCGGCATCGAGCGCCGTCATCACCTCGTCATCGCCCTGGCGCGCCCACATGTAGACGCGGTTGCCGATGACAATCGGTGTGGCATAGCCGAGACCGACGTCCACCTTCCAGCGCTGGGTGAGCGCGTCCGGCCAGCGCGTGGGCGCGGTGAATCCGGGAATGGCGGCATCGCGGTTCGGTCCGCGCCACTGCGGCCAGTCCGACGTCGATGCGCTCGTTGACGACGGTGCCTGGGTCGCCCCTCGCCCGCCGAGCGGAGCCATGAGGCCACAGGCGAGAACAACGGCCAGGCGCGCAGTTCGAGGTCGTCGCATGAGGTCCGTCCGGGTTCTACTTGCGTCCGTTCGCAAAAAAGAACGTGAAGATGTCCGGCGTGGCCGCGGAGGGCGCCGAGTCGTGGGTGGCCCCCGCATATTCCTTCAGCACGGCCGGAACGCCGTTCTGCTGCAGCGCCGTCACCATGTTGCGCGAGCGCCCGAGGTTCGGCGCGTCCTCGGTGCCGCAGAAGATCATCATTGGCGTCCCTTTGAGCCTCGTGAACGGATAGCCCTCGCCGGCCGTGGCGTTCGATCCGCCAATGGCAATCGCCGCCCAGTGCTCCGCGAACTTCGGCCCGAGATAGTGGGCGCCCGGCCCGCCAGCCCGGCCTGGTTCAATCCGAACTCCGGATTGCCGGCCCCGGAACCAAAGACGCGCTTGCCCAGGTTGATGACGCGCGCCAGGTCGAACGGATACCGGATGCTGGCTTTCGCGCTGTCGTGGCCGGCAATGCGGGCCAGCCGTCGCTCGACCTCGGCCT
>CAZFAT010000016.1:0-7861 GCA_964517075.1 uncultured Solibacteraceae bacterium
GTTGATCGAGTCGCTCGTCATCTACGTGCTGCTCATCTCGCTGATCCTGTTCTTCCTCAAGCCGTTCGCGCCGGCGGTGCCGGGCGCCTAGGCGCCCGCACGGGCCGGATCCGCCGGACTCAGCCGGCGGGCCCGCCTGGCCGGTTCGACGTCAGACACGGGGACTGATCCCGCGGCCACCGGCTCGCGGGTCGGTCCCCTGTTTTTTTCTTTGTCCACCGCATGACCCGTGCCCTGCGCCTGTCGATCTTCGACGTCCTGCTCGTGCTGATGGTCGTCGTCTGGGGCGCCAATTACAGCGTGATGAAGCGGGCGTTCGAGGAGGTGCCGCCGCTCGCCTTCAACGCGATGCGGATGGCGCTGGCGTCGGCCGTCTTTCTGGCGGCGATCCGGATCGCCCGGCGGCGCACCACGCCAATTCCCCCCGCGATCCGCCGCGTGTTCCACACGCCCGAGGCGCTCACGCGACGCGACCGCTGGGACCTGCTGTGGCTGGGCCTGGTCGGCCACTTTGGCTATCAGTTCTGCTTTGCGGCCGGCGTGGCGCGGACGCACGCCTCGAACGCCGCGCTCATCCTCGGTGTGACCCCCGTCACGGTGGCGGTGCTGTCCTCGGCGCTGGGTGAAGCTCGCGTCAAGCCGCTGCAATGGCTGGCGGCGCTGGTGTCGGCCGTCGGCGTCTACCTCGTCGTCGGTCGAGGCGCCGCGTTCGGTGGCAGCACGCTCGCCGGCGATCTCCTGATGGTCGTGGCGCTCTTCTGCTGGGCGGCCTACACGCTCGGCGGCGTCCGCATCATGGCGCGGCACTCCCCCCTGTATGTCACCGGAGTGACGCTGGCGATTGGCACCGTGCCCTATGCGATCTGCGCGATTCCCGGGCTGCTCGCGACGCGCTGGGCCGACGTCAGCGCCATCATCTGGGTGTTACTGTTGCTCTCGGCGCTGCTGGCGCTGTGTTTCGGGTACGTCGTGTGGAATGCCGCCGTGCAGCGGCTTGGCGCGACGCACACCGCCATCTACTCGAACCTTGTGCCGCTGGCCGCCATGCTCGTCGCAGCGCTGTGGCTGCACGAGCCGATGACGCCCGCCAAGTTCGTCGCTGTTGCGCTGATCATCGCCGGTGTCGTGCTGACCCGGCTGCAACCCAGGCTACCGGTGGGGTCGTGAGACCATCAGCGCTCTGGGATCTGGCCGCGCCCGACGCCGTCGCGATCGCGGGTACGGCCTGCGCCCTGCAACCGTTCTGGTCTCCCGACCACGCGGCCTTCGGAATGGGCGGCGCTGTAACATGCCTTCAGCGATGTGGGGCCGGCCCCCCATCTTTCAGGAGGAACGCGATGACGCGAGTTCTTGCCGTGGCGCTCTGCGGGTGCCTGGCTCTGTTCCTGGCGCCTGCGCATCTCATCGCGCAGGGCCGTGGGGCCGACGGGAGGGCCGCCGGGCCAGGGCGCGGCGCCCAGGCCGGCGAGCCGCGCGAAGTCGCGCCGAACGCCCGCTGGTGGTGGGCCTGGACGACGGTCCCCGATCCCGCCAGTGTGAAACGCGGCCAACCGCTCTTTGTGGCGTCCTGTGGATCGTGCCACGCGGCGAATGCGACCGGAACGCCGAACGCGCCGAACCTGATTCGATCGACGGTCGTCCGTCACGACAAGGATGGCTCTGCGATTGCGGGCGTGATCAAGTCCGGCGCCCCGCACACGACGACGCCGGCGGCCACCATGACCTCTGACCAGGTGAGCGACGTCGTCTCCTTCATTCGGGACCTCATCCAGACGTACGACAAGAGCTCGGCGGGCTCGATGCCGGCCGATTATCCGGCGGCGTTGCTGTTGACCGGAAACGCGCAAGCGGGCCGGGCCTGGTTCAACGGCGCCGGCAGGTGCTCGACCTGCCATTCGCCCACCGGCGACCTCGCCGGCATCGCGGGAAAATACCGTCCGGTCGAGCTCCAGGCGCGGTTCATGATGCCGCGCACGACGAAGCCGAGGATGGCCACGGTCACACTCGCGTCCGGCGCCCGCGTCACGGGGGAGCTCGTGTTCGTGAACACGTACGAGGTGTCGGTGCGCATGCCGGACGGCAAGACCGACACCTGGCCGGCTGACCGCGTGAAACTCGAGATCACCGATCCCCTGCAGGCGCATCGCGATCTCCTCCCGAAGTACACCGACGCCGACATGCACAACATGTTTGCGTACCTCTGGACACTCAAGTGAGGCGCGCCATGAAGAACCTCCTGACGCTGACGCTGTGTCTGTCGGCCGCCCTCGTGGTCACCGGTCAGGGAGCCCAAGGGCTCGATCCGGCCACCATCTTGAACCCGGGCGGGACGTGGCCGACGCTGCTGGGCGACTACACGTCCCGCCGACACAGCCCGCTCGCGCAGATCAACCAGACGAACGTGAGCCGGCTGACCCAGGCCTGGACGTTCTCTGCCGGCATGCCGGTGAAGTCCACGCCGCTCATGGTCGATGGCGTCGTCTACGTCACCGCGCCGGACTATGCCTGGGCGCTCGACGCCGAGACCGGCAGGCAGATCTGGAAGTTCGAGCGGCCGTCACGGGGTAACCATCTCGCGAATCGCGGTGTCGCGCTCTACCGCGATCGGGTGTACTTCGGGACACCTGACGCATTTCTCGTCTGTCTCGAGGCGAAGACCGGCAAGAAAGTGTGGGAAGTGCCGATGGCCGATGTGACCTTCGGCTACTACATGAGCAGCCCCCCCCTCGTCGTGAAGGACCGGCTCATCGTCGGCATCTCCGGCGACGCCGCCGACGTCATCGGCTTTCTCAAAGCCGTGGACCCGGAGACCGGCAACGTGCTGTGGACGTGGAACAGCGTGCCGGAGTGGGGCGCGCCCGGATCGGAGACGTGGCCGAACCGGGACGCCATGATGCACGGCGGCGGCGCGACCTGGGTCCAGGGCAGCTACGACCCCGCGCTCAACCTCATCTATTGGGGCACGGGTAATCCTCACCCGGTGGTCAACGGCACCGAACGCGAGGGCGCGAATCTCTTCACCTGCTCGATTGTCGCGATCGACGTCGAGACCGGAAAGCTCGTGTGGTACTTCCAGCCGTCACCGCACGACACGGCGGATCGAGATGCGACCGAGTCGGTCGTGCTCGTGGACGGCCCGTTCCGGGGGCAACAGCGGAAGATGCTGATGCACGCGAGCAGAAACGGCTACTTTTTCGTGCTCGATCGCGCGACCGGCGAGCATCTCCTCACGGCCCCGTTTGGCCCGCAGAACTGGTCGTCCGGACTGAATGCTCGCGGTGAGCCGATTCCCGACAAGAAGAAGGAGCCCAGCCGGGATGGCGTGCTGTTCCAGGGATCCGGGACGAACTGGTACGTGCCGAGCTTCAGCCCGGGGACCGGCCTGTTCTACGTCAATGCCAACCTGGGCGGATGGCGAATCGCGTACCTACTGTTCTCTGGAGATGACGAAGAACCCGAAGACCATCAGGGCGGCTCGAGCACGAGCCTCGGCGCCGGAGAGTCGGCGCTGCTCGCGCTTGACTACCAGACGGGCCAGGTCAAATGGAAGCTCGGCTACGGGAACGCGGCTGGCATCCTCACGACCGCCGGCCGATTGCTGTTCACGTCGAATTCCGGGTACGCCGTGGCGCTCGATCCCGCAACCGGCCAGACGCTCTGGAAATCCGACGTCGGCGGCCCGATGACCAACGCGCCCATCACGTACGAGTGGGCCGGGCGCCAGTACGTGGTCATCGGGGCGCGAAGCACGCTGATCGCCCTGGCGCTCCCGACCGGCGGATGACCAGGCGCTGTCAGCGCGCGTTCGAGCGCGGCTAACGCTCCAGGTACCGAGCCATCAACATCCAGGACGTTCCGAACCTGTCCCGCAGCATCGCAAAGCGCGCGAAGAACGGCGTTGAGGGCCCGTTCCTCCACCTATATCGCGGCAGTCAACACGCCCGTGAGTTCCTCCGTCGTGAGGTCGATCGGATTGGCCTTCATGCTGTTGGCCCGCCGGCCTCGTTCGATGACGTCGGGAATGCTGGTGGTCGTGAGCCCGTACGCGCCCAGCCGGGGTATGCCGAACTCCGCCGCGACATCGCGGAGCCACGCCGCGCCATCCTCGGCCGTCGCCGAGGCCCGGCTGGTGACCAGCCGCGCCACTTCATCCAGGCGCGGCCGCGCCGGGTGGTCTGCCGCGCGCGCGGCCATCGCCCGGCTGTTGATTCGCACGACGTTTGGCACGAGCACCGCGCACAGTGCGCCATGCGGCGCGCCGAGCATCCCGCCAAGGGGACCAGCCAGGCCGTGCACGGCGCCGAGACCGGAGTTGGACAACGCCAGACCGCCGAGCAGGCTCGCCAAGGCCATCGCCTCGCGGGCGTCGCGATCATCGCCGTGATGGACGGCCCGTTGCAGGGCGCCGGCCGCGTGCCGGATGCCGGTGAGACAGAACGCATCGCTCAGAACGTTCGCCCGGCGCGTCACGTAGGCTTCGATGAGCTGCGTCAGCGCATCCAGGCCGGATGCGGCCGTCACGGTCGGCGGGGCGGTCCAGGTCAGCTCGGGATCGACGAGCGCCAGGCGCGGCAGCATGAGCGGGCTGCGCAGGCTGGCCTTGACGTGGTGTTCAGGTGAACCCAGGACCGCGTTGCGCGTGACCTCGCTGCCCGTGCCGGCGGTGGTGGGAATCGCCACGCAGGGGAGCGACGGGTGGACGAGCGGCGTGCCTTGCCCAACGACCTCGAGATAGTCGAGGATGTCGCCTTCGTTCGTGGCGAGGACCGCCGTGGCCTTGGCCGCATCCAGCGCGCTGCCGCCGCCCAGGCCGATGACGAAATCGCTGCCAAGCCGGCGCGCCGCGGCCACGCCGCCGCGGACCATTTCGACCGTCGGCTCGTCTGGCACGACGAACCGGTCGGCGGCAATCCCCTGCGCCTCGAGTAGCGTCCGGAGCCGTTCGAAGCGCTCGGGCGATCGGCCGGTGACGACCAGCGCGCGTCTCCCGAAATCGCGCACCAACGCGGCCGTTTCGCTGAACCTGCCGGCGCCGAACACAATCCGGCCGGCGGCAAACTCGAAGGGGGATACGCTCAAGACGACGCCTCGTCACCGGGGAACACATTGACGTATTTCACTCCCGTGCGCGGCGTCGCCATCATGCCGGCGACCGCGTCGCGCCAGACCTGGTAGTGCGAGGTGGTCTTGTGGGCGGCGGCCGCGTCGACTGACCGGTAGACTTCCACGAGGACGAACGTGGCCGGCTCGTCCTGTTGTTGAAGCACGTCGAAGCGCAGCACGCCCGGTTCCACGAGACTCTGACGGGCGTTCTCCACAGTGGCGGCCTTGAACGCCTCGACGTCCTCCGGGTTCACCTGCACGTGTACGAGGACGATGAACATCGCCGTTCCTCCAGGGATCCGGGCCTACGCGAGTCCGCGCCACCGCAGATGAGCCAGCGACACGGCGGCGCCCAGGGCCGCCACCGTGACGATCGACAGCATCATGAAGCGGTTGTACAGTTCGCGACCCATCAGGTCGAACAGGGTCAGGCCCATGGCTCCCAGGCAGAGCGCGATCGCGACTCGCCAGGCGGGGCCGACGTCGCTCCACCGGTCCACGAGGCACACGACGGCCGGCGTGGCCAGCAGCAGGACGTAATCCCAGCCCTGCGGCGACAGCAGCGGCACGAGGAGCATGAGGAGCGCGACCTCCAGATAGCTGGGATCGTCGATGCGGCTGCGACGCGACCAGACCAGCGCGACGAGCGCGAGCGCGGCGGCGATCGTCACGGCGGCGAGCACGGCGGCCGGCGTGCCGACGCCCATCCACTTCGCCCACATCGCGGCGATCGACACATTGTCCGCGCCCAGCAGATTTCCGCCGGTTGTCCCGGTGACGGTCCGGTACCACGCGGTCAGCAACTCGAGGTTGCCCGCCCAGCCGTAGAGAGCGGCCGGGAGCAGCAGGCCCACACCGAGCACGGCCAGACCGGGTACGGCCGTGACGGGGCCCTGGGTGAAGGCGAGCCAGGGGAGTAGCAGCAGGGCGTACGGTTTGACGAACGCCGCCGTGCCGATGAGGCCCCCCGCGAGGCGCGGCGCGTCGATCTGCGCTGCGAGCAAGGCGCCCACGAGCAACACGCCGAGCAGAATGTTCGTCTGGCCAAGCGTCAGTTCGTGCGCGTAGAACTTCGCCATGAAGAGCAGCGTGAGCCACAGCAGCGCGGGCTCGCCGCGCCGCCGTTCCGGCAGGGCGCGCACGGACCAGCGCACGAACGCCGTGAGCAGGCCCGCGGAGAGCGCGAACCAGACGAGGCGAGCGGTTTCGCGGTGCAGGATCGCGAAAGGGCCGAATGCGAGGGCCGACGCCGGCAAGTACTTGAACTGGTAGTGCCCGTCATCGGGCCGATAGAGGGGCTCGGCACTCAGCGCGCGGCCGGCGGCGACGCGGTAGACCTCGAAGTCCACCATTTCGTCCTGCACCTTGCCGAGGTAGAGGAGCGCCGCGCACGAGACGAAGAGCAGCGGCCACAGGAGCGGCCGAAGCCACGCTGGCACCGCGAGATTGTGACCGATTGGCGGCGGCTTGTCAGCCGGCGGTCACCTGCCGCGTTGATCCGTTCCCGCCGCCAGTTGCCCCCGTGCTATTGCACAACCGCGTGAGCGGGCGTCATAACATTGATGGCCGCTGCCTTGGGAGGCTCGTCGTGACCCCTGATGAGACGTTCCGGTCGCTGCTGCTGGCCGCCATCGTCGTCATCCTGCCGGTTGGCTTGTACCACCGGATCCGGTCCCAGGCGACCCGCGAGCCGCTGGACCGCCGCCAGGAAGGGATGTTCATCCTGGCGACGTTGCGTCCCGCCGGCCTTGCGTTCTTCGCCGGCGTGGTCGCGTATCTCGTCCGTCCGGCGTCCATGGCCTGGGCGTCGATGCCGCTGCCCGTGGCGGCGCGATGGCTCGGCGTTGGCCTTGGCGCGATCGCGGCGATCCTGCTGACGTGGACGTTTCGACGATTGGGCAAGAACATCACCGACACCGTCGTGACGCGACGCGACCACACACTCGTCCTCCACGGGCCGTACCGCTGGGTGCGTCATCCGTTCTACGGCTCCGTGACGCTGTTCCTGCTTGCCGTGTCTCTCATCGCGGCGAACGGGTACTTGCTGGTGACCGGAGTCCTCGTCGTGACTCTGCTCGTCATCCGGACCCGCAGGGAAGAAGACCACCTGATTCGCAGGTTCGGCGACGACTACCGCCAGTACATGAATCGCACCGGACGCTTCCTGCCCCGGTGGGGATCGCGTCCCTGACCCTACGCCAGCGCCCGCACGCGCAGGCGGGCGGTGCTGACGGCCAGCAGGATGCCGCCGATGGTGATGGCTCCGCCTTCAGTCAGCGCCATGTAGAGGCCGCGCTGGTACACGTCGAACAACATCAGGCTCGTCAGGAGGAATCCCGAAGCCGTCGTCACTCGCCACGGCGGCGACAGATCGCGGAAGCGATCGATCAGACAGACCAGCGCCGGCGTGCCGAGGAGCAGCACGTAGTCCCACCCCTGGGGCGAGATGAGCGGCACGAGGACCAGCAGCAGCCCGACCTCGAGGTACTCTGGGTGGCGCGCCCGATCGCGGCGCCACCAGACGAAGATCGCGAGGGCTCCCGCCGCCAGGGTGGACGCCAGCGCGAGCAGATACGCCGCCGATCCGGCGCCCAGCCACTTCGCGTACATGCTCGCAAACGACATGTTCTCTCTGACGGCGAGCATGTCGGTCGTCGTCGAGCTGACCGTCCGGTACCAGTCGGCCAGAAGCGTCAGGTTCCCCTGCCAGCCGTAGATGCCAGCCGGCAGGATCAGGCCGGCGGCCAGGACCGCGGCC
>CAZFAT010000017.1:0-4186 GCA_964517075.1 uncultured Solibacteraceae bacterium
GACGTACTGGCCGCGGGAGTGGACGAGGTCGAACTCGAGGTTGCGCGCGGTGACCGACCAGGGCGTGCCGTGGTCGTCGTAGATGAACTCGCCGCTCTTGGCGCGGATGAAGGGTACGCTCGTCTTGAAGCGGCTCGGCCCCGGCGGGGGGGTTCGCCGCGTCAGCCGCGGGACATTGTGCGTGCGGTCCGGCCACGCTTCCACGACCATGCGCCAGTCGGTGAGCGTGACGTCCGCGATGATCTGGTTCCTGAAGAGGATGGTCCACCAGGGCACGTGCACGTAGATGCGGCCGGCCTGGAAGAACGGCCGATCACCCGGCTGGCGCCCTTCGATGACCACGTCGTGCAGGATGAAATCGCCCGGCCTGAGGCGCGCCTCGATGCGGCCAATGTGCATCGGCCGTTCCAGGAAGTTGGTCGCTTCCCGTTCGGCGATCTCCCGAAGCTGGGGGAACCCGCCGAGGTCGATGGTGAACAGCGACACGACGAGCGCGGCGAACACCGCCACCAGCAGGGCGAGCACGCGCCGCGCCCAGCGCGCGAACCGGCGGCGCCGGACGCGCGGCGCCGGTTCGGGTGGGGCATCCGGCCCGACTGGCGCGAGATCGGCGCTCACAACGTCAGATTACCGTATTGACGCGAGTCCTCGGCGGGGCGGCTCGCCCGAACCCGCCACATCACTCAATCACGACAAGGAGCCGGCCTGCCTCCACGGCGGCGCCCGGCGCCACCGTGACCTCTCGGACACGTCCACCTTGCACCGCAGTCAACTCGTTCTCCATCTTCATCGCTTCGATGACCACCAGTCCCTGCCGCGCGGTCACCTCGTCACCGGGCTGAACGAGCACACGGACGACCCGGCCGGGCATCGGCGACGTCACCCGCTGCGCGCCGGCCGCACCGGCCGCCCCGCCCCGCGCGCCGCTGAGCCGGCCATCGACGACGGCGGTGATGCTGCCCGCGGGAAACTGCAGCAGCCACTGACCCGTCCCGCGCTCCGTCACGGCGACGTCCACGACGCGCCCGTTCGCTCGGTCGATCAGGCTGAGGCCCAGGTCAGTCGGGCGGACATCGAGGTCGAGGACCTCGTCCGGAACGCCGTTGGCGACTGTCGGGCCGACCCCTCCATGCGGAACCTGTTGTGTCTCACCCGTCCGCACCGCGACCCGGAAGCGGCCGCCGGCCGGCCCCTCGGGCTCGATGAGCTCCACGGTGAGCACGTGGCGGCGGCCGGCGACGTCGATCTCGAAGATCATCGCAACGCGTCCTGTCGCGCGGCCCGACGCCAGCCGCCCGCGGTCGCTGCGTCAGGCGCGGCCGCGGCCCGATGCGCTTTGAACCAGGTCGCGAGGGCCGCCGCCACCGCGGCGTCGCGCGCGGCGCCCTCGTCGAGCGGCACGAACGGTTCGCCGCCGCGCGACGCCAGGACGCGGTCGAGATACGCCGTGTGGAATCGTCCCGTCGCGAACTCCGGCTGGCGAACGAGCCACTGAAAGAACGGCACGGTCGTGGTGAGGCCCACGAAGCGGTACTCGTCCAACGCCCGCGTCATCCGCGCGACGGCTTCGTCGCGGTCGCTGCCCCAGGCAATGAGCTTCGACACCAGCGAGTCGTAGAACACGGGCACTTCGAATCCGGGGGCGACGCCGCGATCCTCGCGAATGCCGGGCCCGCCGGGCGACGTGATGGCCCGGACGAGGCCCGGCGAGGGCAGGAAACCGGCGTCGGGATCCTCCGCGTAGATGCGGCATTCAATCGCGTGGCCGCGTGCCATGCGCGCCTGATCCTCGGAGACGTCCAGCCGATCGCCCTGGGCGATCCGGAGTTGCCAGCGGACGAGATCGATACCGGTCACGGCTTCCGTGACCGGATGTTCGACCTGCAACCGCGTGTTCATTTCGAGGAAGTAGAACCGGCCATCGGTATCGAGCAGGAATTCGATCGTGCCGGCATTCGTATAACGCACCTGCCGGGCGATGCGCGTGGCCGCCTCGGCCATGGCCCGCCGCGTCGCCTCGTCGAGATGAATGGCCGGAGATTCCTCGACGACTTTCTGGTGGCGTCGCTGGATCGAGCAGTCGCGCTCGACGAACGGCACGACGGTGCCGTGCTCGTCGGCCAGCAGCTGCACTTCCAGGTGGCGCGGCGCGACGAGCTGCCGTTCGAAGTACACGGCCGAGTCGCCAAACGCGGCCGCGGCTTCCGATCGGGCGGTGCGCACGGCGGACTCGAGATCGGCCGCGCCGGCGACCAGCCGCATGCCCTTGCCTCCCCCGCCGGCGACGGCCTTCACCAGGAGCGGGAATCCGATCCGGGTGGCCTCGGCCGCCAACACCGCCGCGGCGGCCTCCTCACCGAACGGCGCCAGGCTGCCGGGCACCACCGGCACGCCGGCGGCGATGGCGGCGTCGCGCGCGGCCGTCTTGCTGCCCATCGCGCGAATCGCGTCGGCCCGCGGACCGACAAACGTGAGGCCCGCCGTCACGCACGCCTCGGCGAACGCGGCATTCTCGGCGAGGAACCCATAGCCGGGATGCACGAAGGACGCGCCGGAGCGCCGTGCGATGGCGATGAGCTTGTCGATGCGAAGGTAGCTCTCAGGCGCCTGGCTGGATCCGATCGGCCAGGCCTCGTCGGCCAGGCGAGGATGGAACGCCGTGCGGTCACCGTCCGAGAAGACGGCCACGGTGCCGAGGCCGAGTTCGCGGCAGGCGCGGATGATGCGCACCGCGATCTCGCCGCGGTTGGCCACGAGGACCTTCATGACGGCGGCGGTGACGGCGTCACAGCGGGATGTTGCCGTGCTTCTTCGGCGGCAGCCGGTCCCGCTTGTTGTCGGTGCTGACGAGCGCGCTGATGAGCTTGGTGCGCGTCGCGCGAGGACGGATGATCTCGTCCACGAATCCCCGCGAGGCGGCGACAAAGGGATTGGCCAGCTTGGCGCGGAAATCCTCGACCAGCTGCGCGCGGAGCGCCGAGGGATCCTCCGACTCGGCCAGTTCACGGCGGTAGAGCACGTTCACGGCGCCCTCGGGCCCCATCACCGCAATCTCGGCCGTGGGATACGCGTAGTTGAAATCCGTGCGCAGGTGCTTGCTCGACATGACGCAGTAGGCGCCGCCGTACGCCTTGCGCGTGATGACCGTGATCTTCGGGACCGTCGCTTCCGCGAAGGCATACAGCAGCTTGGCGCCGGCGCGAATGATGCCGCCATGCTCCTGGCGGACGCCCGGCAGGAACCCGGGCACGTCCTCGAAGGTGATCAGGGGCAAGTTGAACGCGTCGCAAAAGCGGACGAAGCGGGCCGCCTTCACCGAGGCGTCGATATCCAGGCAGCCGGCGAGCACGGCCGGCTGGTTCGCGACGATGCCGACCGGCCGCGATCCGAGCCGCGCGAAGCCGACGACGATGTTCCGGGCGAAGTGCGCGTGGACCTCGAGGAACGTGCCGTCATCCACGACTGCGCCGATCAGGTCGTGCATGTCGTACGGCTGATTCGGCTGCTCGGGCACGAGCCGATCGAGTGCGGGATCCTCGCGATCGACCGGATCGGCCGTCGGCCGCCGCGGCGGGTCATCCAGGTTGTTGGAGGGGAGATACCCGAGCAGATCGCGGACGAGGGCCAGGCAGGCGCGATCGTCGGCCACCGCGAAGTGCGCGACGCCGCTCGTCCTGTTGTGCGTCATCGCGCCGCCGAGCTCCTCCTTCGTCACGTCCTCGTGCGTCACCGTCCGGATCACGTCCGGGCCGGTCACGAACATGTAGCTCGTGCCTTCCACCATCACCGTGAAATCGGTAATGGCGGGGGAGTACACGGCGCCCCCGGCGCACGGGCCCATGATGGCGGAGATCTGCGGCACGACTCCGGACGCGAGCGTGTTGCGGAGGAAGATGTCGGCGTAGCCCGCGAGCGACAGGACGCCTTCCTGGATGCGCGCGCCGCCCGAGTCGTTGAGCCCGACGATGGGCGCGCCCATCTTCACGGCCAGGTCCATCACCTTGCTGATCGTCGCCGCGTTGGTTTCGGACAGCGACCCGCCGAACACGGTGAAGTCCTGCGCGAAGGCGTAGACCGGGCGCCCGTCGATGCGACCATGCCCGGCGACCACGCCGTCGCCCGGCACCACCTCGTCGGCCATGCCGAAGTCGCGGCAGCGGTGCGTGACGAGCTTGTCGATTTCCTC
>CAZFAT010000018.1:0-3669 GCA_964517075.1 uncultured Solibacteraceae bacterium
GGCGCGGCCAGGCGCGCGGCGAAGCGGCGGCGCGTGGATCTCGTCACGCACGGCCGCGACGGGCGATTCCGTCGGAAAGACAGCTACGGGAACGAGTCGTCGCGGCGGGACGGGACGCGCTGATGTCACGGCGCGCTGGGCCCGGCGCGACCAGACAGACTGCGTTACACACACCGGGCACGGCTCTGTTCTGACGGGCCGTGCCCGTTTCTGCAGGCGCGTTGTGTGGGCGGCGGTCGGGCACGTGCCGACAGCGGCCAGGATCGCGCGATCAGACGTCGCATCGATGCGGACAGCCCTCGTGATTGCTCTGTGGGCCGTCACCGAGACCGACGAGGCCAGGGATGCGTGAGCACGCGAGCGATCAACGCGCCCTTCGGGTCTTCGCGGGCGGTCCAGGCGTCGGATACCACACTTCAATCCGGCCAGCCGCGCGTGGGTTTCTTGCCAGGTCGCCCGGTGCCGCACGGTAGACCTTGCCGATCAGGGGCGCGTCGTGTGCCGCAAGGAACGCCGCAATCCGCCCATGGGTCTGAACGAACGAGTGGGCAAGCACCGGAAGTGGCGCCTTTCCCACACTCACCAGCACCCGTGCCCGGTGCTTCACGATCGCGGCAAGTTCATTGGGCTTGTAACGAATCCTCCCGTCGTGCGTGATGGCCACCCATCGCCGAGCGGATACCGCGGCCAGCCACTCGTCGTCTGTAGTCGTCGGCGCGAAGTGGTCGCGGTGCAGCTGAACATCGAGGCCCGCGGCCCGGAGGGTCTCCGGAAACCTCAGGCCAAGGTCGCGGTCGGTGAAGTAAACGACACTCAAGCCGCCCGCTCGTAGACCACCGCGGCGTCAATGTCGCTGGGTGGGACGCCGTAGTCCTCCGCCACGTCGTCGCGGGATTCACCGGCGTCGATACGGCTGGCAATCGCCGCCGTGGAAACGCCGCTGGCAGCCAGCATGGGCCGTCCGAACGAGACGAGCGGATCGATGACAATCGTCCGCGACTGATCCGGCGCATCAGCAATCAGGAAGGGGTGCAGCCGAATAGGCGCCCGCCGTGCATCCCATTCCACGCGCCGCAGGTGGGTCTCGAGCACCTGACGAATCGCCAACTGGCCGGAGGCGGACAGGTTGATCAATTCGCCGTACCGGTCGAGAAACACCTCGCCGGCCCGCGCGCGCAACTCCGGACTGAGCAGGAGGCGATCGATGCCGAGCGTGGACTCCGCAAACTGCAGCGCCTTGCGGACCGCGTTCACTGAGACCCCGTGGTCCGTCCGAAGCGCCCGCAACACGTGCGCCTCAATCAGATTCCAGAACGAGAGCGAGACCGGACGGCGTGCGGCTGGCCGAATCAGCGGCTGGAATCGGCCGCTCCCCGTGCTCGTGGGATACGGCCGTCCAAGCGTCCAGGCCCGGAGTGTTGCCGGGGGCAGACGCAGGTAGCGCGCCGCTTCCGTCAGCGGGTAGGCGGGGTCGTTTCGTGGATCAGTCTTGTTTGCGGCGGTCTCCCGTGGCGTCACCACTACCCGATTCTAGTGGAGAATGCACGTGGCCGCATGGCCTTCCTGATTGCCGACACCTTCACCGAGCCTCGCCCGCCTGCCCGGCGACGAGCAGAGGGCCGTCAAGCCGGCCGACCTGCAGATCGGACCAGCCGAATGGCGAAGTACCGGAGGCAGGAGCCATGAAAGTGTCGTATGACGAGCGCACGGACACCCTGAGCGTCGTGCTCAAGGGGGAAGCCCGGGTAGTCGAGAGCGATGAGGGCAAGCCGGGCGTAATCCTCGACTACGACGCCAGCGGCGACCTCGTGTCGCTCGAGATTCTCGATGCGTCCCGGCGCGTGACGGACGCTCGCCGGGTCGAGTTCGAGACGGTCGTGAAGTAGCCGCATAGAACGCCGCCCTACGACGGATTGCCGGCGTACAGCAGGTCTGTCGCGCATCCAGGCGGTCACCACGCCGTCCCACCCCTCTGTTTTTCCGTCCCAGATCGCGTTGTCGCCGTTCCAGCACGCCTGCAAAAGACAGCTACGGGAACGAATCGCCGCGGCGGGACGGCACGCGCTGATGTCACGACGCGCTGGGCCCGGCGCGACCAGACAGACGGCGTTGCACACACCGGGCACGGCTCTGTTCTGACGGGCCGTGCCCGTGGTCCCCGCCGGAGAGCTGCACCACGCCCCGAGATGCGGCCGCTACTGTGGCGCCTGCCGCCGCCACAGCTCGCTGACCGCCACTTCGATGACGTCGAGGCGCCGGATGACGTGCTCCTGCGCCTCCGCCATCTCGCGGCGCAGCGTGGCAATCTCCGGCCTCGGATCCAGCGCCCTGATCCTGTCGAGGGTATCTTCGTACAGCACACGCATCTGGTGGCCCATGCTGATCTGGCCCGCCCGAACTTCTTCCAGCCCGGCCTCGAGCTTCGCCTGTCCGGCCTCGAGGTTCGCCTGCCTCGCCTCGAGCTTCGTCTGTCCGACTTCGAGCTTGGTCTGCCCGGTCTCGAGCCTGGCCAGTCCGGCCACCAGCCCATCCAGCTTCGAGTCGATGCGTTCGAGATGCTCCTCAATCACGGCTCAACCCTTTCCCGCGACGACCATATCATCGTCTTTTGCGGCGAACGGGCAAGAGCAAGCCACATGCCTGGGCGAGTTGCCTTGCAATCTGCAGTTCGGCCATCTGACCATCGCAGGATCTGCGAACAGGCACGCCGGCATTCGTTGCAGAATCTACAGTCGTCCACGCCCCGTTCCAGACGTGTCGGCAGGTGTTCCAACGCCCACCTCGATCGCAGCCACGAGCTCTTCGCGCATCGCGGTCAACAGGTGGTCGGTTCGCGCGACCATCAGACCGAACAGCTCCCGCTGTCCGGCAATCAGGTCCTGCAGTGCTTGTTCGGTGGTCAATCCTGCGGGTGGGAACGGATCGTCTGGCATAGCGCCTCCTCGAGCGACGACGACGATAGCATCGTCGTCAACCAGCGCGGGATGGGGCGTCGCAGACCGTGCGTGTGACGCAGCGCCATACCGTTTTCGAGAAGCGTGTAGTGCGTTGCAAGGCCGACTTTGCCGCAGCGCGCCCGACGTTCCTGACGCTCGGAGGGTGCGCGAGCGTGCGGCCGGAGGCCGGCAACGCACTACACGGTTCTCGAAAACGGTCGACGCGTGGGGCGGCGCGCCGCGGACTACTTCGCGAGCCAATTCCGGAACGTCTCATCCTGTGAGATCTGCCTCGCAAGCTCCGCGTACCCTTCGGTGAGGGGGTGGCTCGCGTCGGCGTACAGAGGGCTGGCCAGCGTCGGCGGGACGATGGCGGGCACGCGTTCGGAGGCCAGCCATGCCGCGATCCCGTCGCGCAAGCCATGGAACGTCGGGCGCTGTTCCGGGGCGATCATGTGTTCGTTGAACGGCCCGACAACGACCAGCACATCGTTGCCGCGCTGGCGCAGCAACCGGACCAGTCGTTGGAATGCGGCCCACTGCACCGACTTGTCCAGCGCGACCCACTCGAAATGAGTGGGCTCACCGCCGGAAGCCGTCCAGGGGCGATGCCGGGGGCTTTGGAGCCCTCGCTGAGGATCGTTCTCCAACTCACCCGGCACTTCCAACTCGAGCAGGCGCGAGGCTGGCCTCGCCCGCGCATCTGCATCCAGCGTCCAGTCGGGGATGCTCT
>CAZFAT010000019.1:0-8487 GCA_964517075.1 uncultured Solibacteraceae bacterium
TGATCCCGAACTTCCTGGACGTCCGGACCTGGGCCCGCCGGCCCGACGCCGAGCTGCGCGCCCGGCTCTGTCCGCCCGGCTGCGAGGCCGTGGTCATGCACGTGTCGAATTTCCGCCCTGTCAAACGCGTGGACTGCGTCCTCGAAATCTTCCGCCGCAACCGATCCCGCATCTCCGCGCGTCTCGTGATGATTGGCGATGGGCCGGACCGCCACGACCTCGAGCGCAAGACGGCGGCCACCGGCCTCGGCGATCACGTGGAGTTCGTGACCGAGCAGCAGGACCTCGTCCCCTGGCTGTCGGCGGCCGACCTCTTCCTCCTGCCGTCCTCGCAGGAGAGCTTCGGCCTCGCGGCACTCGAGGCGATGTCCTGCGAGGTGCCGGTGATTGCGTCCTGCGTCGGCGGCGTGCCCGAAGTCATCACCGATGGCGTCACCGGCATTCTCCGTGCGCCCGACGACGTGGAGGGGATGAGCGAGGCGGCGATTACGCTGCTGCAGAACCCGACGCGCCGCCGCGACCTCGCGACCGCCGCCGCCCTCGACGTCCGCCGCCGCTTCTCGGAGGAGGAGATTGTGCCGAAGTACGAGCAGTATTACGAAGATGTTCTGTCGGGAAAGACAGAAGTGGGCAAGTAACGGGTTCCTCATCATCTCAGGCTGTTTCTGGGGCGGCCAGATCGGCCACAATCACAGTAGAGGACATGTCGACCCGCACCCGGCCCACGGACTCCGACCGCATCCTGCTCGTGGAAGATGACGCCGCCCAGCGCGTGGGCCTGCAGCAACTGCTCAGAAGCTGGGGGTTTGCGGTCGAGGTGGCCACCGACGGCCAGGACGCGCTCGACAAGGTCGGCCTCGTCCGCCCCACCATCGTCCTGAGCGACCTGGTGATGCCGCGGTTGAGCGGCCTCGACCTGCTGGCGCAACTCCGTCAGGACGACCCGGACCTGACGGTTGTCCTCATGACGGCGCAGGGCACGGTCGAGACGGCCGTCAGCGCCATCAAGCAGGGCGCCTACGACTACGTGTCGAAGCCGGTCGAGCCGCAGCGGCTGAAGATCCTGCTCGACCAGATCCTCGAGCGGCATGACACGCAGCGCGAGATGCGCGTGCTCCGCCGCCAGCTCCAGGAACGGGGAACGTTCGGACGCATGATTGGCGCCAGCCCCGGGATGCGGAAGATCTATCACATGCTCGAGCAGGCGGCGCCTACGGTGGCGTCCGTGCTCGTCAGCGGCGAATCGGGCACCGGCAAGGAGCTGGTCGCGCAGACGGTGCATCAGCTGAGCCCGCGCAGCGCGCAGCCCTTCGTGCCGCTCAACTGCGCCGCGATTCCCGATACGCTCCTCGAGTCCGAGCTGTTCGGCCACGAGAAGGGCGCGTTCACCGGCGCCATCGCGCGGCGCCAGGGCGCCTTCGAGCTCGCGAACCGCGGCACGCTGTTCCTCGACGAGATTTCGGAGATGACGCCCGCGACGCAGGCCAAACTGCTGCGCGTGCTGCAGGAGCGCTCGTTCCGGGCGCTCGGCGGCCAGCGCGAGCAGTCGGTGGACATCCGCGTCGTGGCCGCCACCCACGTCGACCCGCCCGAGGCCGTCCGCCTGGGCACGCTGCGCGAGGATCTGTACTATCGCCTGAACGTGTTTGCCCTCTGCCTGCCGCCGCTCCGCGACCGGAAGGAAGACATCCCGCTGCTGGTGCAGGCCTTCCTCCAGGAGTTCAACGCCCGCAACGGACGCGCCGTGGGCGGCCTGTCCGACCGCGTGAACGAGATTCTGATGGGCTACCACTGGCCCGGCAACGTGCGCGAACTGCGCAACGTCATCGAGCGCGCGACGATTGTCGCCAAGGGGGACGTGATCGAGGTGGGCGACCTCCCGACGCTGTCCACGGCCGCCAGCCCCGTGGCCGCCGGCGCCGGGCCGGGCCGCGGCCTCAGGCCGGGCACGACGGTGGACGAGGCCGAGCGCCAGCTCATCGAGGTGACGCTCGACCACACCGGCGGCAACAAGACCCGCGCCGCCGAGATGCTGGGCATCAGCCTCAAGACGCTCCACAACAAGCTGAACCGCATGAAGCAGGAAGCGACGGAAGGCGGAGGCTAAGGGCTTCAAGCGCCTATGTCTCTGGGCATCAAGACCAAGCAGGTCGCCAGCGTCACGTTCATCGTCGGCCTGGCGGTCATTCTGCTGAGCGCGTGGTACATCTCGTCGCTGGCCACGGTGTGGCTGGGCGAGACGCGCGTCCGGGCCGAGCTGCTCGCCAACACGATCACGCATCGCGCCTTCGAGGTCGTCCGATCCGGGACCGATCCCATCACCGCCCTGCAGGCGGACGGCGGGCTGACGTCCATTCTGCAGTCGTTCGTGTACTCCGACAATCTGCTCTACGCCGCCATCGTGGACGTCAACGGCGTCGCCATCGCACACAGCGACCCGACGAGTCTGGGCTACACGCCCGCCCGCGTTCAGAACCTCGACACCCTTCTCGACGCGGGGCCGGTCGCCCAGGCGCGCGCGATTTACACGCCGGGCGGGCGGCAGTACGAGCACGTGAAACCGCTCTTCCTGAACAACCAGGAGTTCGGGTCGATCCGGATTGGCGTGTCGACGCTCTTCCTGCAGCAGGCGCTGGACCGGCAGATGCGAACGCCGCTCATCACGGCGGCGATTGCCATCCTCGTGGCGTCGTTCGTCGCGATGCTGCTGGCGCAGATCACCCTGCGCCCCATTCACGTCATCCGCACCGGCCTGGCCCGGCTCGGGCGTGGTGAACTGGACGTCAAAGTGGACCTGCCCCGCGACGCCGAGCTGGCCGACCTGGGCGATTCGTTCAAGGCGGTCACCGCCCGGCTCGCCGCCGACCGATCCGCGCTCGCCGACCAGAAAGCCACGCTCGAGTCCGTCGTGGACAGCCTGGAGGACGGCGTGGCGCTCTTCGGACCGCAGAGCACGCTGCTCTTCGCCAACCCGGTGATGCGGATGGCGCTCGGCCCGGGCGAGGGAACGGTCGATCGCCTCCTGGCGGCGGACCATCCCTACCGCCGCGCCGTCGAGCGTGCCCTCGTGGAGCGGACGCCGGTCCGGCCGGCGACGGTGCCGCTCCCCGGCGGTGGCGAGCGGCTGCTCCTCGTGCACCGCGTGGAGAACGACGCCGACGAACTGCTGGGCGTGATGCTGGTCGCGCGCAACGTCGCGTACCTCACGCAGGTGGAATCCACGCTGAGTTACTCGCGCAAGCTGGCCGCCCTCGGCCGCCTCTCCGCCGGCATCGCCCACGAGGTCAAGAACCCGCTGAACGCGACGATGATTCACCTCGAGCTGCTGAAGATGGAGCTCGGCGACAATCCCACCGCGCTCGAGCATGTCGCGGTGATTGGCGCGCAGATGCGGCGGCTCGACGACGTGGTGCAGGGGTTCCTGAAGTTCACGCGGCCCGAGGACCTGCAGTTGCAGCCCGTGTCGGTCGAGCCGCTGATTGGCGAGCTGATGCCGATCATCACCGCCGAGGCGAGCAAGCACAACGTGGACGTCAAGGTGGAGTTCGCGCCGGACCTGCCGGCCGTGAGCGCCGATCCCGGAATGCTGCAGCAGGCGCTCCTCAATCTCGCCATCAACGCCTGCCAGGCCATGCCCCACGGCGGCCGGCTCCGGATTGCGGGCGCCGTCGCGCCGCGCCATCAGGTGGCGCTGATCTTCGAGGACACGGGCATCGGCATTCCGCCCGAGGAGCTCGCCCGCATCTTCGACCTCTACTTCACGACGAAGGAGCACGGCAGCGGCATCGGCCTGTCGCTCGTCTACCGCACCATCCAGCTCCACGACGGCGAGATTGAAGTGCAGTCGACGCCGGGGCGCGGCACGACGTTCCGGGTGCTGCTTCGCGAGGCGCCCGGCGCGCCGCGCAGCGCGGCCGCGGCCGCGAAAGAAGCGGGCAGTTCGCGCACCGGCCGCGTCATAACTGCGCCATAATGACGACAGTGTCCTTGGCCACCCGCGCCCTCCTCCTGGCGCTGGCGGCAGCCGGCACCGGGGCGTGTCACCGCACGCAAGCGGCCCGGCTGCCCGAGCCGCCCGTCACGCTCGACATCCCGCAACCGCCCTCGCGCGTGCCCATTCCGGTGACGCTCGCCGCTTACGAGCCTCCACCGGCGCCAGAACCGCCGCCACCCGCGCCGCCGCCCTCACGCCCGGCGGCCAACAACAAGCCCACGGACAAGCCCGCGCCCTCACCCGCGCCGCCGACGGCCGCCGACCCGCCGGCGCCCGTACTGCAGGCGACGGCGAATCCGACGGCCAGCGAGCAGAAGGTGCTCAACCTGCTGGACACGGCGAACCGCGACCTGAACCGGATTCCCCACAATCAGCTCTCACCGGTCGGCAAGGATCACTATCGGGTGGCGCGGAGCTTCGTGCAACTCGCCTTCGACGCGCTGAAGATCAAGAATTTCAGTTATGCGGAGAAACTCGCCGACAAGGCCGTGCTGCTGGCGGCGGGTCTCTCGAAACGGTAGGCCAGCGTCATCGCTCCGTGTTCGCCGGCCGTTCCCACTTCGTCTTCAGCTCTTCCCACTGCGCGCTCAGGAACGACAGGGCCGGCTTGGGGTCGATGTTCGGCGCGAGCTGGCGGGCGCGTTCGGGGAGGATGACCTCGACGACCAATGTGTTCAAGTCGTTACGCAATCTCGCACCGGCGGTGCCCATCGAGCCGGCGCGAATCCAGCCGGCCGTGGCGGCGCCCAGCGCGCGCGGAAGATCATCCACGCCGCGGGCGGCCGCGGCGAGCCAGTAGGCGGCCGACGCCGATTTCTCGGAAATCCTGACCTCGCGCTCGGCCGCCTCGAGGATGCGCGCGTAGACGTGCTCGCGGCCGCTCTCCGGCCCCTGCTGGGCCTGGCTGTCGAGCGACAAGGCCCACCACTCGAACAAGGCGTCGCGGCTCGCCTCGTCGAGCACGTCGGCGAAGGTCAGCGCCAGCTCGAACTGGGCGGCGGCGGCACTGAAGCGGTCGCCGAGGCTGAACTGGTCGTCGAGGAAGAGCGTGAGCCCCAGCCCGATGACGTACTCGAGGGCGTCGCGGCGCCCCAGCCGAGCCAGGTCGACCCCACTCAGCGCCGCCCGCGCCTGGTCGATCGCGGCGCGTTCGGTCGTTTCCCGGTAGCGCTCGATCAGGGACCGCGCGTACACGACCGAGGCGGGGGACGCCAGTTCGGGGCGGGTCCGTGCGTCGGCGGCGGCCTTCGCCGCCTCCTCGTACCGCCGTTCGTTGTAGAGGCGCCGCGCCTCGGCGAGCGGGTCGGCCGCCGGAGCCTGCGCGAACGCGGCCGTGGCCATCAGGAGGAGCCCAACGGCCAGACCTGTCACCCGGCGATGCTGCACAAGGCTCCCCCCATTGCTCCGGTCGCGCGCGGCCGATATTCCATCACATGCGCCACGTAACTCTTACACACTCCCGAGATTTCGTTCGAAAAATCCCGACCATCGCGCCTCTGTCGCCCTTGGCAAGGAAGTTGATACGTAATCCGGCGATGCGAGTTGCCCTTGTGGTCGCGCTCGTGCTGGTTATCTGGTTTCCGGCGGTTGGCACCGGCCAGGAACCCCAGGCGACCCCAGCGCCGCGACCGACCTTCCGCTCCAGCGTACAACGCGTCGTCATCGCCGCGTCGGTGCGCACGCGGCGGGGCCGGCCGGTGACGGGCCTCAAGGCAACGGACTTCACGCTCCTCGACTCGGGCATCGTCAAGCCCATCCTGGCGTTCCACTCGGATCCGACGCCCGTCAGCGTCGGGTTGCTCGTGGACTTCAGCGGCAGCATGGGGGTGGCGGCCCGGCGAGCGGCGGCGTACGAGAACGCGCAGCAACTGATTGGTCAGTTGACGCCGGCCGTGGACCGCGCGGCGCTCTTCGTCTTCGACAAGTTCCTGCGCGAGCTGCAACCGCTCGCGCCGGCGCCCGGCGACGTGCTCGCGCAGTTGCAGGCGGTCCGGAGTCCATTCGGCGTGACGTCGCTCTTCGACGCCATTGCCGAGACGGGCAACATCCTGGCGCGCACGGGCGGCCCCCGGCGCGCGGTCGTGGCGCTGACCGACGGCTCGGACAACGCGAGCACGATGACGCCCGAGGAGGTGTCGGCGCTCGCGAGCGGCATCGACGTGCCGGTCTACGTGGTCATCGTCGTGTCGCCGTTCGACGCCGGCCGCGGGTCGGAGGTGGACGACGAGCGGCTGGACCAGGTGCTGGCGGGCCCGCTGGGCAACCTGGCGCGCTGGACGGGCGGCGAGATTTACACCGGGCTTGGTACGGCGGAGGCCAGTCAGGTGGCGCGGGAAGTGGTGATGGATCTTCGTCAGCAGTACTTGATTGCGTTCGAACCGGAAGCGCATCCGGGATGGCATCCCATCACGCTGCGCACGCGGGACGCGAGTCTCGTCGTGCGGACGCGCGGTGGATTCATGGTGCGGCAACCGGCGGGATTGTAAGGACTCAGGAGGAGTGTCATGAAAAAGTCGCTCGCATTTTTCGCAATGGTGGCGCTGACCGGCATGGCGTCGACAGCGTGTGCCACCAAGGGGTTCGTGAACAACCAGGTCGGCGCGGTGAGCAGCAAGGTCGATACGCTCAGCGAGTCGCTCGAGGCGACGCAGGAGCGCACCCGCCAGAACGAGACGCGCATTGGTGAAGTCGATCAGCGTGTCGGCGTCGTGGCGACCTCGGCCGAGCGCGCCAACTCGGCAGCGACGGCGGCCGACTCGAAGGCCGTGGCCGCGGCTGAAGCGGCGCGCGCCGCGGAAGCCAAGGCGATGGCGGTCGAGACCTCGACCAAGCGCATCATGTATGAAGTGGTCCTGAGCGAGAACCAGGGCAACTTCACGTTCGGCAAGTCCGTGCTGCCCGACGCGGCCAAGACGCGGATTGACGAGCTGGTGACCCAGATCAAGTCGGACCCGAAGGGGGCCTACTTCGAGATCGAAGGCCACACCGACAACGTGGGTGAGGCGCTGTACAACGAGAAACTGGGTCTGGAGCGCGCCGAGGCCGTGAAGCGGTACCTCTACGAGCAGCACCAGATTCCGCTGCACCGCATGAACGTCGTCAGCTACGGCGAGACGAAGCCGTCTGTCGAGAACAACAACCGCGACAACCGCGCGCAGAACCGGCGCGTGGTCCTGCGGATCCTCGGGTAGCACCCCACCTGATTCACCCGCCGGCGAGCGTGCTCGCCATCAACGGCGGCTCCGGCTGATTGCCGGAGCCGCCGTTTCGTTTCCCTGACTTCACTTCCCGGTCAGCATAAACGCGATGAGGCTGTCGATCTGCTCGGGCGTCAGGCCGGCGACGAGACCTTCGGGCATCATGGACACAGTGGCGTCCGCGCGGTTCTTGATGCGCTCGGCCGCAATGGGCACGCCGCGGCCGCCGGGCTGGCTGGCCGTGCGGATGAACACCACCTGCGCGTCTTCGCGGGCAATCAGCCCGCTCACGGTCGATCCATCGTCGAGCGTCAGCACGACCATCGCGTACTGATCGGAGATGGTCTTGGACGGGAATAGGACCGACTCGAGCAGATCGCGTCGCGCGAAGCGGCTGCCCACGGTCGACAGGTCTGGCCCGACCGAGTTGCCGAGCTCGCCGAAGATGTGGCAGTTGCCGCAGAGCGCCTGAAACCAGACCTTGCCCTGTTCCGCCGAGCCTTTGGACTGATAGGTCGCCGCCGTCAGCTGATCCATGATCTGCTGCCGCGTCAGCCCCGAGCCCGGATAGGGATCGTCCGGCGCCGGCGCCTGCTGCGCGGCGACGACCACGGCGGACGCGGCGAGCAGGGCCGCGGCAGCGGCCAGGCGTGTGCGGTTCAGGGCCATCGATCCATTCTAGGGCGGATCCGCAGGGCAGAAGCCCTGCGGCTACGGCTGCCGCCGTCCGGCGCCCAACCGAGAACCGGAAACCGAGGACCGGAAACCGAACGTCACTGTCCGCTCATCAGGAACGCGGCGATGTGCGCCAGGTTCTGATCCCCGACCGCGTCGGGCAGGTTCGCCGGCATGATCGAGTCGTTGTCGGTCGTGCGTGAGGCAATCTGCGCCTTCTGCACGGTCACCGGCTCGGCCGCCTCGGCCGTCTTCAGCAGCACAGTCTCGGCGGTTTCGCTCACGAGCAGGCCGCGCATGGTCGACTTGTCGCGCATCGCGAGGACGGTCGTCCGGTACTTCGGATTGACCTGCTCGTCGGGGAAGAAGATGGCGCGCAGGATGTCGCGCCGCTGCATCCGCTGGCCAAGGTTCGTCAGGTCGGGCGCGTAGGTGGCGCCGATGCCACCAGCGCGGTGACAGCTTGCGCACTGCTGCTGGAACACCTCGCGGCCCGTCGTCGGATTCGGTCCGCCGCCGCGCCCGGTCAATTGCCCCGGCCCGCCGCCGCGCGGGAACACGAGATTGTCGTAGCGCTCCTGCGTGTCGAGCGGTGTCTGGCGCGCGCTCGCGGGCAGGGCC
>CAZFAT010000020.1:0-5609 GCA_964517075.1 uncultured Solibacteraceae bacterium
TGCCAGTCGATCCAGAGGTCGTCGCGGAAGCCGATGGTCTCGACCACGAGCGTGTCGCCGTCCCACTTCGCCGACGAGTAACCCTGCCACGAGGGGTTCGGGGATTCCGGTAACGGCCGGCCGTCGGTGAAGACCTGCCGATAGGCGGCATTCCACTCGTTGAGCATCAGCAGCAGGCCAGGCGTCTGGACGAACTTCAGCAGGTGCGGCATGCCGTAGGCGCGCAGGAAATTGAGCGGCATGCACCGGACGTGCGGGTCCATCTTGGCATTGGCCGCCCAGCGCTCCTTGGCCAGCGCGGCGAGCCACGGCTGATAGGGGAGTCCGCCGGGAAGTTCCACCCCGAGATTGATCATGCGGCGCGAGGTGGTGGCGTCGTGAGGGTTGGGCGGCACGTTCGGGCGGCGCGGGTCCACCTCGTCGCTGGTCCAGAAGCCGGAGAAATCCGGTTTGCCGTCGGCCGTTCGAGGGGTCGGCGCCGCCATGTTGACGCTGCCGTCCGCGTTGCGCGGCAATCCGGGAGTGGGATAGCGAATCCACTGCGCGGCCAGCGGGCTTGCGGCGAGTATTGCGGCGAGCAGCACGACACTGGCGGTGACGACGCGCCTCATTTGAACCCTCCCAGGTCGTCGGCTTCGGCGGGACGTTTCATCCCCTTCTCGAAGTACTCCTCCCAGATGCGCGCCCACGGACGATCGAACAGATCGCGCACGGTGTAGCGAATGGTCGTCCCCGGGGGCACCTGCGTGCCGCGACCGTCTTCGCCGAGGAAGATGGTCTGGTTGCAGTGTTCGAGATGGAACGGCGGCGCGTCCTTGTAGTCGCCGCGACGGGAGAAGAAGCGGATGTCGCGCACTGGCTGCACGAACGCGTCCGGATCGTAGAAGACCGTCTCGTGCTCGAGGCCCGCCAGCCGGCCGTCAGCGAAGCGACGCGGCGTCCAGATCTCGACGAGCTGCATCTTGCTGCTGTATTCCCAACTGCCGTGCGTGAACCAGCCCTGAACGTTGGCGGTCCACGTGATGAGCGTGTCGCCGTCCCAGAAGCCGACGGTTTCGCCCAACCAACTGCGGACGTCTGCTCCAAGGTTGGGGACGCTGTCCTTCAGGTTGAACGCGCGATCCACTTGCACGTGCCGCATCGCGTTGTCGGTGCCTCCCAGGAACTGCACGCGCCCGGGAACGACCATGACGTCGAGCTGACTGGGAGCGCCGGGCCCGGACCACCAGCGGAGGAGCCCCTCGGGGCGGCAGTACATCAGTGAGAACTGCGCGGCGTTGCTGTTGACCTTGTGGTACATCTGCTGCACGAACCGCTGCTGATAGTCGGGCGTGAGCAGCGAAAGGATCGTCGGCATCTGGTTCGCCCAGCCGACCACCCACTGCGGCGGCTCTGCAAACTCGGGTGGAAGCGGAGCGCCCGGTCCGCCGCCGCGACGACCTCGACCGAACGTCAGGTTCAGGTTCCTCGTGTAGCGGCCATTCCAGTCGGGCACCGTCACCGTGGTGTGGACGGTCGGTCCGCCGCGTGCCGTGGTTTCGGCGAGGAGCGCCTCGTAGTGCTCCTGTGCGGTCTTGAACGGGTATGGGCTGACGATCGCCTCGCGTGGGTAGTCGCGATCGCAGTGTCCCCATGCGGCAGTCGCAGCAGTGCTGTTCTCGATGGCGCCGGGACCGCTCGAGTAGTCGCCCCAGATCGAGTCGAGCGAGATGGGGCTGTTGCAGCGGTAATACCGCTTGTCCATCCACAGATCGCGATCGAGGTAGAAGTCCTTCGATGTGAAGATGTCGCGCGGCAGCGGCGTCACACCGGCGGGTGACTTGCCACCCGTCGCCGAGGGGTGTGACTCGTAGTACCACGGCGTGACGGCGCCGACGAATTCGTCCTTGGGATACCCGTGATACGGCCGCAGGGATATAGGCACCGGCCAGCCGCGGCCCACGCTCTTCTGCGTCGTCGGCTGTGTTTCCTGCGCGGCGGTGCGCGGTGGTGCCCACGCGTAGGCGCCAACGAGGAACAGCGCGATGGCGAGAGTGCTCTTACTGACCAATCCTGATCTCATCGTGTCCTCTAAATCAAGAACCGGGCCTCTACGGTTTCCAGGAACCGGTCGGCTCGGCGAGTCCGCCGCCGCCGTGCGATGTGGCGCCCTCGACCGAGTCGCAGTGCTTACCTGCGGCCGGTGGCTTACCCGCCGGGCACCTGACGAGCCCGTCCACCCGCGCCCCGCCTCGCTGCCCGCTTCTGAGCGGCACCAGCCCGACGCTGAAGACCGTGCCGCGAGGGAAGCTGTCGACGGTGATCCCTGCACGGGCACTTGGTGCCGAGCCGCCCATCTCCACCAGCCAGTTCGCCGGCTTGCCCTCGGCGTCGCGCACGAGCGCCGTGCGCTGGTCGTTGAGCGGCACGAAGACGATCTGCATGTGGCTGCCGTCGGGGTTGATGCGTTCGACGACCCCCGTGAACACGTAGGTGATCGATTGGTCGTACATGGCGAAGGAATGGTGGGCGGAGGGCACGGTCGGAGCCAGCGTCACGATCGCAGACAGGGCGACCCGCGCCGCCTGTCTCGTTGTCAGCCTCTTCATGGGCCTCATCTTAGGCTGTCTGGCGGTGGGATCGCAGTTACCCGTTTGTGGTACCGCCGGGCAGCGGAGAGCCCTTGGGGTGGCCTCCCCAGTTCCTGCTCGCGATGATCGAGAACGAAATGTCGTTCACCCGAATGGAAGGATGTATCAGGCCGTCCGTGCCTCCGGAGGCTGGCAAGCACCAGTAATGCGCGCGAGCGCGCCGCAGGTCTGGTTCGAATTCTCCCCGAAGACCGCATTTGCGTGCCGAGTCTGGTGACCTGGCCGGACTATCGCCGGTCGCTGCTCAAGGGTAAGTCCTCGCCCTGGCCCGTCCGGGCAGGTTCCTGAGAATCGTTCAGCGGCGTCGATACGGCCCACATCATCCTCGATGGCGAGATGACGCTCAACGCGCGGTGGCACGACGTTGCTCTGTGGTACCCTGCTGCCGCTTCGAGGGGAGGACTATGCGGCGTTATCTGATTGCGGGCGTAGTGACGGTCGTAGGGCTCGGAGGTACGGTCGTGCCGGCCGGAGCGCAGGCCAGGGGGTCGGCTGAAGCGTCGGCCGCGGCCGTCGTCAACCCGAAGTGGACGCCGCCGACGCTGGCGTGGGGCCATCCCGACCTCGAAGGCATCTGGACGAGCGACGACATGCGCGGCGTGCCGATGTCCCGGCCGCCGCAGTTCGGGAATCGCAGGCACCTGACCGACGAGGAATTCACGCAGCGGGCGCAGGAGCGCAGCAGGGCGCGCGACATCAACGACGCACGGACGGGCACTTTCCGCAACGAGGAGGGGTCGCGCGACTTCGGCTACACCTCTCTCGTCATCGACCCGCCGGACGGCCGCGTCCCGGCGCTGACGCCGGAAGCCCGCGCCCGGCGCGTCGTCCCAGGAACCAACGGCGTCGGCCCCTTCGACTCCCTCGAGGACTTCAACAACTACGACCGCTGCATCACCCGAGGCCTGGCCGGGTCCTGGCTGCCGGTGGTCTACGGCAACGGTGCGCGCATCCTGCAGACGCCTGACGCCGTCATCATCGCCTACGAGATGGTGCACGACACGCGCGTCATCCCGCTCGACCCTTCGACAAGCTCAGGGTCGCCTCGAGCGCAGTCGAGCGGCGACGGCCGCCCGCGCCTTGGTTCGGGCATCAGGCTCTGGATGGGTGATTCACGCGGCCGCTGGGAGGGGAACACGCTCGTCATCGAGACGACCAACTTCACCGATCGCACGTCCGTCGGTCCCAACGGCGGTGGCCCCCGGCACAGCGCGGCGATGACGATGACCGAGCGCATCACGCGGATCGATCCGGAGATGATCAACTACGAGCTGCGCGTGGACGACCCGAAGACCTACGTTCAGCCGTGGACGCTCCGCATGACGCTCACGCAACAGCCGGACTACGAGATCTACGAGTACGGCTGTCACGAGGGGAACCGCTCCGTCCCGAACTCGCTGAGCGCCGAGCGCGCGTACGAGAAGCAGGCCGCAGAGAATGCGGCGAAGGGCCTGCCGCCACCCGAGCGCGTGTTCGAGCGCGTGAACGGCGCCGATCGCGGCCGGTAACGGGCTTCCAGCGGCGCGACAGCCACGTCGAGGTAGACGGCGAGGCCCCACCATGCGAACAGGGCAGCCGTCCAGTCAGGCCCGTACTGTCCCACAACTGGATCAAGCGTCGCTGACGTAGACTTCGGGCGTGTTTTTCCATTCCAGTTGCTGGTCGGGGCGCTCTGTGGCTGGCTTCAGCAGGAGCAGCAAGATGTGATCGCATTCCTGCGGGAAGAGAATCGGGTGCTGAAGGCGCGGCTCGAGGGTCAGCGCCTACGCGTCCATGACGCCGAGCCGCGATGCCTTGCCGAGCTGGGGCACCGACTTGGACGCCGCATGCTCGGAGAGGTTGCGACGGTCGTCGTCGCGTGGATCAAGGTGAAAATCGCGAGTGTAGGTTGCCGACCACACCCGACGATGGAACGTCACGTTCGGAGGGAATGTCGTGTCTGCCTGGGCTTATGAATGTCGAGCGCGAGATGATTCCGCCGCCCGGTGGTTTGTATCCCGGACGGCGATCGACGAATTGCCGCCAGGCACCCACGGCGTACTCGTGCGCGTGCGCGACGACTGGGTGCCGGCCGTCGTCGATCGGTCGCGCCAGGTCGCCGTCGAGGCGATGCTGCTGCGCGACGTCATTGCGGATGAAGAATTCACCGGAATCGGCGCCGACGTATGGCCGGAATCTGACGGGACGGCTCCGGCGACCTCTGAACAGAAGACGCCGGTTTCGGGCCGAGTCGATCGGCCCGACGCCCCACCGAGCGGGCCAGATGGGCCAGATGCCAGCCGGCAGGTGACGGCGGCCGCGATCTCGATGTCGGGGACAAAGTTAATGGTTGTGCTGGTTGGTCTGACGACGGCCTCGGGGCCGGGTGAGGCTGATCTGGTGATCGCCGACATGCAGGCGAGGTTTGGCGTTCCCGTCGTGCTGATGGGCCAGGAAGAAGACGGTACTCCCGTCTATTACGGCAACGGAGAGCTGAAGGAACGCCTGGTAACCGTGCCGGTGGATCGGATTCCGTGGCAGGAGTACACGTTCAAGAACTGATGCAGGGCTGCTCGTGAGATCGTCACAGGTGCGCGGACGGGCTGTGACGCAGAATGTGACGAGCGCGTCCCACGAGGTACCGGCCGCCGTCGCCGCCGCTCGTCCCGCCGCGAGGTAGTGCACGTTGTTGTAGTAGAACCGTTGACGGAACGGCGCGAAGGCCTCGACGGAGGAGGCCCGACGCAGGATTTCGTCCGAGGGCAGCGCGCCGTTTGCCCACAGGGCGCCCATTCGAACGAAGCCGGTCCGGTGGCCGAGGACGTCGCGGATGGTTGCGCGGTCCTCGGCGCTCGTGCCTCGCACGGCGAGCCTGAATTCAGGTGCGCACGAGCAGCGCCTGAACGGATGCCACGATCTCGGCGAGCTGTGCACCGGGACCGTTGTCTTCGGTAGCGCGACTCGGCGTGGCGGGCGTCGTCTGGGCCGCGATCTCAGAAC
>CAZFAT010000021.1:0-3125 GCA_964517075.1 uncultured Solibacteraceae bacterium
GAGCGGTCGCGCCGGACGCCCGGCGGGCCGATCGAGGAAGGTCCGGCACCACTGCTCGAATGAGAGCAGCGTCCAGATCTGGTTGTCCATGTTGCGGCCCCGCTGGTTCAGCCGGAGCAGGTGTTCGATGTACGATCGCTCGAAGATGCCGCGCTCGCGGCTCGTGTCCGAGAGCAGCAGGTCGCGCACGAACCCGGTCAGCGGGCCGCGGAACCAGCTGGCGAGCGGGACGCCAAATCCCTGCTTGCGCCGATCGATGATGCCGTCTGGGATGAGTCCCCGGACGGCCTGCTTGAACAGATACTTCGTCGTGGTGCCACGAATCTTCAGTTCCTGGGGAATCCGCGCGGCAAACTCCACGAGGCGGTGGTCGAGGAACGGCGGCCGCGCCTCGATCGAGTGCGCCATCGTCATCCGGTCCACCTTGACGAGGATGTCGAGCGGCAGATAGCCGCGCAGGTCGCAGTACTGCAGCGCGGACAACCAGGCGCGTGGCATCGCCGCGAGCGACGCGAGCGCCGGGCCGAACGGGTCGGTGTCGCGGATGTGCTCGAAGGCGGCCGGCGTGAAGAGGCGCGCCTGGTCATCGCGCCGGAACACGACCGACGCGTCGAGATACCGTTCAGGCCCCTGGAGGGCGAGGTGCCGCAGGAACCGCTTCCCCGGTGTGCCGTCCGGAAGGGCCCCTCCGGCGATGCCGAGCGTCTTGCGCAGGGGCGCCGGCACGCGGTCGTACTGCCGCTCGCGCTGCTCCACCACGTACTTGTCATAGCCACCGAAGATCTCGTCCCCGCCGTCCCCCGTCAGGACGACCTTGACGTGCCGTGACGCGAGCCGGGACACGAGGTACGTCGGAATGGCCGAGGCGTCGCCAAACGGCTCGTCCAGGTGCCACGCGATGTCCTCGATCACGTCGAGCGACTGCGGCGCCACGACGAGCTCGTGGTGATCGGTCTGGCACGTCTGCGCGATTTGGCGAGCGTGCTGGAGTTCGTCGTAGGCGGCTTCCTTGAAGCCAATCGAGAAGGTCTTGACCCGTCCACCCCCCAGGCGGGTCATCGCGCCGACCACCGCGCTCGAATCGATGCCGCCGCTCAGGAACGCGCCGAGGGGCACGTCGCTGCGCAGGTGGAGGCGGACCGCTTCCATGATCAGCGCCCGCAGTTCCTCGACCAGCTCGCCTTCGCTTGCCTCGCTCGGGTCGAACGACACGTTCCAGTAGCGATCGATCGTGAGCTGGCCCCGGTCGGTGACGACGGCCCGGTGCGCGGCGTCGAGCTTCTGCACGCCTTCGAGGATGCTCTGCGCCGCGGGTGTGGCCTGGAAGGTCATCAGGTGACTGATGGCCGGCCAGCTCAGGCGTCGCTCCACGCCGGGGACCTGGAGGAGCGCCTTCAGTTCGGAGGCGAACGCCAGTCCAGTGGGCGTCCGCGCATAGAACAGAGGCTTGATGCCCAGCCGGTCCCGCGCGAGCAGCAGGGTGCGGCGCTTCGTGTCCCATACCGCGAACGCAAACATCCCCCGGAGGTGCGTCACGGCCTCGGCGCCGTAGTCCTCGTAGAGGTGCACGATGGTCTCGGTATCGCTGGTCGTGTAGAACCGGTGCCCGCGCCGCTCGAGGTCGCGCCGGAGTTCCTTGAAGTTGTAGATCTCGCCGTTGAAGACGACCCACACCGTGCCGTCCTCGTTGCGCACGGGCTGATGGCCGGTCGTCAGGTCGATGATGCTCAGCCGCCGCATCCCGAGCGCGATGCCGTCACCGACGTACAGGCCTTCGTCATCGGGGCCCCGGTGCACCATCACGTCGCACATCGCGTGGGCGTCGGCGGCCGTCGGGGGCGGGCCATCCCAGCTCATCAGTCCGGCAATTCCGCACATAGGTCCTACCGTCCTTCCGTTCCCTGCCACCGGAGACGCCGGCCCGCCGCGGCCGGGGACAGCCCCAGGCCAACCGCCAGGATTCCCGCATAGGTCAGCGCATACGTCGCGCCAATCACGGCGCCCGCGACGAGGGGCGGCGCGCTCATCCGGGCCTGCACCCAGAGGGCCGGTCCCGCGCTGACCAGCGCAGCGGCGCTGATGCCCGCCAGCGATCGCCACGGCAGCACCCGGGTCGCGCCGACGTTCAGCAGCCGGGCAATGCGCACCGTGGCCGCCACCTTCGCCAGCCCCTGTGCCACGACCGTCGTGGCAATCGCGCCGGCCGGACCGAACCGCGAGAACGCCCAGCCAATGGCCATCACCGTGAGGGCCAGCCGGCCCACGTTCATCGCGATGAGGAAGCGGTTCTGCGCGTACACCCGCAGCACGCCATCCGCGGGAAACGCCGACAGGGCAATCAACGTCGCGGAAATGGCGAATATCGGGGCACTCGGCAGATAGGCGGCGGTATAGAGCGTCGTGATGAGCTCGCGCGCGGTGATGATGACGACCACGACGAGCGGCAGCAGGACGAGGGCGAGCCGCTCGACGGCGGCGTGCCACAACCCGAGCACGCTCGTGCCGTCGCGCACGGCGTCGCCCATCCGCACCATCATCACGTTGGCCGCCGAACCGGCGATCAGATCGACCAGCGGCACCTGCATGCAGCCGACCGAGTAGATCGCGAACATGGCCGCGTCGGCCCGGGCCGCCACCACGTACTGGTGCAGGTTCCCCTGCAGCACCTCGAGCACGACGGCGGCCGTGAACGGCAGCGCGTAGGCCCACTGGGCCCGCCACATCGCCCGGCCCGGCCGCAGACGCGTGCCGAAGTCGTGCGCGAAGTACGCGAGCATGAGCGCTGTGCGTGCCGCGCTGAAGGCGATCGCCCCGACCAGGATCGGCCCCACGTCCTGTGACGTGATCGCGGCCACCACCAGCAGCAACGCGCGGACGGCGTCGGACGCCGCATACGTCACGGCCGCGACGCCATAGCGCTTGCGCGCGACCATGACGATTTCGAGCGGCGCCGTCAGCAGCGTCAGCGCGAGGTACACCCCGAGCAACGGCAGATACGCCGTCACCTCGGGGTTGCCCGTCCACCCAGCCACCGTGGCGGGCCAGGCGGCCAGGACCGTCGCCGCCACACCGCCGGCGGCGGCCAGCGTCACGACCGCATTGGCGATCGATCGTCCGGCCTCGTC
>CAZFAT010000022.1:0-8308 GCA_964517075.1 uncultured Solibacteraceae bacterium
GCCACCTCCAGCGCATCCTGTTCAACCAGAAGATGGAGTAGCTGCGCCGCGAATCGCTGCTCGTCGATCTGCGCCAGCGGATCCGCGACGTGCGCCAGGGGCCCGACGGCCTGCTGTACGTCTTGACGGACCACAACACGGACGGGGCCCTGCTGAGGATCGAGCCGGCGCCGTAAGATGTTCGCCAGGATTGGCGAAGTTCGAACTCCGGACAGTTCTTGCCTTAGGGACAGCCCGCAATGACGAGCCGGATTGACCGAAGAGAGTTCTTCGCCGGCTTGGGCATGGTGGCCGCGGCCGCGCGGTCCGTCGTAGGACAGAGCCGGCGGACGAGGCTCGTGCTGCTTGGGACAGGAGGCGGGCCGCGACCGCGAACGACCAGTTCCGCTTCTGCGCAGGTGATCGTCAGCAATGGCGTCGCCTACGTGATTGACTGCGGCGATGGCGTAGCCCGGCAGTTGGCCTTCGCGGGCGTGCCGCTGGCATCGCTGCGCCACGTGTTCATCACGCACCAACATTCCGATCACACCGCCGACTACGGCAATCTGATCTGGCTCGCTTGGACGGCGGGCTTGCGTTCGCATGTCGATGCGTGGGGACCACCACCCCTAGAGCGCATGACGAGATTGTTCCTCGAGATGAACCAGTCCGACATCGACATTCGGATCGCCAACGAGGGTCGCGTGCCGCTCGCGCCGTTGGTGCGCGTGCACGAAGTGCGTGAGGGCGGCCCAATGATGGCCGACGACAATCTCAAGGTCACGGCAGCGCTCGTGGATCACCCGCCGGTCGTGCCGGCCTTCGCCTACCGGTTCGACGCCACCGATCGCTCGATCGTGATCTCGGGCGACACGGCGCCGTCACAGAACCTGGTGAAGCTCGCCGCCGGCGCGGACGTCCTGGTCCACTCCGTCATGTATCCTCCAGCCATCGACCGGCTCGTCGCTCGCGTACCAAACGCCGCCGCGCTGAAGACCAGCATCCTCGCGCATCAAACATCGGCGGAAAACGCGGGCCGTGCCGCGCAGGACGCCGGCGTAAAGACGCTGGTCCTCTCGCACTTTGTACCCCCCGACGATCCCGACGTGACCGATTCAATGTGGCTCGATGCGGCGCGGCGCCACTTCCGTGGTGCCGTGATCGTCGGCAAGGATCTGCTCGAAATCTAGACGACATCGCTGCGTGAGTTGCGGGAGCCCAACGCCGAGGCCGGGCGGGTGCATCGCGCCCGCCGGTTCGACGACCGTGGCTCCTTATTGACACCGCCGCAGTGGGGCGTGGGCGCCGGTGCGGACGACGTCACCGAAGCGATCCGCAGCCGCGGCACGCCAGCCTGGGACCCGCCTACCCAACGGCGGACGCGGTGGCCTCTCAAGGTGGCAGGTCGCCGCGGCTCGCGCCGATCGAGACGAATTCAGGCCTGAATCCTACGCTTTTGCGATCGTATCGCTGGCATGCGCCTTGAACTCTCAGCCGTCATGCGAAAGAAGATTGTCGCGGCGGCAGTGCTGGTCTTGGGGGCATCGACGGTGACTGGTGCGTTCAATCTGATCTCGGTCAAGGATGAGGTCGCCATCGGGCAGCAGGCGCAACAGCAGGTCCGGCGCCAGGTGCCGGAGCTTCGGGATGCGACCGTCGGCAATTACGTCGACGGTCTCGGACGCCGCCTCGCCGCCGCGGCCGATGGTCCGCGTTATCCCTATACCTTCGACGTCGCGAACTACCGCGAGGCCAATGCCTTCGCGCTGCCGGGCGGACCCGTCTGGGTGCACCGCGGCCTGATTAGTTCGGCACGCACGGAATCTCAGTTGGCGGGCGTGCTCGCGCACGAGATTGCTCACATTGCCAACCGTCACGCGGCTGAGCAGATGACGAGAAGCACGCTCATGAACATGGGTCTCGGCATTTTCGGCGCGTTGCTGGGCAATGGCACGGGCTCGCAGATCGCCGAGGTGGGGGCGGGCGTCGCGGCACAGGCGACGATGATGCGGTTCAGCCGCGACGATGAGCAGGAAGCGGATCGGAAGGCGCTACAGTACATGAAACGGGCCGGCTACGATCCGCGCGGCATGGTCGAATTCCTGGAGGTGCTGCGCGCCCAGCAGGGGCGCGATCCGGGCTCAGTCCAGACGTTCTTCGCGTCGCATCCGGCGCCGGGCGAGCGAGTGCAGCGCCTGCAGCTCGAAGCCAGTCAGCTCGCAGGCGGACGCCGCGACTCCCAGGCGTTTCAACAGATCCGATCACGGCTCAAGGAGCTCGCACCAGCCGCCTCGGTGCGCGCGACCCGGCGATAGCAGGTCGGCACGTCCTACTATATACGACGCATGAGCAGGGGTCGGTGGACGTGAACGGAAGTCGGTGGACGTGAACGGAACACGCAACCGCCGGGCTCCTGTCACCGTCTAAGGGTCCAGTTTCAGGCGAGGAGCGGCGCCGTCATGGAGTGGACCTCTGACTTCCGGCATGCCTGGCGGGCACTCTTGCGGACGCCGGGCTTCTTCCTGATCTCCGTCGTCACGCTGGCGCTGGCCATCGGCGCCGTGGCGGGGATGTTCAGCGTCGTCAACACGGTTCTGCTGCAGCCTCTCCCGTATCCCGACTCCGGGCGCCTGGTCGTCGTGTCCGGCAGCGCCCCCGGATCCGACCTCCCCGAGCGCTTCGGTCTCGGGCCCGACTTCTACCTCCACTACAAGGAGCGCTCGCGGCTCATCGATGGCATCTTCCTGTTCGGCAGCGGGACGTCGACGCTGCGTACCGACGACCGCGTCGAACGGGCCGTGATGGCCTTCCCGACGAACGACGTCTACGCAACCCTCGGCATCCGCCCGCAGGCGGGCCGCCTCCCGACCGCGGCAGACGAGGACCGAGTCGTCGTCATCAGCGACCAGCTCTGGAGCACCTGGTTCGGGCGCGACCCCGCGGTGATCGGGAAGACGTACTTCGTTTCGGGTCAAATGCGCGAGGTCATCGGCATCATGCCCCCCGAGTTCAGCTTTCCCAGTGACCGCACGCTGTTGTGGGTGGCGGGCGAGGTCCTGCCGACGACAGTTGGTGCGGGGCAGGTTGGCCAAGGCGCCCCCGTCATCGCGCGCCTGAAACCCGGGGTCACCCGCGAAGAGCTCGCCGCCGAGCTGACGCAAATCTCGAAAGAGCTTCCGGCACGGTTCGGCGGATCGCCCAGTTATGCGCGACTCATCGAACAGCACCGAGCAGTCGTCGAACCACTGGCGGAACGCCTCGTGGGCCCGACGGCGACGACATCCTTGTGGGTGCTGCTCGGCGCGGTGACAGTCGTGCTGCTCATCGCCTCGGCCAACGTCGCGAATCTCTTCGTCGTTCGCGCGGAGGGGCGACGGCGCGACCTGGCCGTGCGCCGCGCGATTGGCGCGTCCCGGGTCCAACTCGTGCGCCTGCAGATGGCCGAAGCGTTTCTCGTCGCGCTGCCTGCCGGGGTGTTGGCGGTGATTCTGAGCGCGGTGACGCTTCCGCTGTTCCTCGCCGCCGCTCCGGAAGGCATTCCTCGGCTGAGTCTCGCCGGGCTCGACTGGCAGACCGTCGCGGCGGCCTTCGCCCTCGTCGTGATCGTGGCCCTGGCGTGCGGCGCCGTACCGGCACTGCACGCGTCGTCTCCTGACCTGAATCGTCTGCGCGAGGGGTCTCGCGGCAGCACCGGACGCCGTCACCTCGGGCGGGACGCGCTCGTCGTCGGCCAGACGGCGCTGGCGCTGGTGCTGCTCGTCGGCTCCGCGCTGCTCGTGGGGAGCTTTGATCGGTTGCGCACCGTTGATCCCGGTTATGACACCCGCGACGTCTACACCTTCCAGTTCGCGCCGGAGCAGGCCCACCTCACCGACGGCCCGAGCTGGGGCCGACTGCACCTCGATGTCATGGATCGCCTCCGCGCTCTTCCGGATGTGACGGCCGTTGGGATCATCAACAACCTCCCGCTCGACGAAGGCACCGGCGGCGGGCGGTTTCTGACCGAATCAGTGAAGCCGGACAGCGGCGGGACGCTGATCGATCAGAACTTCACCGCCGGTGACTACTTCCGGGCGATGGGGACCGGTCTGCTTCGCGGCCGCGTGTTCACACCCAACGAGGCCGTCACGCCGAACAGCCACGTCATCCTCAGTCGGTCGGCAGCCGAGAGGCTGTGGCCCAACGACGATCCGATCGGCCGCCGCATCCGGCGCCCTGTCGAACCCGTGCAGTGGTTCACGGTGGTGGGCCTCGTCGCCGACGTCAAGCAGAACGATTGGCGTGAGGCCGGCGAGGCGGTCGTGTACTTCCCCTTGACCGGCCCCGCTCCTCAGTCCTGGGCATTGGGGTCACCGGCCTACGTCGTCAAGTCGCGACGGGCCTCGAGCCTCGGCAGGGACGTGCGGGCGCTCGTGCGGCAGGTCGCTCCGGAAGCGCCGGTGTTTCGCGAGTTCACCATGGAGTTTCTGGCCGAACGATCCATGGTGCAGCTGTCGTTCACGATGCTCACGCTGGGCGTCGTGTCCGTGCTCGCCGTCGTCCTCGGTGCGGTCGGGCTGTATGGCGTTCTCGCCTATGTGGTGGCCGAGCGGACGCGGGAGATCGGCGTGCGCATGGCGCTCGGCGCCACACCGAACACCGTGCGGCGAATGGTGGTGTGGCAGGGGCTGAAGGTCGTGCTGGTGGGCGCCGTCGTCGGCGTCGGCGTGGCGCTGGCGTCCACGCAACTCCTTGACGCGCTGCTCTACGAGATCAGCGCGGTGGATCCGATGGTGTTCGTCGTCATGACGGCCCTCATGCTTGCCGTCGGGCTGCTGGCGAGCTATGTCCCCGCCCGCCGCGCGAGCGCCGTGAACCCGATAGAGTCGCTGCGCAACGACTAGCGACGCGCCTGCCGATCGGCGCGTCGTTGTCGTTCGACATCCGCGGGATGCGCTCGTCCCGCTCGCGATCCGCGATTGGCGTGCCACGCGACGGCGCGTTGGGGCAGGTGCCGAAGAGCCTCGAGGGGGCGTATGCTGAGCTGCGTGCGGGCACCTTCATCAAAAAGAACCCGAGGGGCTTCGCCCCTGCAGGCACCCCGACGGCGTCGCTCGCGGGGACCCCGGGACGCCCCGCTCCGCTCCGCCGACTCGCTCGCTGCTGCTCGCTCGTTTCATCACGACGAGGGTGCGTGCAGCACCCATGGGCAACTCAGCCCTGACCTCGTCGTGGCGACGAAGCTCGTCGTCGACAACCTGCGCAAACGCTGCGGCCGCATCGAAGCGGCGCGCTGGGGGATGCTCGCCCTTCTGGCGGTCGCAGTCATCCCGGCCGTCCTGCCGGCTCAGGCCCAAGGACCCACCGTCGCCGTCGACTCGCGCCTGGCGGCGCCCGCGTGGGCGACGGCCCAGCGTGAGTTGATCCAGCTCAACGCCGAGGCTGTGCGGGTGCATCGCGCCCGCCGGTTCGATGACCGTGGCTACTCATTGACACCGCCGCAGTGGGGCGTAGGCGCCGGTGCGGACGACGTCACCGAAGCGATCCGCAATTGGCCGCTCGCGCATGCGGTCGGAGGCCCGGCCTCGATCATCGAGACCTGGAGCGAGGTCTGGGAAGCGCACCTCAAGCAGTACAGCGAGGCCCGCGTCCCGCAAGTGGAGATGGCCAAGGACGGCATCCTCTACAAGGAGTTCACGACCGCGTACGACTGGGAGCACATCGGAGAAGGTCTGGGCCCGTTCTACTACCACGGACTGAGCCGTCCTGACGATGCGAGGCACGTCGAACGGGCGCGACGCTACGCCGGGTTCTACATGAACGAGGATTCCGAGGCCAGGAACTACGATCCCGAGCGCAGGATCATCAGGAGCCTGTTCAACGGCAGTCGCGGAGCGGACCTCACGCCGGCGACCGTGGACGACTGGGACGGTCCGCTGCCAGACGGAGTCAGCCCGACGGCTGCCCGCCGGACGCGCTTCGCGGATCCTGCCAATCAGAACATCCGCGGCGATCACCCGCTGAACCTGAGCGTCACGATGCTCCACCTGAACGCGTACATGCTGACCGGCGACGAGAAGTACCGGCGCTGGCTCCTCGAGTACGTCGATGCCTGGGCGGAGCGCGCGGCGGCCAACGGCGGCAATCTGCCGTCGAACGTCGGCCTCGACGGGAAGATCGGCAGCGAATGGGGTGGCAAGTGGTACGGAGGCGTGTTCGGGTGGAACTCGCCAGATGAGGGCGTGCGCAATTACAGCTTCCGCGGTCCGCCCGAGGCGTTTGGCGGCGCGCTGCTGCTGACCGGCGATCAGAAATACGTCCGGACCATGCGCCGGCAGATTGACAACCTGTACGCGGCCGCGCGAACCGAGAACGGCCAGGTGCTGATCCCGCGCTACTACGGTGACCATGGCTGGTACGGTCACGCCTCGCTCGACGACGGGCCAACCGGCGCGCTCGGCAACATCCCCAACATCGTCGTGCTGCTCTATCTCTGGTCGTTCGCGCCCGGCGATCAACAGCGCATGGCAGCGATGCCGCCATTGATGCAGTCGCACCATCCGGACAGCGGCTGGCTCCAGTACATCCAGGGGAAGAACGCGAGCTATCCCGCCACGGCACTTCAAGCGGAACTCGAGACGGTTCGTCGCGCGCTGGCGGCACCGGCCGCGCCCGCGTCAGCGGCTGAAGGTGGCGCAGCAACCGGACGTGCCGGTGGCGGGGGACGCGGCGCCGTCGCTGGCGGCCGCGCGGCTGGTGGTGCGGGCGGGCGTGGAGCCGGTGCCGCTGGCCGGGGCGGTCGTGGCGCTGGACGCGGCGGCGGTGGAATCCCCAACCCGGCGACCGCGGCTTTGATCAACCTGACGATGGGCGGCGCGGATCCTGGTGGGTCAACGCACGGCCCGGCGCCCCTGTTCGTGCAGGTCCGCCACTTCGACCCCGAGACGCGGCGCGCGGGGCTGCCGCAGGACGTCGCGGCGCTCGTCGAGAGCTTCGACGCGGACGAAGTGCGGCTGACACTCGTGAACGTCGGCGCCGAGCGCGCGCGAACCGTGACGGTCCAGATGGGCGCCTATGGGGAGCATCGGGCGACGACCGTGACGAGCGGCGGCCGGCGCACCACGGTGAACGGTCCGTGGTTCAACGTGCGGCTCGCGCCGGGTGCCGGACAGACCCTGACGATCGGTGTCCGCCGGTACGCGAACCGGCCGACGCTCGCGTTCCCGTGGGCGCGGCCCGCGGGTCGCTGAGCCGTCGACTGAACGGAGGATGTTGACATGACCCGCCTCGCCGCCTCCGCCATCGTTGCCACGATGATCGCCGTACAAGCGCCACCGCCGCCGTTCGAGAGCGCCTACGTTGATCACGACTTCGAGCTGACCGCCGACCCGGAGACGCCTGAGTGGCGGACGGCACCGTCGGTCGAGATGGGAAATGACTATTTCGGCAAGCCGATCGCCGGCGATCCCACGGTCATCCGCTCGCGCTGGTCGAACACGCACCTCTATCTGCTGTATGCCTGCCCGTACGACGAGCTGAACCTGCGTCCGAATCCGAATCCGGCGGTCGAAACGCCGCAGCTTTGGAACCACGACGTCGCCGAGGTGTTCATCGGGTGGGCCGCCGATCGCATCGGCCGCTACAAGGAATTTCAGGTGTCGCCGCAGGGCGAATGGATCGACCTCGACATCGATCGCGACAACTCCAAGGGACAGGCCGGGATGCGCTGGAACTCCGGCTATTCGGTCAAGGCACGGATCGACCGGGAAGGGAAGATTTGGTACGGGGAGATGCGCATTCCGATCAGCGCGATCGACGAGCGGACGACCCCGCTCCGCGGGCGAGCGTTCCGCGTCGGCTTCTTCCGGATCGCCGGCGTGACCGACAAGAAGCACTACGCGTGGAGCCCGACAGGCCGGACGTCATTTCACGTGCCGGCGGCGTTCGGGCAACTGATTCTGAGATAAGAGAGCCACGGAGGCTCAGCGATTGAGCTGCTTTTCGATTGGTGCCCGCAGTGACGGCAGGTACTTGAGCGCGTTGCGGTAATAGATCTTGCGAAGCACGTCATCCGGCAGGAAAACACCGTAGATCCGCCAGCGGCCCTGGAGGGGTGCGCCGAGCGGCGACAGCATCTGCGCCGGATGGTCGAAGTGCTCGTCGTCGGTCTCGAGGAACCGCCAGTGTGGCGTCCAGAACCGTTCGACGTCCCTGTCCGGACCGCCATCGCTGCCGAAGAGCGCCCGGTCCTGATACTTGATCAGCCACTTGCGCGCGGTGTAGGGCTGGCGGCCGAGCTCCTGGAATCGTGCTGAAAGCTCGACGTCGGCGTTCGGAAAACGATCGAGCA
>CAZFAT010000023.1:0-15243 GCA_964517075.1 uncultured Solibacteraceae bacterium
GCCGCGCTCGAGGCGCTGGCTGGCCTCGGCCAGGCCTCGCGGTCGCTGCTCATCGAGCTGGCCACCACCGGTCCGGTGCCGCGGCGGGCCGACGCCGTTGCGGCGCTCGCGCGCCTCGACCCATCCGCCGCCGCGCCCCTCGCCGCGGCGCTGCTCGCGGCGCCGCCGGCAGAAGGCAGCGCCACGGCTCTCGCGTCAACATTTCTGGGCCTGAAGGAAGGCCCCGCTGCGCTTACCAGCGCACTCGTCGGGCGATCACTGACAGCCGACACCGGCCGAGCGGTGCTGCGCGCTGTCGCCACGTCGGGACGCGACCTCCCCGATCTCGTCCGCGCCGTTGAAACCGCCGCACGGCTCGACAGGCCTCTGGCGATGCCGTCAGGCGAAAGCCTGCGCGCGATGATGGCGGCTGTCGAGGCGGAGGGCGACGCCGCGCGCGGTGAGGGCGTCTACCGGCGTGCCGAGCTGCTCTGCATGAACTGCCACGCCATTGCCGGGGCCGGCGGCCAGGTTGGGCCGGATCTCAGCAGCCTCGGCGGCAGTGCGCAGGTTGACTACGTGATCGAGTCGCTGCTCGATCCACAGGCCAGGATCAAGGAGGGCTATCACCTCGTCACGGTCACCCGTCGGGATGGCAGCGTCGTGTCAGGCGTCCTGGCTGCCGAGAGCCCCACGGAAATCAGCCTGCGCGACGGCGCCGATCGTCTGGTCACGATCCCGGCGTCACAGGTTGTCAGTCGCGGTGTCGCCACCACGTCGCTGATGCCTCCGGGACTGACGGCCTCGCTCCGGCGCGACGAGTTCCTGGACCTCGTGAAGTTCCTTTCCGCCATTGGCCGCGACGCGGCGCTGACCGTGCCGAGAGCGCCGGTCGTGCGCCGCTGGCGCGTGCTTCAGTCCGATGGTGCGGTCAGCGCGCGACTGCGCGAGCAGGGCATGGGCTACGCCGCGCGTGCCGACGCCGATCTTCCGTGGCGCACGAGTTTCAGCACCGTCGCCGGCACGCTGCCCCTCGCCGAGGTGCCGGTTGTCAGCTATTTCGGCGCCCAGCGCTTCCGCGTCGTGCAGTTCGAGATCGACTCGCCCCGGCCGGGCGTCTCCCGACTGCAACTCCCGGCCATCGATGGCCTGTCGATATGGGTCGACGCGCGGGCGGTGGAAGTTGCCGACCGGCAACTCGCGCTCGACCTGCCCGCGGGGCGGCACGTCGTCACCGTCGTCGTCGAGAACGGCGTGTTTCCGGCGTCGGCGTTACGGCTGGAGCTCGACGCCAATTGACGGCCGGTCAGGAATGGAGCGGCCGACCTCAGGTCGGCCCATGTCGTCACGGCCCCGCAAGCTGCAAGTCCTGCCGCGCGGTTTCACCGGCGCGCACTGTCACCGGCACCGCAAACGAGGCGAGCTGTTCCAGAAAATCTGCGCGCTGCCACTCGTCGGGATAGGCGTCGGTCACCGCGGCGACGAGGTACGGACCTGCCGGCAGCTCGCTGACGCTGAACATCCCATCGGTCGCTGGACGCACGGCGCGCGTGCGGCGGGCGCCGTGGAACCAGTGCGCGCGATCGGCGGAGAAAACGATGACGAAGTACTCGGGGGCGGGCACGCCGGCCGGCGTCTGCAACCGGCCGGTCAGCCCAGTTCGTCGATCGGTCAACGTGAGCACGGCATCCTCGATGTTCCCGAACGTCGTGCCGAACTCCAGCGGCACATCGAGCAAGTCTCTACCGCCGGCAACCGCGGACTCGAGCCACCAGGCTCCACCCAACGCCGGCGGCACAGTGACGTTCAGCCTGAAATTGCCGGGCGGGATACCCGTGACCGTGAAGGATCCGTCGGCGGCACTGCCGTCGCCGCGACTCGCGACCAGGTCGCCGATGGCGGGCAGGCCGCGAGTCGTGATCGTCTCCGGATTCGGGGGAGGCTGGGCAGTTCGGTGGACCATCACCCTCGTGGGTGGCGGTGGTGTGGGGGTACCGTTCAGCACGACGCGGCCACTCAGCGTCATCGCCGGCTGCAGCGTGAGCGTGAGACCGCCGACGTTGACACCGCTCACGATCACGTCCGTCATCGCCCACGCCTCGGTGCCGCCAGGCCGCGCCCCTCGCGCCTGCAGCACGTATCGTCCGGGCCGGACGCTCGCGATCCTGAAGCGGCCGTCCGATCCCGCCTTTGCCACGCCGAATTGCGAGGCCCCCATCGGCATGGGAGGACCGGTCCCGTTGATCGAAATCGACATGCCGTCGGCGGGGGTCCCATCCGGCCAGTAGATCGTCCCCTCCACAGCGGCGGTCGGGACGAGGCTGAACAAGAAATCCAGACCGGCTCGCACATCTCCGGCCGACACGCGCACCTTCGTCGCCTCGCCGGATGAGGCGGTGCCTGGATAAAAGACCGGCCCGTAGCCGTACAGGGCTGCGTCGCCCTGGGCGTCTGCCAGGCGCGCGGCTGGGCTCGCCCCGCCGAAAGGCAGCGCGGCGACGAGATACTCGCCCGGCGGAAGTCCATACGCCCGATACGCGCCCTGGTCGTCGGTGACGACGGTGCGGAAGCGATCGCTGTCGGTGGGCGAGCCGACGACGATAGGCGCCAGACCTGAGGTTGTGTCGGTCGCCGTCACGATGACCGTGAGATTGGCTGCCGGCGCACCCGACTCGTCCCGCACCGTGCCGCTCAGCACCGCGCCGCGCTCGAGGGTCAGGCGCACGTCTCCGACGTGCTGTCCGGTCGCCAGCGCGATCGACGTCCCGGGGCGGCCGGGCCGGCTCGCGCCCAGCGTGGACGTCAGATGCGCGGCTTTCGAGGCCCGCACCGCGTACCGGCCGGGATGGAGACGGGAGAACGCAAATCGTCCTTCATCGTCGGTGACAGCGCTGAGCTGAACCGCGGACTCGAGTCGGTTTACGGTGACGATGGCTCGCCGCACGGGCCGTGTCGCGGCGTCAGCCGACACCACAACGCCCGACAGCGACGCGTTCGCCTCCTGACTGGAGGGTGAGGCTGACCCGATGAGGGACGAGACGGCCACGCATGCGAGCGTGCGGCGGAGCGCCGTCATCGGCGGACCTCCGTCACGGTCAGGTCCTGCGTTCGCGTGTCGCCCCATCCCACCGTGACCCGCGTCGCGACGCGGGCCGCCGCCTCGAGAAACGCCGGGTCCTTCCAGCGATCCGCCAGACCTTCTTCCACGGCCACCACGTAGTACTCGCCGGCCGGCAGGTCGGCGATTCCGTATCTGCCGCTCGTCATCGGGACGGAGCGGAGCCGCTCGGGCTGCCGACCGAAGCGCCTCCAGCGCGACGCATCGGTGGGGAAGTAGATCACCGTTGCGCCGCGAGACGGCGTGCCGGGCGCCTCGCGGATCGATCCCTCAATCCGCGCCGCTCGCGAGGTGACGACGATGACCAATCCTGACGTGTCCCGCTCACCGATCGTGATCGGCACGCCGGTGTAGTCGCGTCCACCCCAGGTCAGCGACTTGATCCGGCCGCTATTGCCGTACATCCGCAGCACATAGTCGCCCGGACGGAGATTGAGCGTCACATCGAGCACGGGCGCCGCGAGGGGCACGCTTCCCCGCGATCCCACGCTCGTGGGCCCGGCACCCGCGGGTTCTGCTATCACCTCGAGTGAGGAGGTGCGGATGCCGAGTGCGGTCCGATCCTCTGGTGTGTCGATGAGGATGCGAACCGTCACCGAGACAGGCGTCTCGAGGGTGACGACCAGGTCGTCGCGATCGGCACCTGCGACCTCGACGGGCGTTCGCGTGACCTGCCCGCTGGGGCCGTCACTGGCGATGCGGATATTCGGCATTCCTCCCGCCGGCCACCCACCGGGCACAATGGCGACGGCTGAGGCGCTGCTGCCGATAGGGCCGACGACGGGACCGCCGGTCAGCGACGCCAGTGTGTGCTGTGCCGGTGTGATCAGCGCACCGGGCGGGCTGTGGGTGAATCCTGCAGCGCCGCCTTCGATGACATACGTCCCATCCGGTACGTCGACAAACGAGAATCGGCCCGCCGAGTCCGTGAACGCGTTGGCGGTTTCGTGGCCCGTGCCGAGGTGCTCGTTGCCAGGCGCGAGGAGGCGCAGCCGGCGGTTGGCGATGGAGTTTGGTGGACCCTCGAGGACGCCGGAGAGGCGCGACACCGGCACCGGCGCGAGCTGCACGTCGATGCCGGCTCGCTCTTCGCCGGGCCCGAGCGCGATCAGTGCCGCGCCAGCTGGCGCCCGCGCGGCGGGATAGAAACATGACGGATATGACTGACGGCGGCCGTCCGTGCGCGGTGGTGGCGGGAGCAGCGACCCGGGACCGAGGACGAGCAGCGTGCCGTCGTCCTGCTGAATCACGTGCTGGCCAGGCGAGAGACGCGGGGTCGGACCGGGCCTCCGACCGATCGCGCTCTCGCGGAAGGCTTCAAAAGCCTCCTCGAGGCTGGAAGCCGTCACCGGACGACCCACCGCCGGCGCGGAGGGAATTTCAGCAGACACAGTGAACTGGATGGACGGCACCATGACGGCGTAGGTGCCCGGTGTCAGCGGCGCGAGCCGATAGACGCCGCGATCGTCGGTGCGTGTCACCGGACCGCTGGCGAACTGCGGCATGCCGGCCACCAAAATCTGCATCACCGCGGTGACATACACCCCGACCAGCGCCTCGCCGGTCTCGTCGAGCACCATGCCCGCAATGGCCGACGGTTTCCAGAGGGTGATTGCAGCGTCTCGCACCGCCTGGCCCGCGGCCAAAACGACGCGCTGAGGTGTCACGTGTCTGGCGTCGACGCCGAACGCGCCCTCGAAGTAGCCCGGCTTCGACGCCAGCAACTGATGGGGACGAGACGCTGGCAGGCCGGTGAACGTGAACCGTCCCGCGCGATCGGTGATCTGTCGATCGACGGTGCGCGGTGCGGTGTTCTGGTTCGGCTTGTCGGCGGGATTGACGAGCGAAACCATCGCGCCCGAGAGCGGCGCGCCGCTCGAACCGTCAATTACGCGGCCGCTGATGGTGCCGGTGTTCTGGGTGGCGGGCGCCTGGGCGTGAGGCTCCGCCCCCCACGTGACGGCGAGGATCACGACGGTGAGTGCCACGAGGAGGCGCGCCATGGCTCGGCCGGTTCGAGTTAGAACGCCGACCGCTGCACCTGGGCCGCCAGCGTTTCGTCGATCCTCGCCAGCGACTCCTGCAGGTGCGCACGCGTCTCGACCGTCGCGGCTTTCGACGTCGCCGCGCTGAGCCGCGCGCGCAGCAGGGTCAGGTTGTGGCGCGCGAGGCTGCGCGCGTCCTCGGGCGCGACGGCATCGCGCACGACCAGCCCGATCAGCCGGCGCAGATGCTCGCGCTGCAGCGATCGCCGGAAGCTGTTGACATCCACGCGGGCCTCCGCCGTCTCTGCCCAGATCGCATCGCGGATCGTCGCAAACACCGTGCTCAACGGGAGCGTCTCGGCCGGCGACGCCACGCGCAACTCGTTGTCCAGCACCCGGCTCATCACCGTCGGATGGAACAGCCGGCCGAGCGCCGCCGCCTGCAGCGAGAGAATCTCCTGGTGGACGGGGTAGTCCGGGCGCCGCTCGAACGAGGCGAAGTTGCTGAAGTCCGGGAAGCGATCGGGTGTCAATTTGTTCAACAGCCCGGGTGCAATCGTGAAGGCGCCTGGCGCGAAGAGATGGTCGCGAATCAGGTGCAGTGCCTCGCGCTGCTTGGCGGCCGGCACCGGCACGAACGGCACCCGATCGCCTGGATCCCCCACGTGGTCGCGGTAGTGATACACGCCGCCAATGTAGCGGGCCGAGTCGAGCAGCGCGCCGCCGGCCTGCCGGAGCCCGCGGAGAAAGCTGCGACGCAGAATCTGGTAGCCCTCACCGGGCGCTTGCACCTTGGCTTCGACGCCATTCCACAGCTCGCGGACGAGCGCCACGCTGTGGGCGAAGTACTCGAGCGGATCGCTGCCGAGGTCCCCGCGCGTGGCCAGCGGGTCGGAGCTCCACGTCCAGCCCGCGCCGAAGCCGGCGTCCTCGTCCGTGCCGTACGAGAGCAGCGGATCGGCGACGCGCGAGGCAATCGCGCGGAGCTCGGTGCGCTCCGCGTCGGGCGACGTCCCGGCAATGGGCTTGTAGGCGTACTCAATCGCCCAGTAGTCGTATGGGCCGAGCGTGGTCTGGTGGTACTCGCCCTGGGGCTGACCCGGCCGCGCAAGATTCACGGGGATGTAGTCCATCACCGAGCCCGTGAGACCCTCGGCGGCCGTCACCGACTTGTCGTGCAGCGTGGAGAAGCCTCGAATCGTGCTCGCGCGGAAGTTGTGTCGCAGGCCGAGCGTGTGGCCGACTTCGTGAGCGGTGACTTCGATGAGCCACTGATTGACGAAGGCATCGGCCTCCGGGCTCTCGGGATCGATGCCGCGCAGCGTCACGAGCTCGAACCCGAACGCGGCATTGTTCGCCATGTCGGCCATGAGCGTGCAAGTCAGCGCCTGCGTGCGCATCCAGCCGGGGCGCACCAATGATGCCGGCACCGGCTCGTCCCACGTCAGGGGCCCGAGCACCTCCGGCACCTGACCGCGCACCGATCGCATGATGCCATCCGAGAAGCTGATGTCCGCGTCGTACAACTCGCCGGTGACGGGATTGGCGCGTGAGGGGCCGATGGCGAAGCCCGCGTCGGTCGCCGCAAACCAGCGGATCGTGCTGTACCGGACGTCGGCCGGATCCCAGTCCGCGTCGTCGGGCTGCTGCTCGACGACGATGACGTCCTGCAGGCCGAGGCGTTCGAACGCCTTGTTCCATAGAAGCGCGCCCTGTCGCACCGCGTCGCGATACTTGAGCGGAATCGTGTTTTCCAGCCAGAAGACAATCGGCTTCGTCGGCCGCGACATCGCCGCGGCAGGGTCCGCCTTTTCGACGTGCCACCGCGTGATGTACCGGACCGTCGGGGTGTGTCCGGCGTCGGTGGTGAAGTCGTCCATGGCGGCGAAGAAGTGTCCGACCCGGTCGTCGGCGACACGCGGGCGGAACCCGGGCGTTGCGGGCACCTCGGAGAGGCTGTACCGGAACGCGAACGCCATGCTGCGCACGTCAGGCAGATTGCGCGGCGGCGCCGGCATGGGCGGTCCCCCGGGGGCGAGCGGCGGCAGCGGGGGCCGCTCCGCTGCGTAATGCGCGACTGTGCCGATCTCCACGTTGCGTTCGAACGCCTTGATGCCACCGATGTAGCTGTTTCTGGCGTCGAACCGATACGGAATGCGGAACGTGGCCTCCAGCGCGTACGCCTGCATCGGCAGGTCGGTGAGCAGGATGGCGCCGAGATCGATCAGGACGGTCTTGCGCTCGGGGTGCGGCAGGCTGGCGACCGGCGTGCTTCCGAGGATGGAGTCGCTGAAGGAGCGGCCGATGGCGCGCTGGAACGCCGTGGTGTCGGCGGCCCGGAACCGCACGTTGACCGCCACGAGCTGCACCGTCTTGGCCTGTCGGTGGAAGCGGACCGGCAGCTCTCCGCACATCTGCGCTGCGTAGAACCCGCGCTCGCCAATGCCCGACTCGCACGTCACGGAGAGCATGAAGGTGCGGTCGAGTTGATCCACGCCGAGCTCCAGGTAGACCTTCTCCTCGGTCTGATACAGCGTGAACAGTCCCGAGAACGCCTTGGCGTCCTTGATCAGCTCGGCAAACGGCTTCTCAGGAGGCGGGGTGGGTTTGCTGGTGTCGGGAGCGGCCGGCGGCTTCGTGGTGCCGACGGGCGCGTCGGGCTTCTGCGGGTTCGCCGGCGTCTGCGCCGCGCCCGCTGCGGAGACGACGCACAGGACCGCCAGACCGGCTGCGACGAGCGATCGACACAACATCATGGGGAGGCTCCTCCGTCGACGGAATCCGCGGAGCCCGAGGGCTGAAGCCGCTGGCGCAGCGGCCGGGCCGAGGGCGCCGAATGGTGCGGTCGGGAGCCTGTGATTCTACACCTGAGTCTTCCCTTCAATCTCTCCCAACGCCTCGTCAATCGTGGGATACCGGAACGTGAACCCCAGCTCCTGCGTGCGGCGGGGCACGACACGCTGCCCCTTGATGAGCACGAGATCGGCCATCTCGCCGAAGAGGATCCGAAGGACGAAGCCGGGGACCGGCAGCCAGCTCGGCCGTCCGAGCGCGCGGCCAAACGCGGCGGCGAACTCGCGATACGTGACGGTGCCGGGCGCCGTCGCATTGACGACGCCCGAGACGGTCGGTGTCGTGAGCGCCCACACGATCAGCGCCACCCAGTCGTCGCGATGAATCCACGCGAAGTACTGCCGGCCGGTGCCGACCGGACCGCCCACGAACCAGCGGAAGGACGGTCGGATCTTCGGCAACGCGCTGCCGTCTGCCGCCAGAATCACGCCGCTGCGGACGATGACGAGCCGGACGCCGAGGGCGGCCGCCGGCAGCGCCTCGGCTTCCCAGGCCACGCCGAGATCGGAGAGGAAGTCGTCGCCTGGCGGAAACGACTCGTCGTGCGGCGTGTCGCTGAGACTGGCGCCGTAGTACGCGACGCCGGAGATCTGCACGAACACGGCGGGCCGGTCGGCGACCTCGCGCATCGCGGCGACGAGACTGCGCGTGCTGCGCACGCGGCTCGATCGCAGCAGCGCCTTGCGCGCCTGGGTCCAGCGGCGATCGGCGAGGTCGGCGCCGCTCAGGTTCACGACGGCGTCGGCCCCCTCGAGCGCGCGCGCCCAGTCCCCCGTGGTGCCGTCGGGCTGCCAGGTCATGAACCCGTCGCGCGCCGGCTGCGATCGCGTCAGGATCGTGACTGCATGCCCGTCCGCACGCAGCCGGGCTGCGAGCTTTCGTCCGAGGAATCCTGATCCGCCGGCGAGGACAACCTTCATGGGGTGATGCCCGCCGCTTCCCGGCGCGCGCCGCTATCATCCTATGAACGTGGTCGCGCCGCAGAGCTTCGTGTGGATGTCGCTAGGCGCGGCTCTGCTGGCCGGCGTGCAGGCGCCTGGCCGGACAGCGGACAGTTCGCAAACGTCGGCCGTCGTCTCGCCCGAAGTCGGGTCGGATCGTCGCGTGACGTTTCGGCTGATCGCGCCCGGCGCCGCCACGTTTCACGCCTGCGCGAGATCGATGAGGCCCGTGTAGATCGCCATTCCGACGACGGCATCGATGCCGAGCCGATCGAGGGTGTCGATCTCGTCGCGGCTCCGGATGCCGCCGGCCGCGATCAGCCGGCGCCTGGTTGCCGCCTGCACGGCCTGCACGGCCGCCAGGTTGAGGCCGGTCAGCAGGCCTTCGGTGTCCACGTGCGTGTAGAGCAGCGTGCCGACATAGGGCTCGAGCGCTGTCGCGGCCGCGGCGGGCGTGATGGGCAGCGCCGTTTTCCAGCCGTGAATCACGACCTTGCCGCCGCGGCTGTCGATCGCGCCCACCAGCCGATCCGGTCCGAAGACCACGGCGAACGCCTCGGCGCGCGAGCGGTTCACGCCGCTATTACTGAACAGTGAGGAACCCAGAATCACCCGCTTCGCGCCCGCGTCGACGATCTCCTGCGCGCGGTCGATCGATCGGATGCCGCCGCCCACCTGGCAGGGCAGCGCCTTCACGACGCGGCGGACCAGCGCGTCGTTCGACGGCCGGCCCATGGCGGCGTCGAGATCGATGAGCTGGACGAGAGGAAACTTCGCGAACCGCGCGATCCACCCGTCGAGATCATCGCTCTCGATGGCGAGCCGTTCGCCCTGCTGGAGCTGGACGACTTTGCCGCCCATGAGATCGATCGACGGAATCAGCACGACAGGTGTCTAGTGTAGCCGGAGCGCCAGGACGCCGGACATTACGACCAGCGACAGTCTTGTGCGGGGATTGCAGAATCCGCCGGGCCACCAGCCGGTCTTCGGTGCTCGTCGCGGGGGCCGGCGCTGACGGCGAATGATTTCGAGGTCGTCCAGCTGGGCTGGCGGTAATGGGCCGACGACGCGCGGTCAGGCCAGGGCCTGCTGGATCGCCGGATCGGTGGCCGCGGCCCGCGCGGCAGCCTTCGCTTCGTCCTTCGAATTGCCGACGCCCTTGACGACCACCGGTCCCGTCGGCCGACGCTGGGCGTCCAACCCGACCACCTCGCACATGATCTTGTCGTCGCGGATCGCCCGGTATCTGACCTGATATTCCATTCGAGTTCCAACCTTCCTGACGGACAGATGATCGCATGTTCCCGGGGATTCCAGGGCCGGTCCGTGGCGTATCATCGGGCATGCCTTCAGCATGGAGGGGCCGACCTTCGGGCCGGCCCGGCGCAATTGTGCAGCGCGCTCTGGCGCTCATCGCGCTGGTTCCGCTGTTGCAGTCGGCCAACGCGACGATCCCCGGCGTGGTCACGACGCCCTCTCCCACCATCACGAACATTAGCGTCGAGTGGGCGATTGAGGGCGACGCCAACCTGAACGGCGTGGTCTCGGTGAAGTATCGGGCCGCCGGCGAGTCGCCGTGGCGCGACGGCATGCCGTTGCGGCGCGTCCCGGCGGGGGAGAGCCGCGGCACCACCCCGATCTTCCATTGGGCCAACAAGCATTCCGGCAGCGTGTTCGATGTGAGGCCGGACACGGAGTACGAGATTCAGCTGACGCTGGAGGACCCGGACGGCGGCCGCGACGTGCGCACGGTCCGGGTGCGGACCCGCGCCGTGCCGCAGGCCGCGACAGATGCGCGCGTCCGCAAAGTGACGCCGCAGACCATTGCCGAACGCGCCACGCCTGGCGACGTGCTCCTGCTGGCGTCCGGACACTACGGCGCGTTCATCGCCACCGCGGACGGCGAGCCGGACCGGCCTATCGTGTATCGATCTGCCGACGGCCAGGCGACGTTCGACTCGGTGTCTCTCGAGAATCGGCGATACGTGCATCTGGAGGGGGTGACCATCCGCAACGAGCAGGGAACCGCGGTCAACCTGCGCGGTTGTGTCGGCTGCGTCGTCCGAGGGACGACCATCAAGGCGACGTATGGCGTGCGCGCCTCGGCCGCGCCCGGCTGCACGAACTGCTACGTCGCCGACAACGTCATCGAGGGCATCACGCCGTGGACGAACGAGGCGATGGGCGCGAACGGCAAGAACGTCGGCGAAGGCATTCAGTTGACGGGGCCCGGCAACGTCATCGAGTTCAACCGCGTGTCGGGTTTCCGCGACGCGATCTCGACCATGGAGGACCGCGGCGTCCACGAACAGTTGTCGATTGACATCCTGAACAACGACATCGCCGTGGGCGCGGACGATGCGATTGAGGCGGACTTCTGTTTTCACAACTGCCGCATCATGCGTAACCGCATCACGAACTCGTTTGTCGGCCTCAGCTCGCAGCCGGGGCTGGGCGGCCCGACGTACTTCATCCGCAACGTGATGTACAACCTGACCTACGTGCCGTTCAAGCTGCACCGCGGCAGCATGGGCGATGTGTTCCTACACAACACGACGGTCAAAGGGGGCGACGGCATGGTGTGTTTCAGCGGCGTGCCGTTCGACTTCGCCTATTTCCGGAACAACCTGTCTATCGGCGGACCGCCGGGTGCGCCGCGCTATGGCGGCTACAGCGGCGGCGTGGGCATGGCGGCCAACATCCGCGCGCATGGTCCGCACTCCAGCTTCGACTACGATGCGGTCGGTACGTGGCAGACGCCGCCGACGGCCCGCATCGGGGAGCTGGACCTCTTTGCGGTCGAGCGGCACGCAGTGCGCGCCGACATGAGCGTGTTCGACAACGTTGCGTTTCCGACGCCGGCGATTCCCGAGCGGGCGCCGGCCGACCTCCGGCCGCGGGCCGGCTCGGTGGTCGTGGACGCCGGGTTGCGCATTCCCAACATCAATGACGATGCGACAGGCAGGGCGCCTGATATTGGCGCCTACGAAGCTGGTCAGGCGCTGCCGCATTACGGGCCGAGACGGTAGCCGATGGAGGGGCCGACCCTCGGTCGCGCCGCTCCGGGCGCCTGTGACCTGTTTACCTTTCTCTTCCCAGCGCGTATTGGTTTCTCATAGAGTGCTCGGCGCCGACCTAAAGGTCGGCGCCTCCGTACTTGAGGTCACGCCATGGCTGAATGGCTCAGGGATCTGCACTACGGCGCCCGCATGGTGCTCAAACGGCCCGGGACGTCGGCGATTGCGGTGTTCGCGCTCGCGCTGGGCATCGGTCTCACGACCACGATGTTCTCGATCATCGAAGGCGTGATCCTGCGCGGGCTGCCGTTCGAGGACAGCGACCGGATCGTGGCGGTCTCGCGCGCCACGACGCAGGAGCCCGGCCAGCACGACAGCGTCACGCTGCACGATTTCGTGGACTTCCGGGAGCGCCAGACCTCCCTCGAGGCGCTGGCTGGCTACGCCGGCGCGCCGGCCATCGTGGCCGGCGACACGGCGCTGCCCGAGCGGCTGCGCGGCATCCGTGTGACGCCCAACCTGATGCGCGTGCTGCGGGTCGCGCCCATCCTCGGCCGCGACCTGTCCGACGCGGACGGGGCGCCGGGCGCTCCCTCCGTCGCGCTGATCAGCCACGCGCAATGGCAGTCCAGATTCCACGGCAGCCAGGACGCCGTCGGCGCGGTGATCCGTTTGAACAGGACGCCGACGACCGTCGTCGGTGTGATGCCGGAGAAGTTCGGCTTCCCGGAGGCCGAGGACATCTGGATGCCGCTGGCCTTGGAACTGCCGGCGGTGCGCGGCGAAGGCACGCGCGTGCGGGCGATCGGCCGGCTGCGTCAGGGCGTCGCGATCGATCGTGCCTCGGGGGAGTTCGCGACCCTCGCGCGGCAGCTCGCGGACACCCATCCCCAGAACAAGGACGTCACGGCGCAGGCCGGGTCGTTCTTCGCGGAGGCCGTCCCCGATCGCATCGCGGCGACGTTCTACGCGATGCTGGGCGCGGTCCTGGGCGTGATGCTTATCGCGTGCGTGAACGTGACGAATCTGCAGCTCGCCCGCGCGGCCGAACGGACAAAGGAGTTCGCGATTCGGTCGGCGCTCGGGTCCGGCCGCTGGCGCATCCTCCGCCAGGCGCTCGCAGAGGGCCTGGTGCTGTCGATGGCCGGCGCGGCGCTCGGGCTGATCTTCGCCCAGGGCGCCACGACCTACTTCATGAGCGCCATTGCGGACACCGAGCCGCCGTTCTGGATCGACGTGCGGCTGGATGCGGTCGTCCTGCTCTTCGTCACCGCCATCATCGTGGCGGCGACGCTCGTGTCGAGCATGGCCCCCGGCCTGCGCGTGGCGTGCATCGACGCCAACGCCGTCCTGAAGGACGACACGCGCGGCGCGACGAGCGTCCGCATGGGCCGCTTCGGCCGCTGGCTGGTGGTGGTGGAAGTCACCGTGTCCTGCGCCCTGCTCGTGGTGTCGGGGTTGATGATTCGCAGCATCGTGGTCACCAATCGGACGGACCACCCGTTTGCGACCGAGGAGGTCTTCTTCGCGCAGACGAGGCTCGACGAACGCGATTACCCTGACATGCCGGCGGTCCGGCGCGGGGCGGAGCAGCTGGATACGGAGCTGGCCCGTGTGCCCGGCGTCAGGCGCGCAGCGCTCGCCACGGCCGTGCCCGGCTTCGCGGGGGCACCCGCGTTCAGTCTCGAAGGCGTCGCCTACGCGAAGCCGGAGGATCGGCCCCGCGCGGCGAGAGTCGCCGCCACACCTGGGTACTTCGAGGTCCTCGGCGTCGCGGTGCGCGCCGGCCGGCTCTTCACCGAGGCCGACACGGATGGCGCGGCGCCCGTGGCAGTGGTGGACGACGCGTTCGTGGTGCGGCACCTGTCGCCGGGGCCGGTGCTGGGCCGTCGCATCCGGTTCGGTGACGAGAACCAGCCCTGGCGGACCGTGGTCGGCGTCGTGCCCTCGCTCGTGCTGCCGAGGGAGGACGATCAGATTGTCGCGTCCGTGTACCTGCCCTTTGCGCAGGTCCCCGATCGCGGTTTCGCGGTCCTGGCCCGCGCGGCCGGCGATCCGCTGGCTCTGGGGCCCACGCTGCGCGCCACCGTCGCACAGAATTTTCACGACACGCCGCTCGTCAACGTGAACACGCTCGCCGGCGAGTTCTGGCGCCAGGGCTGGGCGGTGCGGCTGTTCGGCGGGCTGTTCCTGCTCTTCGGCGCGGCCGCGCTCGTGCTGGCGGCCGCCGGGCTCTACGGGGTGATGGCGTTCACGGTGCGCCGGCGGACGCAGGAGATTGGCGTGCGCATGGCGCTCGGCGCGAGTCAGCGCGGCGTGCTCGGCCTCGTGCTGTGGCAGGGCCTCTGGCGCGTGGCCCTCGGGATTGTCCTGGGCCTCGTGCCGGGCTGGTTTCTCGGCACGCTGATGGGGGAGCTCCTCGAAGGCGACGTCTCGCCCGCCGATCCGATCGTGCACGCGACCACGGCCGCAACGCTGCTCGTGGTTGGGGTGCTGGCCTCGCTCGTGCCGGCGCTGCGCGCGTCGTCCGTCGATCCGCTGACCGCCCTGCGGCGGGAATAGTCTCCCTACGTCGGCCCCGATGGAGGGGCCGACCCGGCCGGTACGCATGCCACACCCCGGGGCGTGCGAGTTTGCACTTAGGCGTGTGGGAGTAGGATCCCACCCGGTAGCGAGTCCGATGGGTCCTCCCGCACCCGTTCCCTCCACGTTCCTGAGCTACCTGCGCTCGTTCGGGCCCGGTATCGTCATCACCCTCACCTGGCTGGGCGCCGGCGATGTCGTCGACATGGGCGTCGCGGGCGCGAACTACGGGTACTCGCTGATGTGGGTGCTGGTGGTGGCCCTGGTGTTCCGGTTCGTCTTTGTGTCGCTGATCGCGCGCTATCAGCTCTGCAATCAGCACGGCGAGGGCGTGCTCGACGGACTGACGCGACTGCACCGCTGGTACGCGCCCGCGTTGCTGGTGGCCGCCATCGTGATGGGACACGTCTACGGCTCGTACATGAGCGTCGGCGTTGGTGAAGTATGCCGGAACGTCTTCCGCGTCGGGGAAGTCTGGCAATGGGCCCTCGCGTGCAATGCCTTCGCTTTCGTCTTCGTGTTTCAGGCCGCCTACAAGCGGCTCGAGCACGTCTTTCTGTTCTTCCTTGCCGTGCTCTCCGTCTCGTTTCTGGGGTCGGCCATCTGGGTGGGTTTCGATCCCGCGGAGCTCGCGAAGGGTCTCGTGCGTGTTGAACTGCCCGCGCAGCGCGGGCAGTTCAACCCGCTGCTCGTGGCCGGCGCCATGATTGGGGCGGTCGGCGGGTCGCTCATGAACCTGGTCTACCCCTATTTTCTCGAGGCGAAGG
>CAZFAT010000024.1:0-4027 GCA_964517075.1 uncultured Solibacteraceae bacterium
CGGCGGCGTCGGGCGGCGGCAGGCGCAGCGCATCCATCGCGTGCTCGACCTTCGAGTCGAGGTCCCACGCCCCCGCCGCCTCGATGGCGTCCTGCACGTCGGCCTGCTCGGCCAGCACCCGGTCCATCTCCTCGGGTGACAGCTCGTCGGCAAACTTCGCGTTGATGTCGTCGAAGCGCGTGAGCAGCGCCCGAATCGGCGCGACGCCCTCCTCGACGTTGCCGAGGACCGACTTCGTCGCGTCCAGCGTCGGCTCCTGCGGGAGGGACCCGACGCTGAAGCCGGCCGACAGCGTCGCCTCGCCCTGATAATCGTGGTCGAGGCCGGCCATGATCTTGAGGAGCGTGGACTTGCCGGCGCCGTTCGCCCCCAGCACGCCGATCTTCGCGCCGTGCAGGAACGACAGCCAGATATCGGTGAACACCACCGAGTCGGGCGGGTAGATCTTCCCCAGCCCCTTCATGGTGTAAATGAACTGCGCCATGTCAGATTGATTGCAACTCAGCTTATCCCAGACGCCGACGACCGCAGGGTCCGCACCGCCATCGCGCCCAGCAGGAGCACGGCCATCACCACGGCCACCCACACGACCGCCGGGTGCCGCTCGGTCCAGGGTGTCGCGTCCACGAAGTCCGCGTTGACGACCGGCGCCCCCAGCGACGCGGGCGCCGCCGCGACGAGCACATCCGGACTCGTCAGCCGCGCCAGATCGTAGCGGGGCTGGTCCGGACGCGCGTGGCCGTAGATGAGCTGGTAGGTGTGGCCCGGTTCCTGACGGAAGACGACCCGCCGCGGCGTCGCGTACAGCACCGGCACCAGATCCGACACCGGCGGATCGTTACCGTTCCGAACCGTCACCCGCCATCGGCGCCCCACGGTTTCGGTGAACGCCAGCGAGAGCGGCCGATCGACCGACCCGGGCACGCGCCGGATCTCGCCCGTCGCCACCTGGCGCCACCGGTCGTGCTGGTCAGCAGCCTCGAGAACAACAAGACGCGACACCTGGGGCACCGAGGTCCCGAACCGGACCTCGGCGACGCGGCTCTCCGCGCCGGGCCCTCCGGAAACCCACACGTTCTCGGTGGACCGCCCGTCTGGCGGTGCCGGAGCCAGCGCCACCCCCGCCGGCACGCGTTCGGCCGGCGTCACGACTTCGTGGGCGACCCGGGCAGACGTAATGGCCACCTGCCGGCCACCCTCGAAAATCCGCAGCCGCACGTAGCGCGAGCGGCTCGCCGGATAGGTCGCATCGAGGCGCTCACCGCGGGCCGCTTCGCGGAGCCGGAAGATCGGCACGCTCTCGGCGGCAATCTGCCACGACTGGCCGTCGTCGCTGACGGCAATCTGCAGCCCGGCCTGGACATCCTCTATGCCGCCAAGCTCGAGGACGACGGCATTGTGAACGCCGGGATCGGGTCCGAGATCCAGCACGGCCTGGGAGTACTGACCCGGTACGAAGCCTGGATCGAGCAGCCGCGCGGACCGCCACTCGCGACGTTCACGGGCGTCGCGCGCCTCGAGCACGTAGGGCACCTCACGCGCCGCCTCGTCAATCACGCGCAGGTCCGCCCAGTCCCGGGCGGCCGCGGCCGTCACCGCGTCGGGGACGAGCACGCTCACGAATCTCGGTGCCTCGGCGGGCGTCACCTCGATCGGCGCCGCGAACTGCCAGTGGCGCCACGTCTCTGGCAACTGCGCGGCCAGCGTGACCGCACCCAGGACGAACGCGGCGAGCCACCCGGCGGCGACGCGCGGCCGTGTCACAGCACCCGCTCCTCGCGGGTCGCCGCCGTGAGCCGGCGCTGGTACACGAACGAGATGATGAGCAGCACGATGCCGAGCGCGAGGCTCGACACCACCCGATAGATTCCCGTCAGCGCCGCGAAGTCGAGGAGAAAGACCTTGGCCGTGGTGAGCCCGACGAGCGCGAGCCCCAGCCATCGAAGCCCCGCCAGGCGGTGGCGCGTGCCGAAGTACAGAAGGACGCTGGCATACGCCGTCCACACGAGCGAGGTCGTCAGGCCAGCCGCCAGGTAGGCATCGCGCATGAAGGACGCGCCGGGCGGAGGCTCGAAGAACTGGTAGATCTCGAGCGTGATCGCCACGAGCGCCAGGACGTTCGCGCCAATGCCCAGGAGCCAGAACCATCGCCGCTCGGCCGCCGCCACCCGGTCCCGGTCGCGAAACACCCACCAGACCGACAGCCCCGCGCAGACGATGACGACCAGGAAGACGGCGACGCGGGGATTGACGAGAAATCGATCGGCGGACGGCGGCGACGCGAGCAGCCGCCACGCCACGAGCGCGAAGAGTGTCAGACCGGAGCCGCGCAGCCAGCCGGTCGGCGTGCGCAAGCCGCTCCAGACGAGCACGGCGCCTTCCAGCGCCCAGGCCGTCGCGATCCACGGTCCATCGAGCCCGATGAAGATCGCCAGCGTCGCCAGCGTCAGCGCGAGCCCGGCGTACAGCAAGCGCGCGGATGGCTCGCCAGGCTCGCGTGGCGCGGTCACGGCCGACACGGCGCGCGCCATCGCCAGGTGCGCGGCGGCCAGCGTCAGCGTCGCGACGGTCAGCCGCAGCTGCTGCCCGGGCCACATCATTGCCCGCAGCGCAACAAGCAGGAGGGCGCTGTTGGCGAACACGAGCATGACCTGCTCGCGCGGCAGGCGGCCAGCATGGCCGCGGGCCAGCGCCGGCAGGACGAAGAACTCCGCGAAGAAGAGCGTCGCGAACGCCGTCGTGCTCCACAGCCGGTCATCGGCGTAGAACGCGTCGTACCAGACCCAGAAGTACACTTGCGTCCCGACGAACGCGGGCCAGGCGATCCACCGCCAGCCGCGAGATCGCGCGACCGGCAGCACGGCGGCGTTCAGCACGGCCAGATACAGGAACAGCGCGACCTGACGATCGGCGCCCGTGCTCAGCAGCGCGGGTGTCGCCAGCCCGCCGATGAGCGCGAGGAGCGCCACGCGCTGGGACCCTCGTCCGATCGCGATCGCCACTAGCGCCGCGGTGACCACCACCATCGCCGCGAAGGCCGCCTCGAGAGGCAACAGCGCGTAATACGCGCCACCAGCCCAGAGCGACAGGTACATCACCGCCCCACCGAGCCCGGTCAGACCGTCAGCGAAGTAGGCATGTCCGGCGCGATGGAGGCGCGTGCTCCACACCACGAGCCCCGCGCCCAGGAGCACACCGAGCGATACCTGACCCGCCGGCCCCACCCACGCGTTGTCAACGGCGTACTTGAGAAAGAACGCGACGCCGATGACGACCGCGATGAGGCCGACACGGTGGAGCCAGCGGCCGGCGACGCGGCTCTCGAGATCCAGATCGTCGGCGGGGACGCTCGCGAGCCGAGGGGACGCCACAGGCGTGGGAAGCGGCATGGCGCCAGCCGGAACCGCGGCCGGTGCCGGCTGGTTCACCGGCGCGAAGGCCTGATCCAGCGCCGCCGAGCGCGCCGGGACCGGCAGGTCCGTGAGACGCGGCGGCCTGCCCTCCATGGCGCCGGCAAGTTCCGACACGCGCGCCTCGAGCGCAGTGAGACGCCCCAGCAGCAGCGTGACGTTGGGGGGTGTCGAGCCGCCGAGCCGTCGTTCCAGGCGCCGGAGCTGCAGCAGGGTGACGAGCGCCAGGATCGGGGTTCCGAGCAGCACCAGGCCCAGGACGAGGACGAACGGCACCCAAGCTTCCATCGCCGGGGATGCTACTACGGTCCGCGGCGCTGACGATCCGCGGGGCTCTGGAACCGCGGCTACCAGGCGCGCTGACCCGCGGCGCGGTGCGGTTCCTGTGGTAGGTTGTCGGTCAAGACCACGTGAGGTGTCCTCGCCCCTGGGGGTGTAATCGCATGGCGACCACCAATCAGTTGCGCGTCGCCGGTATCGTCGCCGCCGTTGGACTGCTCGGTTTCGCCGCGGCGCGGCACGGTGCCCCGCTCGCCGCACAGCGCGCCGCGCCCACATTCGCTCAGGACGTAGCGCCCGTCTTTTATAGGAATTGCACGACGTGCCATCACCCCGAT
>CAZFAT010000025.1:0-4969 GCA_964517075.1 uncultured Solibacteraceae bacterium
TGATCGAGCGCGCCAGCCTCGTCGAGGAGACCCGGCGCCGCTACCTCAGCTACGCGATGAGCGTGATCACGTCGCGGGCGCTGCCCGACGTGCGCGACGGGCTCAAGCCGGTGCAGCGCCGCATCCTCTTCACGATGTGGCAGCAGGGGCTGACGGCCGACGTCAAGCACCGCAAGTGCGCGAAGGTGGTCGGCGACGTGATGGGCAACTACCACCCGCACGGCGACGCGGCGCTCTACGAAACGCTCGTTCGCATGGCGCAGCCCTTCTCGCTGCGGTACCCGCTGATCGACGGCTCGGGCAACTTCGGCTCGCTCGACGGCGATCCGGCAGCCGCCATGCGCTACACCGAATGCCGCCTGGCCCGCATCAGCGACGAGATGCTGTCCGAGATCGACCGGGAAACGGTCACTTTCCGGCCCAACTACGACGGCACGAAGGAGGAGCCGGTCGTCCTGCCGGCCCGCATTCCGAACCTGCTCATCAACGGCGCGACGGGGATCGCCGTCGGGATGGCCACCAACATCCCGCCGCACAACCTCACCGAGGTCACCACCGCGCTCATCAAGATGATCGACGCCGATCTCGAGATGACGTCGGCGCAGCTCTGCAAGTACATCAAGGGTCCGGACTTTCCGACGGGCGGCCAGCTCATGAACACCGCCCAGGAGATCCGTGACATCTACAAGACCGGATCGGGCAGCATCCGCATCCGCGCGACGTGGCAGGAAGGGCCGGCGTCGCGGAGCGGCAAGACGATCTACATCACGAGCGTGCCCTACGCCGTGGACAAGTCAGCGCTCGTCGCCCGGATCGGCGAGATTGCCGAGTCGCGCAAGCTCCCGCACCTGGTCGATGTCAAGGATCTGTCCACCGACGACGTGCGGATTGCGCTGGAGCTGAAAGGCGACGCGAACAAGCGGATGGTGATGGCGTACCTCTACAAACACACGCCGCTCCAGTCCACGTTCCCGGTCAACCTGACCTGTCTCGTGCCGACCGAGAACGCGCTGGTCGGCAAGCCGGAACGGCTCGAGCTGCGCGAGATCCTCTGGCAGTTCCTGCACTTCCGTCTCGAGGTCGTCCGCGCGCGCCTGAAGTTCGAGCTCGAAGCGCTCAAGCGGCGCATTCACATCCTCGAAGGCTTCGAGATCGTCTTCGATGCCCTCGACGAGATTCTCCGCATCGTCCGCAAGTCGGAAGGGAAGGCCGACGCGGCCGAGAAGATCATCGCGACGTTCAAGCTCGACGCGGAGCAGACCGATGCGATTCTCGAGCTGAAGATCTATCGCCTGGCCCGCCTCGAAATTCTGGTGATTCAGAAGGAGCTGGCCGACAAGCGCAAGCGCGCGAAGGACATCACCGGCCTGCTGAAACGCGATGCCGATCTGTGGAAGATCGTGCGCGACGAGCTGGCCGAGATCCAGAAGACGAATGGCGACACGCGCCGGTCGGAGATCACCGGCGAAGCGCCCGATGAGGAATACACCGCCGAGGACTTCATCATCGACGAGGACAACGTGGTCGTCCTCACGCGCGACGGGTGGGTGAAGCGGCAGAAGGAAGTGAAGGACGTGGCCGCCACCCGGGTGCGCGAAGGCGACGCGGTTCTCGCGCTGCTGCCCGGCAGCACGCGCGCCAGCGTGGTGTTCTTCACGAACTTCGGCGCGGCGTACACGATCAAGATTGCGGATGTCCCGGCCTCGACCGGCTACGGCGAACCGATTCAGAGTCTGTTCAGGTTCAAGGACGGCGAGAAAGCCGTGGCTGCCATGAGCCTCGACCCGCGGTACGCCGGAGCGATCACCGGTGGCCCCGCGCCCAAGCCGGGGTCCGACGACGTGCCGGTGCCGCCGGTGCATGCACTGGCGGTGACGAGCGACGGCTACAGCCTGCGATTCTCGTTCGAGCCGTTCATCGAGCCCAGCACGCGGGCCGGCCGTCGGTACGCGCGGGTGGCGGACGGGGCCGAGGTCGTGGGCGTCGCGCGGATCATGGGGCGCGAAGTGATCATCGCGGCCACGCGCCAGGCGCGCGCCATGCTCTGTCAGGCCGACGAAGTCAACTTCCTGGGCGGGCCTGGCCGCGGCGTCATCCTCATCAAGCTGCAGAAAGACGACGACCGGTTGCTCGGATTCATCGCGTCAACGGGAGACCGGGACCTGATGACGGTGGAAACCACACGCGGGGCCGAGCAGACGATCAGCACGACGAAGTACGAGGTGACGAGCCGCGGCGGCAGGGGGCGCGAGCTCCTCCAGCGCGGCCAGTTCACGCGTGTGGTCCCGCCCCCGGTCACGGTGCCCGAGCCGGCGTAGGGAAATGACGTCGGCGGGTCGTTTTCCGACAGTTAGACAATTTCGTGACACTTCTCATAAGATGGCGCTTCCGGTTTCTGGAGGCGTGCATGCGGCTTGTTACTGGTTCGGCGCTGTTCCTCAGCGCAACACTCGTCTGCTGGATCGCTTCGCCCGCGGCGCAGGCCCCGGTCCCCGGTCAGGCGCCGGGCGCTGCCGGACCGGCCGCCAGCGGGCCGAAGAACCTCAAGGTACTCCCCAAGAGCTGGTCCAATCAGCAGATCAACGCGCTGATGCGGACGTTCAACGAGAGCCTCGATGTGCAGTGTGACCACTGTCACGAGCCGAACCCGAAGGCCCCGCCGCCGCAAGCCGGCCGCGGGCCCCAGCTCGATCACTCGCTCGACGGCAAGCCCGAGAAGGACGTCGCCCGCAAGATGATCCAGATGGTGATGACCCTGAACGAGACGACGCTGAACGGCATCGGCGATGCCGCCGTCGCCGAAAAGGTCACGTGCTTCACCTGTCATCGCGGTGAGACCGCCACGGTGGCCAAGCCGGCCGCTGGCTGGGGACGCAGCGGCGACTTCAGCCTGTTGCCCAAGGGCCCGACCGTTCCTGCTCGCCGCGGCGGCGCGCCGGGCGGCGCACCGGGGAACGCGCCTCCGGGAAGTTAGAAGTTAGAGGCCCTACCACCACCGCTTCCACCACCGCTCCTTCGGATCCCGAGGCGGCGGGGGTGTGCGTTCGGGCGGCGGGAGGATGACGGGTTCCTCGAGCGCGCCAGCGATGGCTTCGTCGAGCAGCAGCACCACGCGCGCCGCTTCTTCGGTGAGCTGCACCCCGATACTCTCCGCCGCCGGCCCCCACCGTTCGATGAGCCGGTCGTAGGCGTGATCGCGCTCGAGCTTGTCGTAGAAGGCCGCGGCGTCGAGCCAGGCGGTCACCAGATCACGCCGCGGCAGCTTGCCGCCCCCGAGACCAACTTCGCTGTCCAGCTCGCGCTGCAGTTGCGCCCATTGGGTAGCGGCGGTGCCGAACTTGGCGTCGGCGCGGCGCGCCGGCTCGCTCACGGCCTCCAGCGCCTGCGCGACCGAGGCGCGGTCCCGGTCGTTCAGCGCGCGCCGGACGGGAATGGACAGGCGCTTGTAGCGTTCGATGCTGCCGGCATCCTGCAGGTAGCCGCGCTCCACCTCGATGCGGCCGGCCGCCTCGTTGAACAGGCTGAGCGCCTGCCGGACGTGGACGGCGTTGCGGCGGAAGGATCGCAGGATTTCGGACACGATAGTCGGTTGAGGGGCGTACTTTGCTCTAATGTAGGCCCGGGCGAGAGGCCCGGCAAGGTGGTCCGGCCCCGGGAGTGCTCGTGACGACGACGAAGCGCATCGAAACCGACAGCATGGGCGAAATCGCCGTGGCGGCGGATCGCTATTGGGGCGCGCAGACCGAGCGCTCACTGCATCATTTCAGCATCGGCCAGGAACACTTCCCGCGGTCCCTCATTCGTGCGCTCGGCATCCTCAAGAAAGCCGCGGCGCTCGTGAACGGCGAGTTGGGCCAACTGACGTCCGAGCAGGTGAATCTGATTGTCCGCGCCTCGGACGAGGTCATCCAGGGCGCGCTCGATGCCCATTTCCCGCTGTTCGTCTGGCAGACCGGCAGCGGCACGCAGACGAACATGAACGCGAACGAGGTCATCTCGAACCGCGCCATCGAGCTGGCGGGTGGCACGGTCGGCAGCAAGCGGCCGATTCACCCCAACGATCACGTCAACCGCGGCCAGTCGTCGAACGACACCTTCCCCACGGCGATGCACATCGCGGCGGCCGAGGAGGTCGTGCACCGCCTGCTGCCCGCCGTTGAACAACTCCGCAACACCCTCCACGGCAAGGCCGCCGCGTTCGCCGATATCGTGAAGATCGGGCGCACGCACCTGCAGGACGCGACGCCGGTCACGCTCGGCCAGGAGATCTCCGGCTGGGTCGCGCAGATCGACCTCGGCCGCCGCGCGGTCGAGCACGCGATGCCCGCCGTCTACGAACTGGCGTTGGGCGGCACCGCCGTCGGCACGGGCCTCAACACGCATCCCGAGTACGCCGAACGCGGCGCCCGGCAGATCGCGGCGCTCACGGGGCTGCCGTTCCGGAGTGCGCCGAACAAGTTTGCCGCGCTGGCAGGCCACGAGGCGCTCGTCGCGCTGCACGGCGGTCTGAAAACGCTTGCCACTACGTTGATGAAGATCGCGAACGACGTCCGCTGGCTGGCCTCGGGGCCGCGCTCGGGTCTGGCCGAGATCGTCATCCCCGAGAACGAGCCCGGCAGCTCGATCATGCCGGGCAAGGTCAACCCCACGCAGTCGGAAGCGATGACGATGGTGTGCGCGCAGGTGATGGGAAACGACGTGGCGGTGGGGATCGGCGGGGCGTCGGGCAACTTCGAGCTGAACGTGTTCAAGCCGCTGATCATCCACAACGTCCTGCAGAGCATCAGCCTGCTCGCGGACGCCAGCGTGAACTTCGATCGATTCTGCGCGGCCGGCATCGAGCCGAACCACGAGCGCATCCGCGAGAACCTCGACCGCAGCCTGATGCTCGTCACCGCCCTCAACCCGCACATCGGCTACGACAAGGCGGCCACGATCGCGAAGAAGGCCCACAAGGACGGCACGACGC
>CAZFAT010000026.1:0-5457 GCA_964517075.1 uncultured Solibacteraceae bacterium
CCGTATCGATGCGCCGGACGAACCAGTAGCCGATCATCGTGATGCTGATGACCGACAAGGCCCCCTGCCCGAGCGCGCGGGTCAGAGTGATCAGCATCGCGAGTGCCGTCAGGCTCGTCGCCTGGCTCATCGCCAGCACGACACCGCCGAGCGCGAGGACCACGACGGTCAGCACGACGCGCGCGCCCAGCCAATCGAGGAGCCGGCCAACGCCGAGCGCGCCGGCCGCGCCCGTCATCGTCGCCCAGAAATTCAGCGTGGCGTAGGTGACGCGGTCGAGGCCCAGCTCGGCCAGCAGCGGCTCGGTGATCAGGCCGAGGCCCTGCGACCGGCCGGGCAGGGTGCCCACCATGGCGAGCGCGGCGACGGCCACGACCGCCCAGCCGCGGTAGATGCGGTTGACCGTGACCCGGGCGGAAGATTGATGGACCATCGCGAGGGCGCCCGAAACAGCTTAGAGCACGTGGCGACGTTGCAGCCGCCGAATGGAGCGGCCGGTCCTCCGCCCGCGGCAGACCACTTGCGTCGGGAGGCCCGGGCGGGCAGTATGGCCGCCACAGGGTCCCTCCCATGCTCAAGAAAATTGCCCTCTTCCTCCTCGTCGTCGTTGCGGGCGTGCTGCTGTTCGCGGCCACGAAGCCGGACACGCTCCACGTCGAGCGCACCGCCACCATCACTGCGCCGCCGGACAAGATCTACCCCTTCATCAGCGACTTCCACCAGTGGCCGTTGTGGTCGCCCTGGGAGGATCTCGACCCGGCCATGACGCGGACGCACCGCGGCGCGCCGAGCGGCCGGGGCGCCATCTACGAGTGGTCGGGCAACAGCGAGGTCGGCCGCGGGCGGATGGAAATCACCGACACGGTGGAGCCCGCGAGTGTCACCATCGCGCTCGACTTCATCGAGCCGTGGGAAGGCCACAACATCACGGAGTTCCGGCTGACGCCTGAGGGCGGGACGACGACGGTGCGATGGACGATGGAGGGGCCGAGCCCCTACCTGATGAAGGTGATGAGCGTCTTCACGAGCATGGACCGGATGATTGGCGGAGATTTCGAGCGGGGCCTGGAGAAGTTGAAGGCGGTGGCGGAGAAGTAGGCGTCATTGTCCCCGGACATACACCGCGAGCCGCGGAAACGCGAAGCGCCCGGCGATCTCGTCGATCACGTTCACCTGGCAGGTGTACAGGCCGGGCGGCAGGCCAGCGGCCGGCACCTGAAGCTGGAAGATCACAGCCTTGCGGTCCGGGTCGTCGAGCGCGATGCGCTCCGTGACGGGCGTCTCGAAGATCTTGACCCGCCCTCGATAGAAGGCAAGGCTGGCGCGCACCTTGGTCGCGCCGCCGGGCGCGGCCGCCGGATCGTAGACCTCGAAATAGAAGTACATCGGCTGGGTGCGGAGCACCACGTGCGACAGGCTCTGCACGATCTCCTGTCCGTTGCGCAGGAGCGGATTCGGGCTCTCGTTCCCCCACTGCGGTCCGCCGCCCCCGCGCCGGCTGTTGAAGCCGCGGCCGGCTGGATCGGGCAGGCCCGCCGAAGCGCCACCTCGGCCGCCCCGCCCGCCGGGCCCGCCGCCGCGCATCGATCGCAGCTGCGTGCTCAGAACCACCGGACTGACCTTGATGGGCTCCGCCTTGAGATCGGGAATCGTGATCGGAAACTCGAAGGTGCCCATCATGCCGTCGGCATTCTCGCGGACGGCCACCTTCACCTTGAAGTGCCCGGCTGGCAGCGTCACGCCTGATTGGTACTGCAGCTGTTTGCCGACGAGCGCGGCGGCCTGCGCCGCGGGAATCTGCATCGTGTCGCGAATGCGGCCGACGACGCGGCCCTGCTCGTCGGTCACGACGCCCAGGACATCCACCGACGCGTTGCGCCGATCGAGCTGGGTGGCCGTCGGCACGCGCACCTGCGACCCGGGCACCGCCAGCGACACCGGCACGTAGAACCGATTGTCCGGCAGCCGGAACCAGCTCGTGGTGGCGACGACCGGCAGGTCGGTTGACGACACCGCCGAGGCGATCTGCTCCTGGAGCTGACGCTCGCGATCGTCGCGGCCGAGGTGCGCGAAGTCCGCCTTCGCGTAGTAGCCCCTGCGCGCCTCGACGCGATAGCCCGTGCTCGTGTTCCGCAGCCGCACGGTGATGCGCCGGAACTTGCCATCGGGCGTGCTGTTCGTGCTGCTGTAACCCAGCAGATAGTAGGCCGACAGGTCGTGCAGCACCCGCGTGAACGCGGGCCCGAAGTCGTTCGAGTCGAGAAACACCTCGCCGCCGGTGTCGGCCGCGAGTGTCGACAGCGTTTCCTGCGACGCGTTCAACGCGCTGAACTGGCTGATCATCGACCGGCCCGAGAACACCGACGCGCCGCCGCCGCCCCGCCCGCCACCTCCGCCGCCGCCGCGGCCGCCGCGGCCACCAGGCGCGCCGCCCGGCACGATGGCCGACAGGCCGCGACTGTCCACGGGATAGATGGATGTGTTCGAGCGGTTGCACGTGTTGGTGACCGCGCGCAGCTCCACCTGGTTGTCACTGCCGCTGCGCGAGAGACCGGAGCTGAAGTACAGCAGCGCCTTCTTCTGATCGACCGACGCGAGAGCCGTACACAACACCCGCATCGCGCGCAGCCGCCGATCGTTGTTGAAGATGCCGAACTCGCCGTCATCGAGCGGCAGGTCGGCCGGATCGGCCTCGGCCGTCTCCTCCGTCACCTCGACGACCTCGACGGCCTCCGGCTGCTCGAAGCCGGCGCCGGCGGTCAGATCGAACCCGTCGAGAGTGGCGCGCAGGGCCTCGCGATCGGACGTGAAGTCGCGCAGGATCGTCAGTGACTGGCCGACGGTCGCCACGGCCACCAGATCGGCCGCGGTCATCTGCGTCTCGACGTAGTCGTGGGCCGAGGTCACCGCGCGCTCGACCTCTTCGGGCTGCATGGAGCTCGTGTCGAAGAGCAGGACGATCATCCGGCGTCCCGTGAGATCGTCGGCCTCGGTCGAAGCCGCGGCGGGCGACACCGGAGCCGCCGGCTCGACGCCGCCCGGCGGCGCCAGGACGATCGACCGCTGGCTCGCCGCCGCCTGCAGCTGTTCCATGCCCAGCACGGTCGAGACGGTCAGCGGGGGCAGCGGATCGGTGCGGATCTCCTCGAAGGCGAACGAAACGATCTGCTGCGCCCGGCCCTCTTCGGCGACCGTGAAATCCGCGGCCGTGAGGCCGCGCACGATGTTGCCGTCCCGGTCGCGCACCACCACGTCCACACGGACCAGCTCGGCGGCCCCGCGGAAGATCGGCGCGCGCGCGGGCGCCTGCTGCCCGATGGGCCGGGCCCCGGCGGCGAGCCCCAGGGCGCCGGCCAGCGCCACCGTGACAAGTCGCCGTCGCAGGGCGATCCCGGGCTGTCGCACGTGGATGTCCGCCATCAGAAGCGCAGCCGCATCGTCAACCGCATCGTGCGCATGCCGCGGACCGACGTGATCTGGCCGAACGTGCTCGAGTTGACGTTGGCATCCACGCCGCCGTAGTTCACCGTGTTGAGCAGATTGGTGGCGTTGAGCTGGATCGTGACGCCGCGGTTGCCCCCGAGCCGCAGGTCGCGGACGAACGTGGCGTTCAGCTGCTTCGACCCCGGTCCGACGATCAGGTTGCGCGACGAATTGCCAAAGGTCCCCGCCCCGGGCACGGAAAAAGCCGCGGTGTTGAACCACTGATCGATCGTGGGGTCGGTCAGCTCGAGAGGCTCGCCACTGTAGTCCGCGCGCAGTGTGCCCCCGACGCCGCGCGCCACGTCCGACGCGCAGGAACTGCACCGCACGGTCAGCGGAGTGCCAGAGTTGAAGCTGAAGTTCGCCGACATCGACCAGTCGCCGACGATGGCCGCGAGCCACCCGCCGTCGGTGAGCCAGCGGCGGTTGACGCCCCACGGCAGCTCGATGCTCACGTTGCCGGTCACCTGGTGCCGCCGGTCGAAGTTCGACAGGGCCCACTCGGCGTCGAGATTCTGATCGTCCTGCGCGACGGTGGCGCCGCCGCCGGTGGCCGTCGTGTTGTCGCGCGACCGGGCCAGCGTATAGGCCACGCTGCCGGCGATGCCGCTCGCCTGCCGCTTCTGCAACCGAAGACTCAACCCGTTCGCGCGAGACGATCCCTCGGACGATTGCCAGGTGAAGGCCTGCACGTCGGGAATCCTGAGCCCGTCCGGTCCACGGTTGGGTGCCCGCAGCATGTCGAGATCGGACCCGCGCGTGCCCACGTAGGTGGCGCCCGCGGCCCACAGGCGGCTGAGGTCGCGGCTGTAGTCGACGCTCCACTGATGGATCAGGCCCGCGACGTAGTTCCTGTCGATGCCGTAGTTGTTCGTCACGGTGGTCGGCGTAATGTCGGCGAAGGGATCGATCATCGAGAGCGGTGACGTCAGCGATCCGATGCTGGTCCCCGTCAGGAAGAACGGTGGCTGCTGATACAACTCGCGAGCAATGGCGGAGTAGGTGCCGCTGTTGTACGTCAGCCCGTAGCCGAATCGGACGACGGATCGATTGGTGGCGCGCCAGGCGACACCCACGCGCGGCGCGATGTTATCCGAGTCCGGCAGCACGAGTCCGATGGGAAACGCGCCGGAGTAGAGCCCGACCTCGCCCGACAGCACCGGCGCCACGGCCGTGAAATCCTCGTTCGCGTCAAGGTTCACCATCTGCCCGTTCGCCTCGCGGAAGGGCGAGATGTACTCGTACTGAAGGCCGTAATTGATCGTCCACCGCGCCTTCCAGCGCCAGTCGTCCTGGAAGTACAGACTGCCCTGCCAGCCGCGGATCGCCGTCGGATTGGCAATGGTGTCAGGATTGATGCTGTATTGGCGCGACGCCTGCTGCGGGAGGCCCAGCAGGAAGTCCGCGAAGTCCTGGCCGCTCCCCCGCTGGATGCCGACCCCGCCGGCGGTGTACAACCCGGTGAACGTGAAGCTGCCCCGCGCGTTCGCGTTGGACAGGCTGTCGTTCCACTGCCGCGAGTAGCTGCCGCCCACCCGATAGGTGTGGGTGCCGGCCGGCCGCGTCCATCCGTACCCGAGCTGGAAGGTGCGATCGCTCCGTCGCGACGGCGTGATGTCACGCAGGCCCGTGAACCCCGACGAGAAGGCGACCGTCGGCACACCCCAGTCGAACGGGTCCTCCGAGACGCCGCCAATGCCCGCGAGGGCGACGACGTTCTGATTGAAGGCGAGATCATTCAAGGTGGTCGACGCGGTGCGGCCGATGCTCGTGTTGATCGTGTGGACCGATCGGCCGTAGCGCAAGTTCAGCGCCACGGGCACGCTCAAAGTCGACCCGTTGGTCCGACCCGTCAGGAGCGGAAAGACGTTCAGCCGGTCGCCCTCGTTTCGGCGATACGTGATCGTTCCGTTGACTGTCGCGCTCAGCGCGGGCACAAGGTTGCCTCGGCCGCCACGCCCGCCGCCGCCCCGG
>CAZFAT010000027.1:0-4958 GCA_964517075.1 uncultured Solibacteraceae bacterium
CACGGAGTACACCGCAACGGCGTTCTCGAAGCCGCTCATGATGGTCTTTGCCGCGATCTATCGGCCGACCCGCGAGGTCGAGGCGCTCGCGCGCATGTCGCCGTACTTTCCGCAGGAAGTGCGGTACCACGCCGAGATCGAGCCGACCTTCGAGCGCTACCTCTATCAACCACTGGTGCGCGGCATCTGGCGGGTGGCGGCGGGCATGAAGGTTCTCCAGGCCGGGAGCCTGCACGCGTATCTCGCCTACGTCATCGCCCTCGTCATCAGCCTCGTGCTGCTCGTCTGGTGGAGACGGTGAGATGAGCCTCGCCGATCTGGCGGCCGTGGCACTCCCCGCCGCGCTCGTGATTCGCCTCGCCTCCGCGGTGGCCGCGCTGGCGCTGGCGGGTCACGCGCGCGCGGGCCGCACGATCGCGCTCGGCGGATCCATCCTCGCATCGACGCTCACCATGGCGGCCGGGGCGCACGTCATCGGAGCGGGCCGGGCGGTCGACGGGCTGATCGCCCGCCATGCCGCCTCCGGTTTCGTGCTGGGTTACTCGGTGACGCCGCTCTCGGCCTGGTTCCTGCTGGTCCTCGGCGTCGTCGCCATCCCGGTCGCCCTCTACAGCACCGCCTATTTCGCCCACGCACTCACCCCGCCGCGGACCGCGGTCGCCGCCGGCGGGCTGAACGTGCTGCTCGGCGCCGTGGAAGTGGTCTTTGCCGCCGACGGCTTCATCCTCTTCCTCTGTGCATGGGAGGTGATGACGCTGGCCACGGCCGTGCTCGTCGTCGTCGACCACGAGCCGCGCGCGAGCCGCCGCGCGGCCTATCTCTACCTGGTGATGTCGCACGTCGGGACGGCCGGTCTCATCGCCGGGTTCCTGATTCTCGCCGCGGTGTCCGGCGCAGAGTCCTTCGGCGCGCTCGCCGCCGTCCCGGTCGCGGACCAACCCGTCCGTCAGTTGCTGTTCGTGCTCTTCTTCATCGGATTCGGCGTGAAGGCGGGGCTGGTACCGCTGCACGTCTGGCTGCCCGAGGCCCATCCGGCCGCCCCGAGCAGTATTTCGGCCCTGATGTCGGCGGGGCTCATCACGACCGGGATCTATGGACTGGTCAGAGTCTGCGCGTTCGGCCTCGGCGTGCCCGACAGCCGATGGGGTCTCGCCCTGATGGGAATCGGCACGCTGTCGGCCGTGCTGGGCGTGCTGTACGCGCTCACCCAGCGCGACATCAAGCGCCTCCTCGCGTACAGCACGATCGAGAACGCCGGCATCATCGTGCTGGCGCTGGGCATCGGCATGTTCGCGCATGCGCACGGCCAGACGACGCTGGCTGCCGTCGCGGTGACCGCGAGCCTGCTCCACGTCCTGAACCACGCGGTGTTCAAAGGTCTGCTGTTTCTTGGCGCGGGCGGTCTCGTGATGGCCACGGGCACGCGACAGATCGAGCAGTGCGGAGGATTGATCCGGCGCATGCCGTGGACCGCGGCGACGTTCCTGGTTGGCGCGCTGGCCATCTCCGGGCTGCCGCTCCTGAACGGCTTCGTGAGCGAGTGGATGACGTTCCAGGCGTTGCTGATGGGCTTCGCGTCAGCGCCGGGCCTGGTGCGGCTGAATTTTCCTATCAGCGGCGCCCTGCTCGCGCTCACTTCGGCCCTCGCGGCCACCTGCTACGTCCGGGCGTTCGGCATCAGCTTTCTCGCGATGCCCCGGAGCCCCCAGGCCGCCTCGGTGCACGAGTCGCCGCGCGCGATGATCGCGCCCCAGGTCGCGCTCGCCGCGCTCTGTCTCGCGCTGGGTCTCTTTCCGGGCGTCGCCCTCCACGCGCTCGCCAGCGTGATGGTATCGCTCCCGGCCCTACCCTCCGGGACTGACGCCGCGCAAGGGCCGCTCGGCGTCATCGCATGGTCATCCTGGGCCGCAGGCGGCACGGGCACTTCCGCCGTCACGCGGACGGGCGCCTTCGACCATCTGGTGCCCGCCGTCCTCGGCGCGGCGCTCCTGGGTGGTCTGGCTGTGGCGGGCGTCCTGGCCCGCGCCGGAGCGGCGCGGCGCGTGCCCTCGTGGGGCTGCGGCGGCGAACTGACGCCGCAGACCGAGTACACGGCGACCGCCTTCTCGAAGCCGCTGATGCTGATCTTCCAGGCGGTGTACCGCCCGACGCGTGATGTCGAGACGCTGACCGAAGGGTCGCGCTATTTCCCAACGGAAGTGCGGTACCGCGCGCAGATTGAGCCCACGTTCGAGCGCTACCTGTACGAACCGCTGGCGCGCGGCGTGTGGCGCGTTGCCGCCGTGATGAAGGGGCTCCAGGCCGGCAGTCTCCATGCCTACCTCGCCTACGTCCTCGTTCTCGGCGTGCTCTATTTGCTGTGGCTCGGAGGATCGCTGTGAACCAGGCCGCGCTGTCCGCCGTCGCGCTGGCGCTCCTGCAGACCGCGGGGCTGCTCGCCGTCGCGCCGCTGCTCAGGATGCTGATTCGAAAGATGAAGGCGAGGCTCCAGAATCGCCAGGGGCCGCCGCTTCTCCAGGGCTACTACGACCTCGCCAAGCTCCTGCGCAAGGAGCCCGTGAGGTCAGAGACTGCGTCCTGGATCTACGTGGCGGGGCCCCGGGTGTATTTCGCCGCCGCGCTGGCGGCCACGACGCTGGTGCCGGTGCTGGTCGCGTCGGCGCCGCTCGAATCGGCCGGCGGCATCCTGCTGCTCGTCGGCACGCTGGCGCTCGGCCGGTTCGCGCTCGCCACCGCGGCGCTGGACACCGGCAGTCCGTTCGGGGGCATGGGCGCCAGCCGCGACATGACGATTGCCGCGCTGGCGGAGCCCGCGCTGATCCTCGGGCTCTTCACCCTGGCCCTGGCCGCTGGTTCGATGAACCTGGGCGTGCTCGTCCGCGGGCTGCTCGCACAGGGGCCGTCGCTGCATCCGAGCGACTTTCTCGCCCTGGCCGGCCTCTTCGTCATCCTCATCGCGGAGACGGGCCGCATTCCCGTGGACAACCCGGCCACGCACCTCGAGCTGACCATGATCCACCAGGCCATGGTGCTCGAGTACGCCGGTCCCGATCTCGCACTCGTCGAGTGGGCGTCGGCTCTGAAGGAACTGCTCTACATGACGCTGCTCGTGGACCTGTTTCTCCCGATCGGCATCGCGACCCAGATCACGCCGGGGGCGCTGCTCGTCGCGGCGCTGGCGTGGACCGGCAAGATCGCGCTCCTGGCCACCGCCGTCACGCTCGCGGAGAGCACGAATGCCAAGCTCCGCCTGTTCCGGGTGCCGGAACTCGTGGCGATCTCGCTCGGGCTGGCGTTCCTGGCCCTGGCCATTCGATTCCTGTGAGGCGGCAAGGATGACAGCCAACTTGTTGGTGCTCTGCGCGGCGGGCATGCTCGTGACCGCCTATCTCATGGTCGGACAGAAGGCGCTGTTCACCACGATCCGGCTGTACGGCTTCCAGTCCGTGCTCCTCGGCGCCGTGGCGGCCACGGCGGCCGTCTCGCAGAAGCACCCCGAGCTGTTTGTGACGGCGGCGCTGACACTCACGCTGAAGGGCTGGCTCATTCCGCGGTTCCTGATGCGCGTGATCGATCGGGTCGGCATCCATCGGGAGGTCGAGCCGTTCCTGAACGTGCCGGCATCGCTGCTGGTATGCCTGGGCCTCACGGCGGTGGGCTACCGCGTCAGCAGCGGCTTCCCCGCCGGCGGCCGCGGCGTCAGTCATCACCTGATCGGCATCGCGCTCTCGATGCTGCTAATCGGGCTGTTCCTGATGGTCACCCGGAAGAAGGCCATCACCCAGATCCTCGCCCTGCTTACGGTCGAGAACGCGGTGTTTCTGGTGGTGCTCGGCGTCACGTCCGGCATGCCGCTCATCGTGGAGCTGGGGATTTCGTTCGACGTCATTCTGGCCGTGCTGGTGCTGGGCGTTCTCGTCCAGCGCATCGTCGGCCGGTTCGAGTCGATGGACGTCAGCCGGCTGTCGAAGCTGAAAGGGTAACGTGTACCTCCTCGTCTGGACGCTGATTGTTCCTCTGGTCACGGCCGCGGCCGGCGCCTGGAGCGGGCCCCGCCGGATCCGGGAGGCCATCATGGTGGGCGGCCTCGGGCTCACGTTCGCCCTGTGCCTCGCGACGGTCGGCCGGTTCCTCGACGGCCGCGTGCCGGCGGCCTTCGGCGATGCGCTGCGGGTGGACGGTCTCTCGGCGCTGGTTCTCGTCCTCTGCGGATTCGTCGGCTTCCTCTCGGCCGTCTATGGCGTCGGCTACCTGCGGCGCAACGAGGCCCGCGGACTGCTGACGCCGCGGCTGCGCCGCGAGTTCTACGGCCTGATGCCGGCGTACGTTTTCGCGCTGCTGCTCGTCTCGATGTCCAACAACCTCGGCGTTCTCTGGATCGCCGTCGAGCTGACGACCCTCACTTCGGTCTTCCTGGTGACGTTCCATGACCGGGACACGTCGCTCGAGGCGGCCTGGAAGTTCCTGATGCTGGGCAGTCTCGGCCTGGCCTTCGCGCTCCTCGGGACCGTCCTGCTGTTCGCCTCCGGTCAGGGTCAGCTGGGCGAGGGCGTGGGCGCGCTGCACTGGACCCGCCTGATGGAGGCCGCGCCCGCCCTGCACCCGTTCACGCTGCGCCTCGGCGTCGTCTTCGCGCTGATCGGCTACGGCACCAAGGCCGGACTCGCGCCCATGCACACGTGGAAACCGGACGCGTACGGCGAGGCGCCGTCGCCCGCGGGCGTGCTGATGGCGGTCGGCATGCTGAACGCCGCGCTCTACTGCATCCTGCGGATCCACACGATTTCGAGCGCCGCGCTCACGCCGGCCTTCTCCGGCGACCTGCTGTTGACGCTCGGCCTGCTCTCGGTCCTCGTCGCCACGCCGTTCATCCTGATCCAGTGGAACCTCAAGCGGCTGCTGGCGTACTCCAGCATCGAACACGTCGGCATCATGGCCATCGGCATCGGGCTGGGTGC
>CAZFAT010000028.1:0-9661 GCA_964517075.1 uncultured Solibacteraceae bacterium
TACCTTCGTACCTTTATGATTGTCCCTCCATGCCCCGTCCTCCTCGCCCCCGGGAGATCGCCGTTCCCGGGTCCATCAGCAATCTCGGCCCGGGGTTTGACGCGCTCTCGGTAGCGGTCAACGTCTATCTGCGGCTGCAGATTCTCGAGGTCCGGCCCGACGCGCCCGGCACGATCGACGTCGAGTTCGACGGTCCCAAACCTGCGGGTGACAATCGCATCGTCACTGGTTTCCAGCGCGCGACCGCCCGCACGGGCGCACCAGCGCCCGGTGTGCGCGTGCGGGCCCACAGCGACATTCCGGTGCGTGCGGGTCTCGGCAGCAGCGCGGCCGCGGCCGTCGCGGGCATCCGCCTGTATCAGGCACTCGCGCCCGCCGCATCGGACCTTGACGCCCTCACGCTCGCCACGGGCATCGAAGGACACCCCGACAACGCCGCGGCCGCGCTCCTCGGCGGCATGACCGTGAGCTGCCAGACCGACGACGGCCGCGTGATCTCGCGCGCCTGGCGGTGGCCGAACGCCGTCCGCTTCGTCGTCGCCACCCCGGGCGCGGAACTGGAGACGGCCGTGGCGCGCCAGATGCTGCCGGCCTCGATTCCGCTGAGAGACGCCGTCTTCAACCTCCAGCGGGCGCTCCTGCTGCTGCGCGCCCTCGAAAGCAGCCACTACGAAGACCTTCGGGAAGCGCTCCGCGACCGCTGGCACCAGCCCGCCCGCCAGGCTTCCGTCCCCGGCCTCGCGGAAGCGCTCGCGCTGGATCACCCGGCCATCCTCGGGGTGTGCCTGAGCGGCGCCGGCCCCTCCCTTGCGGCCCTGACGGCTGGCCGGGAGGCCGAGGCGGGCGACCTCCTGGGGGGGATCTACACGCGGCTCGGCCTGCCGTATACGATCAGAAGCTTGTCGGCGCATCAGCCCGCCGGATCGGCGGGCCGGGCCCGGCGCCTGCGGCGGCCCCCGGCGTCCGTCCGACCGCAGGCCTGACACGGAGACCGAGCCAGGACCAGGATTCATGAACTTCAGCCTTCGCTGCCACCTTTGCCAGACCGTGTTCCCCCCCACCGCCCTCTGGGTGTGCGATCGCTGTCTTGGCCCGCTCGAAGTGTCGTTCGACTACGACGTCGTCGCGAACACGATCTCCCGCGCCGCGATCGAGGCGCGGCCGCGAAACCTCTGGCGCTATCGCGAACTGCTCCCCATCGACGGCGAACCCCGCACCGGACTGCATTCGGGCTTCACACCGCTCGTGCGTGCCGATCGGCTGGCGGCGCGTCTGGGCGTCAAGGAGCTGTACGTCAAGGACGATTCGGTCAATCATCCGACCTGCTCGTACAAGGACCGCGTGGTGTCGATCGCGGCCACACGCGCGGTCGAGCTCGGCTTCACCGTGTTTGCCTGCGCGTCGACGGGCAACCTTGCCGGGAGCGTCGCGGCCCATGCGGCCCGGCTCGGCCTCGACTGCTCCGTCTTCATCCCTGACGATCTCGAAGCCGGCAAGGTCGCCGGCGCCAGCGTCTATCGTCCCCGCATCATCGCCGTGCGCGGGAACTATGACGATGTGAACCGCCTGTGCACGCAGGTGGCGGATCATTACGGCTGGGGGTTCGCGAACATCAACCTGCGCGCCTACTACGCCGAGGGCGCGAAGACGTACGGCTTCGAGATCGCCGAGCAGCTCGGCTGGCGCTTCCCGCGTCATGTCGTCTCGCCGGTCGCGGGCGGCACGCTGCTGCCGCGCATCCTCAAGGGGTTTGACGAATTCCGCCGCGTGGGCCTGGTCAGCGGCGAGCTGCCGGCGATCTACGCGGCGCAGGCCGCCGGCTGCGCGCCGGTCGTGCGCGCGCTCGACGCCGGCCTCGAGTTCCCCGATCCGGTGAAGCCGAAGACGATCGCGAAGTCGATTGCCATCGGCAACCCGGCCGACGGCTTCCAGGTGCTGCGCGCCGTGCGCGCCACCGGCGGGGCCGGCGCGATGGTCGAGGAGGACGACATCGTTCGCGGCATCCAGCTCCTCGCCGAGACTGAAGGCATCTTCACGGAGGCCGCGGGTGGCGTCACGGTGGCCGCCACGCAGCTGCTCATCGAACGCGGCGCGATTCCGCGCGACGAGTCCATCGTCATCTGTATCACCGGCAACGGCTACAAGACCATCGAGGTCCTGGCCGGCAAGGGCGTCGAACCGATTCGCATCGGCCGGTCCCTCGCCGATTTCGAGGCTGCTGTCGCTCCGCCCGCCGCGGTCGGGCCTGCATGAACGCCTATCGGGCGGTCTTCCGATGCTCGGCCGGGTGCCCGGGCGAGCACTCCATCTGGCAGCCGATCTATCACTGCCCGCGCTGCGGCGACCTGCTGCAGGTCGAGCACGACCTCGATCGGCTGGGCGACCGATCCGCGGCCGCCTGGATGCGGTTGTTCGAGGATCGGTACAAGCGCACCACCTGGCCGTACGGCTCGGGCGTATGGGGCAAGAAGGAGTGGGTCTGCCCGGAGCTGCGGAACGAGCACGTGGTCTCGATGGACGAGGGCGGGACGAACCTGTTCTGGGCGGAACGGTATGGCCGGCAGCTGGGCCTCGACGATCTCTGGGTGAAGATGTGCGGCAACTCGCACACGGGATCCTTCAAGGATCTCGGCATGACCGTGCTCGTCTCGGTCGTCAAACAGATGATGGCGGACGGCGCCGGCATTCGCGCGGTGGCCTGCGCGTCCACGGGTGATACGTCGGCCGCGCTCGCCGCCTATGCCGCCGCGGCCGGGATTCCGGCGATCGTCATCCTCCCTCGCGGGCTGGTCACGTCGGCGCAGCTCGTGCAGCCGCTGGCGAACGGCGCGCGGGTGCTCGCGCTCGACACGGACTTCGACGGCTGCATGGCCATCGTCCAGCGGCTCGTCGAGGAGGAGGGCGTCTATCTCGCCAACTCGATGAACAGCCTGCGCATCGAGGGACAGAAGACCCTGTCGTTTGAAATCGTCCAGCAGTTCGACTGGGACGTCCCGGACGTCATCATCATTCCCGGCGGCAACCTGGGCAACGTGAGCGCGCTCGGCGCCGGGTTCGACATGCTCCTCGCGCTGGGCCTCGTGAGCAAGCGTCCGCGCATCGTGGTGGCGCAGGCCGCGGCGGCCAATCCGCTCTATCGCGCGTTCCAGAACGACTGGCGCTTCGAGCCGATGACCGCGGAGCCGACGATTGCGTCCGCCATCCGCATCGGCAATCCCGTCTCGATCCGCAAGGCCATCCGCACGCTGCAGCAGTACGACGGCCTGGTGGAGCAGGCGACCGAGGAGGAACTGACGGACGCGGCCGCACGCGCCGATTTGACGGGCCTCTTCAATTGCCCGCACACGGGCGTGGCGTTCGCGGCGCTCGAGAAGCTGGTCGCGCGCGGCGACGTCAAGGCGAGTGACCGGGTCATCGTCATCTCGACGGCCAACGGGCTCAAGTTCACCGAGTTCAAGGTCGACTACCACGCGCGCGATGCCGCGTCGGGCGGCCGCCGCTTTGCCAACATCCCGGTCGAACTGCCCAACGACTACGATCAGGTCCGGCGCGCCGTGGATCAACTGGCGCCGGCCGACCACTGGGCCGTGAGGCGCTGAGGCGCCTGCGGGCCGTGGACGACTCACCCCTCACCCCGGAGCCGTAGCCGTTGCGACATCCCCTGGAGGTCTGGAAGTTCGGCGGCGCCTCGCTTGCCGACGCCGCCGCAATTCGGAAGGCCGCCGAGCTGGCGGCCGGCCATCCCGGCCCGCTCGTCATCGTGGCGTCGGCGCTCGCAGGCGTCACCGATCTGCTGCTCGGCGGCGCCCACGCGGCCGTGACGGGTGACACGCGGCAGGCGTCGCGCGTCGCGGCCGCGGTGCTCGTCCGCCATCGCAAAATCGCGCGCGAGCTCCTGCCGGCCGGTGCTCAGCGTCGCGCCCTGCTCGCGGCCATCGACGCGGCCGCGCGCGAGTACCGCGAACTGTGCGCCGCCGTGGCCGTGCTCGGGCATCTGGCGCCGCGCGCGAGCGACATGCTCGTGGCCCGCGGCGAGCGCATGTCGGCCACGATGCTGGCGGCGGTGCTCACGACATCCCGCCGGCGCGCGGTCTACGCCGACGCCCTGCAAATCGTCGCGACCGACGACGAGCACGGCGGGGCGGCGCCGAACGTGGCCGAGACGACGCGCCGCGCGCAGCGCGTGCTGCGGCCGCTGATCGCGTCGCGGCGCCTCCCCGTCGTGCCCGGGTTCATCGGCACGGCGCCTGACGGTACGGTCACGACCCTCGGCCGCGGCGGCTCGGATCTCACCGCGACCCTCCTCGCCCGCGCGCTCGGCGCCCGTCAGGTCGTGCTCTGGAAGGACGTGCCGGGCATCCTCACCGCCGATCCGCGTCTCGTGCCGGATGCGCGGCTCATTCCGCATCTTCATCATCGCGAGGCGGCCGAGGTCGCCCACTACGGCGCGAAGGTGCTGCATTCGCGGGCCCTGATCCCGATGGCCGGCACCCGCATCGTCCTGCGGGTGCGGTCGTTCATCGACACCGAGCGTCCGGGCACCGAGGTCTCGGCCCGGCGATCCGACCAGACGTATCCGGTCAAGGCCCTGGCGATCGTCCGCAACCAGGCCATTGTCACCGTCGCGGGCAAGGGCATGGCGGGCGTCCACGGCATTGCCGCGCGGACGTTCGGCGCCGTGGACGCGGAGCGCCTCTCGGTGTCCACGATCTTCCAGGCGTCCTCGGAAAGTTCGATCGGCTTCACCGTGCCGGACGCGGAAGCCGCCCGGGCGGTGCGCGCCGTGGGGGGCGCCTTCCAGGGCGAGCTCGCCAGCGGCCTCATCGACAACGTCAGCGCCCGGCCGGGCATGGCGGTGATTGCGGTCGTCGGCGACGGCATGGTCGGCACGCCGGGCGTGGCGGCACGGGTGTTCTCGTCGCTCGCGGCCGCCAGCCTGAACGTCGTGGCGATCGCGCAGGGATCCTCCGAGCGCAACATCTCGCTCGTCGTGCGCGAGGCGGACGCGCCCGAGGCCGCGCGACGGATACACGCCGCGTTCCAGCTGTCGAAGATCGGCGGCGGCCGGCCGCTCGCGACGCCGCGCACCGATGTCGTCTTTCTCGGATTCGGCCGGGTCGGCCGGGCGCTGGCGGATCAGATTGCCGGACCGAACGATCCCCGCATCCGCGTCATTGGCGTGCTCGATCGATCCGGCTACGTGTTCGAGCCGCGCGGCCTGTCGGGCCGGCGCCTGCAGGATCTGGCGCGCGAGAAGGACCGGGGCGCGCTCATCGCCTCCCTCGGGGGACAGACGGCGCCTGCCGGTGAGGCGCTGACGCTCATGGCGAGTCACGCCGTCTCGCGCCCGGTCGTCGTGGATGTCACGGGCGAGGAGACCGGCGACCTGCTGCGGACGGCGCTCGGCCACGGCTTCGACCTCGTGCTGGCCAACAAGAAACCTGTGGCCGGGTCCTGGGAGAGCTACGCGAGCCTGATGTCGGCCTCGGCCGCGGCCGGCCGCACGATCCGCTACGAAGCGACCGTCGGCGCCGGTCTGCCCATCATCGACACGTACAAGAAACTCGTCGAGACCGGCGACCGCGTCCTGCGTATCGAAGGCACGGTGAGCGGCACGCTGATGTACGTCGTCTCCGCGGTGTCCGCCGGCAAACCGTTCTCGACGGCCGTGCGCGAGGCCGTGGCGCAGGGCTTCGCCGAGCCGGACCCTCGCGATGATCTGTCCGGGCGCGATGCCGCGCGGAAGGTGCTGATTCTCGCGCGCCTGATGGGCTACCGCGGGCCGGCGCCCACACCGGACGACCTCACGCCGCCCGCCCTACGCAAGCTGCCGCTCGACAAGTTCCTGGCCCGCCTGCCGGAGGTGGACGCCGAGTGGGCGGCCCGCACGAAGCGCGAAGCCGCACGCGGCCGCGTCCTGCGGTACATTGTCGCGGCCACGCCACGCGGCGTTTCGGCCCGGCTGATCGCGGTGCCCGCCGACAGCCCGATTGGCGCGCTCCACGGCACGCGCAATCTGATCTCGTTCACGACCACGCGCTACCGCAAGGAACCGCTCATCGTCAGCGGTCCCGGCGCCGGCGCGGAAGTGACCGCGGCCGGGATTCTGAACGACATCTACTCGTTGTCCGCGAGCGCGCACGGACACTGAGGGGATCAAGGTTCCAAGGTTCGACGGTTCGATGGTTCCAGGGGTTCGATGGTCCGACGGTCGCTCACGGCACCCAGCTGACTGGCGAACGCTCATCGCTGATCGCTGACAATGTCAGGGTCCCATGTCCCCAGCGTCCCCTGACTACCTCCGCCTCATCCTCACCTCCCGCGTGTACGACGTCGCGGTTGAGACGCCGCTCGAACCAGCGCCGCGGCTGTCCTCGCGTCTGAAGAACGAGATCGTCCTCAAACGCGAGGACCTGCAGCCCATCTTCAGCTTCAAGATCCGCGGCGCCTACAACCGCATGGCGCACCTCTCGGCGGCCGACCGCGCGCGCGGCGTCATCACGGCCAGTGCCGGCAACCACGCGCAGGGCGTCGCCTACGCCGCGCGGCACCTCGGCCTGAGCGCGGTCGTCGTCATGCCCGGCACGACGCCCGCGATCAAGGTCGACGCGGTCCGCGCGCTCGGCGCCGACGTCGACCTCGCCGGCGACAGCTACGCCGACGCCAAGACCCGCGCCGACGCGCTCGCGGCCGAGTCCGGCCGCGTCTTCATTCACCCGTTCGATGATCCGCTCGTCATCGCCGGCCAGGGGACGATCGGCACCGAGGTCCTGAGACACCGGCTGGGTGACGTCGCGGCGATTTTTGTCCCGGTCGGCGGCGGCGGGCTGATTGCCGGCATTGCCGCCTACGTGAAGGCGATCCGGCCCGACATCCGCATCGTCGGCGTTGAGCCCTACGAGGCCGACGCGATGTATCGGTCGATCGAGGCCGGCCGGCGCGTCACGCTCGACCAGGTCGGCATCTTCGCCGACGGCGTCGCGGTGCGCGAGGTGGGCGAGCACACATTTCCCATCGTCCGCGAGACCGTGGACGAGATTGTGCTCGTGTCGAACGACCAGATCTGTGCCGCCATCAAGGACGTCTTCGACGACACACGGTCCATTCTCGAGCCCGCGGGCGCGCTCGCCGTCGCCGGCCTGACGCAGTGGGTCGAGCGCACGGGCACGACGGGCGCCCGGCTGGCCGCCGTGCTCAGCGGCGCCAACATGAACTTCGACCGCCTGCGCTTCGTGGCCGAGCGCGCCGAACTGGGCGAGGCGCGCGAAGCGCTATTCGGCGTCACCATCCCGGAGCGGCCGGGCGCCTTCCGTGAGTTCTGCGCCACCATCGGGCGCCGCATCGTCACCGAGTTCAACTACCGGCTGAGCGGCCGCGGCGAGGCCCACATCTTCGTCGGCATCGCGACCGGGTCACGCGACGACGCGGCCGGGATTGGCCGGGCGCTGGAGCGAGGTGGATACCACGCGCTGGATCTGACCGACAACGAGATGGCCAAACTTCACATCCGCCACATGGTCGGCGGCCGGAGCGCGGACGTGCGCCAGGAGCGCCTCTGCCGGTTCGAGTTCCCGGAGCGCCCCGGCGCGCTGATGACCTTCCTTGACGTGCTGGGCGGCCGCTGGAACATCAGCCTGTTCCACTACCGCAATCACGGCGCCGACTTCGGCCGCGTCCTCGCCGGTTTCGAGGTGCCGGACGCGGACCTGCCGCGGTTCGAGGCCTTCCTCCGGACACTGGGCTACCGCTACCAGCGCGAGGACGGCAACGCCGCGTATCAGCTGTTCCTGGCGTGAAATACGGGTGGAGGCGCCGACCTTCAGAGTACCGATGGAGGGGCCGACCTTCAGGTCGGCCCTGGTGCTTCCGGGTCGGTTCTTGTGCCCGGTTGACCTGCGGGCGGCCGCCGACCATGATTCTCTTCACACCAGACATCCGGTCCTCGGGGCCGCAGAGGAGCAGGTCGATGATCCAGTCCACGGTCCGTCCCTACGTGCGCCCCTCGTCGGACGAGAAGTGCACCGCGACCTTGTCGAAGTCCGCTGGTCGCCGTCGGCCGGGAAGGCACGATCGCTGCCGCGGCGCACGCGGCAGACTTCGCCGACGCCGCGCACCTGACGCGCACGTTCTACCAGATGTTCGGAATCCCGCCCTCGCTCCTGATGCGGGGCGAGTTCTTCGAAATCGATCCGCCGTTTGAGCACGGCTAATCAGGGTTCGAGGGTTCCAGGGTTCCAGGGTTCGAATCAGCCCATTGCCTCGAGCACGGCCTGCAGGCTCGTGCGGGAGTCGGCGAAGAGCCTGCACGTGGCCGCCCTGGCGGCCGCTATGCATTCGGTCTCGTTCGCAACCATCCGTACCGCGATGAGCCGCTCCTGCGCGGCTAGGATCGCCGGGCTGCCCCAGCGCCGGTGACCGCCCATGTCCTGGAGGCCGGGCTCGTCCCATCGCTGCCGTCCCAGCGGAGCCTTCGCGGGACGTCGCCGGCCCGTCAGGCGTTGTACGTGCTGCTGCTGGTGATGCCGCCGCGCCCCGTCCAATTGGTATGGAAGAACTCGCCGCGCGGTTTGTCGACGCGCTCGTAGGTGTGCGCGCCAAAGTAGTCTCGCTGCGCTTGCAGCAGGTTGGCAGGCAGCACGGCGCTCCGATACTGGTCGTAGAAGGCGAGCGCGGTGCTGAACGCCGGCACGGGAATGCCCCGCTTCGCCGCCGTCGCCACGACGTTCCGCCAGCCTTTCTGCGCCTTCTTGATCTCGCCACGAAAATAGGCGTCGAGCATCAGGTTCGTGAGCTTGGGGTTCTTGTCGTAGGCGTCCTTGATGCGGCCGAGGAACCGCGAGCGGATGATGCAGCCGCCTCGCCACATGAGCGCGATGGCTCCGTACTTCAGGTTCCAGCCGTACTCCGTGGCCGCCGCGCGCATGAGCATGTACCCCTGCGCGTAGCTGACGATCTTCGAGGCGTAGAGCGCCCCCTTGATGTCGTGGATGAACGCTTGCCTCCTGTCGGGGTTCGCCGCGATGCTGCCCAGCAGCGGACGCGGGCCTTTCAGGATTCGCGCAGCCTTCACGCGCTCGTCCTTCAACGCGGAGACGCAGCGCGAGTACACGGCCTCGGCCATGAGGGTGATGGGGATGCCGAGGTCCTGCGAGTTGATGACCGCCCACTTGCCGGTGCCCTTCTGCCCGGCCGTGTCGAGAATCTTGTCCACAAGCGGCAGGCCGTCCTCATCCTTCTTCGCCAGGATGTCGCGAGTGATTTCAATGAGATAGGAGTCCAGCTCGCCCGTGTTCCAGTCGGCGAAGACTCGATGCATCTCGTCCGCGCCCATGCCCAGCCCGTTCTTCATGATGCTGTAGGCCTCGCAGATCAGCTGCATGTCGCCATACTCGATGCCGTTGTGCACCATCTTCACGTAGTGGCCCGCGCCGCCTTCGCCGACCCAGTCGCAGCAGGGCACGCCGCCGTCGACCTTGGCGGCCACACTCTGGAAGATCGCCTGCACATGGGGCCACGCGGCGGGCGACCCGCCGGGCATGATGCTGGGGCCGCGTCGCGCGCCCTCTTCGCCACCGCTGACCCCGGTACCGATATAGAGGAGGCCGCGGCTCTCGCACTGGGCCATGCGACGATTGGTGTCCTCGAAGAGCGAGTTGCCTCC
>CAZFAT010000029.1:0-5213 GCA_964517075.1 uncultured Solibacteraceae bacterium
GATGTTCGCCCGGGTGGCGGCGCTGAACTTCGCGGCGCCCTGGCTGTCGAGGCTGAAGGCAATGGCCGGCGCGTTGAACTCGTCGAGCGTATCGCGCGCGTTGCGCAGTTCCCGGCCGCTCACCGTGGCCACGCGCCGCACGAGGTAGAACACGCGCGACGTGTCCCCGGGTATCTCCGACGTGCCCAGCACGACTTCCATGTCCGGCGGGAGCACGCCATTGCGGGACGACAACAGCGTGGCTTCATCGGGGGCAGGCCCGGCCTCGACCAGCTTCCACTCGAGGACGGCCGTGCGGCCGATGATCTGCTCGGCCCGGCGCACGTCGGACAGCCCGGGCAACTGAATGACAATCTGATCGCCCGTGTCGCCGTAGGGGGCGACCACGGGCTCGGAGACGCCGAGCGCGTTGACGCGCCGCTCGAGTGTCTGCAGGGCCTGCGTCAACGCCTCCTGCTTCCGCTGGACGGCGATATTCGGGCGCATCCGGAACAGGTACACGCCCTCGGCCTGCTGCTCACGGTCGAACGAGGTGCCCGCCTGCAGGTCCGCGATCTGTCGGAACTGCTGATCGCTGCCAGGGGGCACGCCCTCGACCACGAACTCGGAAAGGCCAGGCTTGACGGTCACCGTCATCTTGACGTCGCTCAGCGCCTGCTGGAGCTGCTCGGCGACCGTCTCCGTTTCCAGCCGCAGCGCATCGTCCGTGTGGACCTGCATGACGAGATGGATGCCGCCCTTCAGGTCGAGGCCCAGCCGCACCTTGGTCGACGGTGGCACGAAGCTCCAGATCGACAGGCCGGCGACGGCGGCGATGATCAGGAATTTCCAGCGAAGGTTCTTGTACATGCGTTAGAGCCCGCCGCCATCCGGGCGGACGACCGGCTCCTCCCCCTGGTAACCGCCGATGGCCGCGCGGGCGACCTCGATGCGGACCTTGTCGGCAATCTGCACCTGCACCGACTTCTCGTCGAGCTTGGTGATCGCCCCGTAGATCCCGCTCGTGGTGATGATCCGATCCCCCACCTTGAGCGCCGACTGGAAGTCCTGGACCTTGCGCTGGCGGCGCCGCATCGGCAGCAGCACGAGCACATAGAAGATCCCGATCATGAGCGCGAACGGGATGAGCGACACCCAGACGTTCTGCGGCGACTGCCCGGACTGGGCCATGGCGATGAGCGACGGCAACATCAGGAACGACCTCTACGCGGGCTGGCGACGGGAATAGATCGCGAGGAACGAGGATCTGAACAAGTTGAAGGTTCCGGACCCAATAGCGTTCCTAATCGCCCGCATGGTGTCAAGGTAAAAGTATAGGTTGTGCAGCGTGTTAAGGGTGGCGCCGCTCATTTCCCCAGAGAGCGCCAGGTGCCGGAGGTAGGCCCGTGAGTGGCGCCGGCAGGTCGGGCAGCCGCACTCGGGATCGGGCGGCCGGGGATCGCGCGCGTAGCGCGCGTTGCGGATCGACAGGGGGCCGCGGCGCGTGAACAACTGGCCGTTCCGGGCGTTACGCGTCGGCAGGACGCAATCGAACAGGTCGATGCCGCGCGCGACGGCTTCCACCAGGTCATCTGGCATCCCCGCCCCCATGAGGTAGCGCGGCGCCGTCTCCGGCAGTTGCGCGGCCGTGTGCTCGACGATGTCGTACATGAGGCCGGTCGGCTCCCCCACCGACAGCCCGCCAATCGCGTAGCCGTCGAAGCCGACCGCCAGCGTGCCCGCGACGCTCTGGTCACGCAGGTCGTTGAACGTGCCGCCCTGGACAATCCCGAACTGGGCCTGACCCGGTGTGGGCCGCGGGACGTCAGGCGCCCGTCCGGCCTGGAGCGCGAGAAACCGATCCCGGCCCCGCGCGGCCCACCGAAGCGTGCGGGACATCGCGCCGCCTGCCTCGTCGGGCGTCGCCGGCCAGCTCGGGCACTCGTCCAGCATCATCGCGACGTCGGACCCGAGCCGCGCCTGAATGTCGACGGCGGTCTCGGGCGTCAGGGCGAGGGGGGCGCCGTCGAGGTGCGAGCGGAAAACCACGCCGTCCTCCGACAACTGCCGGCGCTCGGCGAGGGAGAAGACCTGATAGCCGCCCGAGTCGGTCAGCACCGGCCGGTCCCAGCCCATGAAGGCATGGACGCCGCCGAGCTCCGCAATCAGCGCATCGCCGGGCCTGAGATGCAGGTGGTAGGTATTGGCGAGGAGGATCTCCGCGCCGAGATCGCGCACGGCGTCGAGCGTGACGCCCTTGATCGCGCCGCGGGTGCCGACCGGCATGAACGCCGGCGTCTCGACGTCGCCGTGCGGCAGGTGCAGGCGGCCACGCCGGGCCCGCCCGTCGCGCGCGACGAGATCGAATGTCGCGAGTGGACTCACCGGCCGGTTCCCGCCACCATGGTTCGCGCAATGAGCCTATAATGACTCGCTCGCGGCCGCCTTCCCGGTCGTGTCCCCAGATTCGTGAAACGACTTCGCGTCGGCGTGCTCTACGGCGGTCGCTCGGGTGAGCACGAAGTCTCGCTCGCGTCGGCTGCGGCCATCTTCGCCAACCTCGATCGCCAGCGCTACGAGCCGGTCGCCATCCGCATCGAACGCGACGGGCGCTGGGTCCTGTCCGATCGTCCGCCGTCGGCCGCCTCGGCCGCCGACATCATCGATCAGATGCGGAGCGAGGCCGCGCGCCAGCGCACGGGCCGCGACGTGTTCATGCCGCCGCGCCCCGGTGAGGACACCCTCCTGCTGGTCGATCGGCGCGTCGATCGCGGCGACGAGACCACCGCGGCGCTCACCGGTCTGCGCCTGGACGTCGTGTTTCCGGTGCTCCATGGGCCGTTCGGCGAGGACGGGACGATCCAGGGCCTGCTCGAACTGGCCGGGATCGCCTACGTCGGGTGCGGAGTGCTGGCCTCGTCGGTCGGCATGGACAAGGCGGTCATGAAGGTGCTCTTCCGCGCCGCCGGGCTGCTGGTGCCCGACTGGGTCGTGGTGCGCCGCCGCGAGTGGCGAGTCGACCGCGCGGCGGTCGCCGCCCGGATTGCCACCGACCTGACGTACCCGGTGTTCGTCAAGCCCGCCAACCTCGGATCCAGCATCGGCATCTCGAAAGTGGCCGGACCCGACGGCCTGGGCGCGGCCATCGAGCAGGCGCTCGAGTTCGATCGCAAGGCGATTGTGGAGAATGCGGTCCATGAGGCGCGCGAGATCGAGTGCGGCGTCCTGGGCAACGAGACGGTGGAGACGTCGATCCCCGGCGAAATCGTGTCCGCGCGCGAGTTCTACGATTACGAGGCGAAGTACCTCGACGGCCAGTCCCGCACCGAGATTCCCGCGCCGCTCGACGAGGCGGCGACCGCCGACGTTCGGCGCCTGTCGGCCGCGGCCTTTGCCGCCATCGACGGCAGCGGGCTCGCCCGCGTGGATTTTCTGCTCAGTCGATCGACGGGTCAGTTGTTCGTGAGTGAAGTCAACACGCTGCCGGGCTTCACGACGATCAGCATGTTCGCCAAGCTGTGGACCGCCTCGGGCGTCGACTACGGCACGCTCGTCGATCGGCTCATCACACTCGCCATCGAACGCCACGCTGAAAAGCAGGCGCTGCGCACCCGCCTGTTCTGAGTCGCGTGGCAGACTTCCGTGATGGAGGGCCTGCGCGTTTTGACAAACCCAGTCAGTTTGTGCTTGACACTGCTCTGAACTCGTCCATAATCTACATCTTGCGTGCGAGCTACCCGCTCAGCCAACTTATGGGGTACGACCGGCGGGCGGGGACGAGACACTCGCACGACACGCATTGATGGATTACGACGACCGGCGACGCTTGATGTCCGCACGCGCGGTACGCAGCCTCTTCGAGGCAGCCGCGCCCCCCAGTGCGGTGCCCCAGAGCGCGCTCTCCGTTTCATGAGTTGTCAGATTTCAGCGTGCGGCATGCCGCCGCGGAATCTGCCACGACGCCAGGCGCTCCGCGCGGGCCGGGCGTGCCGAAAGGCCGCGGCGCCGCAGTGCAACGAGCGACCTGCGCAGCATCCCAACGCGAAAGGAGGGACATAAAGCATGGCAAAGAAAGCAGCCAAGGGCGGGAAAAAGAAGGGCGGCAAGAAGCGGTAAGCTTCGCCCTCCCGCAAGGGAAAAGGGGGCGGCCGTCGCCCCCTTTTTTTTCTACGGCAGCGTCACCCCGTCCCAGATCCGGATCCGATCGATCACGTCCCAGGGCGCCAGTCGATCGAGCACCTCGGCCCCCCCGACCACGCGACCAAACGCCGTATAGCGCCCGTCGAGGTGCGGCTGCGGCGACAGCGTGATGAACCATTGACTGCCGGCCGTGTCCCGCCAGTCGAGCGCCATCCCCAACGTGCCGCGCAGGTAAGGCACCGGGCTCAGTTCATCACGCATCGTGTACCCGGGGCCGCCTTCCCCATCCCCGCGCGTATCGCCGGCCTGCACGACGAACGCCGGCACGATCCGGTGGATCTTCATGCCGTCGAACAACCCCGCCCGCACCTGATCGATGAAGATCTGGCTCGTGACGGCGCCCTCCACGACGTTGAGCTGGACCTCGATGACACCGTGGCGGGTGTCGATCAGCGCGCGTGGTGAATACGCCGGGTGCAGGAGCTGGGGGGACTCGAAGAACTCGGGCGGCCGGATGAGCGGCGCCGGGCGCTGCGGCGCCGCGCCGGGTTGCCCGAGCCGGGTGAGCAGCCGCGCCGTGCGCCAGCGGACGGGCCAGTCGCGATCGGCCAGGCCGCGGCGAATCGCGGCAAGCGCCTCGTCGCCGCCGTACTTCGACAGCGCCTCGAGCGCGGCCCATCGCGCCGTGTAGGTGACATCACTCTCCCCGCGGGTGTAGGCGGTCACGAGGCGCGTCACGCCGCCGCCGGGCCGGGTCTCGCCGATCAACCGCGCCGCGGTGGCGCGCACGACGAAGTCCGGCGTCTCGAGGGCGGCGAACAGCCGAGGGGTCAGGCTCGCCGCCTTGACCGCGGCGAGGGCCTCGAGCGCCGGCCCCTGCACGCGCACATCGGTGTCCTCCGTCAGCTCCTCGATCGCGCCGGTGGCGATCTCGGGGGACAGCGTCGCCAGCACGCCCGCCAGCGCCGCTCGCACGGACCAGTCCGGGTCGCGGCCGATCCCGGAGAGGACCACCAGGAATCCGTCGCGGTTGATGCGGCCCGCCGCGATCAGCGCCGCCGCGCGAACCGCGGGGGACGGATGCGTGAGCAGAT
>CAZFAT010000030.1:0-8042 GCA_964517075.1 uncultured Solibacteraceae bacterium
GGCCGCTTCTTCGAAACCCAGCCGTCGTTCCACGATAAGAAAGCAGGGCAGCGCCAGGGCCGCGACCGCCGAGGCGACCCCGAACGCCACGCGGAATCCGTGCGCGTGGACCAGCCAGCCCAGCACTGACGATCCGCTACCGATGCCGGTGTCGAACGCGGCGAGAATCGCGCCGAACGCCGCGCCCCGGCGCGCCGGATTCACGTGGCCCATCACGTAGGCCGTGTAGGCCGGGTGCATCAGGCCGAATCCCGATCCAAAGACGAGCGCGGCGAGCACGAGCATCGCGCGGCTGTCGGCCAGCGACACGAGCAGCAGCCCGACCGCTGGCACGACGAAGGCTGGCAGCAACACGCGGCGATGACCCAGCCGATCGAGCGCCCGACCGATGGTCAGGCGTCCGGCAATCACCGACACGGCCATGACGCTCAGAAAGAGGCTCCGCGGCGACACACGAAGCGCGTCGGCAAACAGCGCGGAGAAGCTCGTCAGGCTGCCGTACCCGAACGACACCAGCGCCATGCCCATCGACAGCGCCAGCACGCGCCACTCCACATGGTGCCGAGCGAGACGCATGAGGTTCGCCGGATGCGCCGCCGTCGCCAGACGAGGCCCCACCGACCGAACGCGGCCGGTTGAAACAGCGGGCGCGTGGTCCTCGGGCAGCCGCCAGGCGATGATCGCCATGATCAGGTTGAGCGCAATGATTTCAGCGCAGAGCGCGGCCCAGCCGTGGCGGTACACCCAGAAACCAATCGCCGGCGCGGTGCCGACAGCAAAGATCGACGCGAGGCCCCAGTAGCCCAAGCCCTCGCCGCGACGATGCGGCGGAATGGTCGCGGTCATGTACGCGCCCGACGCCGTGAGGAGCGCCGACCAGATCAGACCGTGCGGGATGACGGCCAGGAGCAGGAGCCGATAGTCCGTGATGACCGCATAACTGGCCGGAAACGCAGACAGCAGCAGGCTGACGCCGATGAGCACGCGCCGGTGGCCGAGCCGATCGGTGACGGGCCCGGTGATCGGCGCGAACAGTGCGGACGAGAACGTCAGGAGGCCGAGAAACAGCCCCGCCGCCGCGGTCGAGCCGCCGAGATCGAGGACGCGATAAGGCGCCGTCGGCAGCAACTGGAACACCGAGGTGAACACCGTGAAGCTGTAGCCGAACATGAGCAGGAAGCGCGGCGTGAAGAGACGAGGCGACATGAAGTCTTCAGTATAGAACCCTGTCCGTGTGGGTCTCGGTTCTCGGTTCTCGGTTCCTGTCCGCAGTTCTCGAGTCAGAACCGAAAACCCAGAACCCAAACTGTCCTAAAATCCCTCGATGCCTGAGCGGCCGGCGCGACTGTGGAAGGACCTGCCCGCGGAGAAGCGCGTGCGGGCCGCCGAGGCGTTCTGGCGCGACGAGACGTCGCCTGAGGTCCAGGTCCAGCACATGGAAGCCACGCTGCTCCTAGCCAAGCGGCTGAACTTCCGTCCCAAGAGCGTGCTGGCGCTCCCGACCGAGCGCCGCGCGCGTCATCTCGCGCAGGTGAACGATGTCTCGGACGCGGTCGCCACGCGCGCGCTCATCGCCTATCACTTCGCGGACATGCGCCCCCTCATGGCCGCGTTTCTCGACGCCCTGGGCATCGGTCACGATCAAGGGCTCATCACCGACGAACAGGTGGAGGCGCCGGCCCGCGATCGGCTGGCTGCCGCAGTGGAGGCCGTCAACGCCACCTTTGCGCCCGAGGACGTGGACCTTTATGTGAAGACTTTGGGCGCACTGGACAGTGACACCTGGCGACATCTCGACGGACTGACGGCCACGCCGCCTCCCCGTGGCACATGACTTGCTCTCCGTCTTCTGGACGTCGTCCGGCGTCTTAGGAGTTGCAGTGGCGGGTTATCGCCTGGTTCTCGTGCTTGTAGGGCCCATCGTCGCGGTCCTGGCCTTGGCCGGTACTGCGGCCGCCCAGACGAGCCAGCCCCCCGCTTCTCCTGCGCCAGCAGCCAAGCCGGCCGAGGCGTCTCCGACGGCCGACCAGCCGGCGGCGGCGACCCCCCAGACACCCCTCATCCCGCCGCGCGAGCTCGACCGCATCAAGCGCGCGCTCAGCCAGAGACCCGGCTTCGTGCTCGACGAGGAAGGGTTCCGCTTCTATGTGGAGATCGTCGCCAAGCGGCCGACGTTTGCCGAGTACGCGAAAGGGTACGACTTCATCAACGGTCCGACGCGGCGCGGCAATCCCATGACCCATCAGGAGTATCTGAAGATGGTCACGCCGCGCGATTTCTACAGCAGCGCCGGGATCAAGCCCACCGAGATGCTGCAAATGGCCGTGACGAACTGGCTGGGGCAGACGCTCATCAAGCAGGCGGTCGAGGACATGCTGCGCGCCCGGAGCGAACGCGAGCGCGACGAAATCCGCGCCCGGATCGATCGCGAGCTCGGCGCCCTCACGGCCGGTCAAGACAAGCCGCAATAATCCCGTTCCACGGCGGAATCACGATCGACACCGCGCCCCGCGCCCGCGCCTGACACGCGAGGCGGATGAGCGGCTGCTCGTCCGTGCTGTTGAGATACCCAAACACCTTCATGCGCCGCCGCTCGTCGCGGTCCACGACCGGGGAGAGCTTCTCGGCGCCCGCCAGGACTCCCACCCAGCAGGTGCCGCAGGACGCCGCCCGGCATTCCACGGGAATCGGACCTTCGCCCGGCGTGCAGCGGGGGTCGCGCGATCGATATTCCCGTTTGTCGTGTTGCGCCGCGGACGCGATCTCCTGATCGTGAATGGCCGTGAAGGTGGCCGACGGATCGTTCTCGTCGAAGGTCACGGTCCAGCGCTTCTTCGCCCCTCTGGCGAATCCGAGGAGCCCCTGCCAGTCGTCGTGCGCGCGGCGCTTGAGCACCTGGTGCGGCGAGGCGGCGCGCACCTCGGCCGACAGGTGAATGTGGCCCGGCTCGGCGACGGCCTCGGGGCCGGCTTGCCGGAGCGTCATGAGCGCCGCGGCGCTGATGCCGAGCAGGAACTCGCGGTCGACGCGCGCGGTGCGCGCCGCGGCGTCGGCCACGGCCGTCGTGAGCGCCGCGAGATCGTCGGGCCCGCGATTCGTAAAGCCCTGGACGGCGGACTTCACCTGCGGCCAGTAGCGATGCGAGAAGAAAAAGCGGTGGGAGGTGTCCACCAGGTCGGCCAGGCGCCAGCGGCCCATCAGCCCGAGCTGCCGCGACGTGGCCTCGCGGTCGACGGCCGTCTCGAGCGCGCGGTGCAGCTCGAGCGGATAGAACGCAAACCAGATGAGAGTGGCGTGCCGATCGATGGGATGACCGGTGGACGCGGCATAGTCGGCGGCGCGGCGCCAGGCAGAGGGCGGCTCGAGACAGAGGCGGTCGTACAGCGCAGACATGGGCGACAGGGTCTCCTCACTTCAAGGTCACGACAATGGCATCACTCACCGGGCGCGGGCCGCCGGGATCGGAGGGGCGATTGACGATGCGCCCGCGCACCACCATCGTGGTCGATCCGCCACCATCGAGGTTGAGGGCGTCGGTCAGGCCGAGCCGATCGCAAAGCCGCTGCAGGTCGGTGAACGTCATCCCGATGCTGTAGTCAGCCTGGCGGCCGTCCACTGCCGCGAGCCAGATGAAGCCGTGCCGATCCGTGCCGATGATCGTGCGGGGATGGCGCGCGTCGACGAAGGTTCCGGGGTTCAGGCCTTCGTCCTGCCAGCCCAGCACGGGCTGGCCCCGGCGGCGCAGCAACCCGGCGCCGTTGATGATGTGATCGGAGCGGTCGAGCGAGTCGATGGGCACCTCGCCCAGACTCGTCCAGCGCGTTTCGAACGTCACCGTCACCCCGATCGCGAGCGCGGCCAGCGGCGGGGGCAGATCGAGTCCCCCGTACGAGAGCGCGGCCCCCTGGGGCGGAATCGGTGTCTGCCCGCTGGCGGGGCGCACGTCCACCACGCGCAGGGGCTCATAGTTCAGCATCCACTCGGTGCCCGTCGGCGCGGTATCGGTGTCCTCGTGGTACGCCGGGGTATAGAGCATCAGCTTGCCGCGTTCGCGGGTGGTGTCCACGCCGTCGATCGGCACCTCCCAGTCGCGGCCGGCGGCGCGAAAGCGCATCGTGACCTTCGCGGACAACTGATCGAACTCGAGCGCCATCTGCCCGGTCGGCAAATTCGTGATGACGACCGCCCCCTTGAGGCGGCTGGCGTCGCTCACGAGTTCCCCGCCGACCTTCAGCAGGCCGGTGGGTTCACCATTGTCGCGGTTGAAGAAGCCGCCGTTGATGGCAGCAATCGCGCCGTGGCGCGCCGCAATGCCGTCGACCGGCTCGGCGTCGAGGACGCGGTCGTTCGACAGCGCGCTCGCGAGCCGCACGCGCGTGGGGTCGAGCCGCAGGAGCGATACGGCAATGGGCCCGGCGCCGGCCACGAGCGAGGAGTCCGCCGTGCGGTACCACTCGACGCCCGGCGCGACCTCTTCGACGAGCTCGAGGGACGATTGGCGTACCGGCGCCTCGCGGCACGCGGCGGCCAGCACCAGTGCGATTGCGCACGCGGCGATCCGCGGATTCACCACCATCAATGGACGATCTATTGTTTCACGGGCGGGCGGCCGCGAACTCGAGGCTGATCTCCTCTTCGTGGGCCGGCGTTTTCACGGTCCAGCCCAGCCGCTGGTCAATCGTGGCGCGTAGCGCATCCATGGGGCCCGGCTCGCCGTGCACCAGACAGGTCAGGGTGGGCGGGCGCTTGAATCCGCCCAGCCAGTGCAGGATCTCGGTCGCGTCGGCATGGGCCGACATCGAATCGAGCCCTTCGATCCGCGCGGCCACGGGAATGTCGCGCCCGTGGATGTGCACCGAGGCCGCCCCCTCGAGCAACGTGCGTCCGCGCGTGCCCACGGCCTGGTAGCCGGCAAACAGCACCGTGTTCCTCGCGTCGGGCAGCAGGCGTTCGAGGTGGTGCAGCACGCGCCCCCCGGTGGCCATGCCGCTCGCAGAGATCACGATGGAGGGACGCCGTGATTCCTGCACGGCGCGTGAGGCCTGAATGGTCGAGACGACCTCCAGTTTGTCGGTGCAGAACGCGCAGAGCCGTTCGAGCGCCGGGCCGACGGGTGTCGTCGAAATCGACGGGTCCAGCTCTTCCAGGCGGCCGCGGTAGATCTCGAGCACACGAGCCGCCATCGGGCTGTCCACGTAAACCGGCTGGATGGGGATGCGGCGCTCGTCCTCAAGCCGACCGATCCAGTACAGCAGCTCCTCCACGCGGCCGAGCGCGAAGGACGGAATGACGAGCTTGCCGCCGCGCTCCGCGGTGTCGCGGATGATGCCGGCCAGCCGTTCGCCGTTGTCGTCCTCCTCATGGCGTCGATTGCCGTACGTGGACTCGACCAGGAGGACGTCGGCCTCCGCGACGAACTGCGGATCGGGCAGCACGGGTCGGCCGAACCGCCCGAGATCGCCGCCGAAGAGCACGGTTCGGCCTTCGCGCTCCACGTGGACGCGGGCGAAGCTCGAGCCCAGCAAGTGCCCGGCGTTGATGAACTCCGCCGTGATGCCGGACGCGACCGGCACGGGGCGTTCGTAGCCCACGGGTTGCAGGAGCTCCATGGCGCGAAACGCGTCGGCCGTGGAAAACAACGGCAGTGCGGGATGATGCCGCGTGTAGCCCTTGCGGTTGGCCCGCTCCGCGTCCTCTTCCTGGATGTGCGCCGCGTCGGCGAGCACAATCCGGATGAGCTCCGCCGTGGCCGGCGTGCAGAACACGCGGCCCCGGAATCCCTGATTCACGAGCCGCGGCAGGTAGCCGCAGTGATCGAGGTGGGCGTGCGTCACCACGACGCTGCCGATGGAACTGGCGGGCACGGGCAACGGGGCCCAGTTGCGGAGCCGCAACTCCTTCAGGCCCTGAAAGAGGCCGCAGTCAATCAGAATCCGCTGGCCATCGGCGTCGAGCAGGTGCTTCGATCCGGTCACGGTACGGGCGGCGCCAAGGAATGTGAGCTTCAATCGGGATCCTCGCGAGCGGGCGTGTGGCGCGTCTACATTACGTCAGGGCCGGTCGGGCGTGCAGCCGGCTGGCTATACTGACGGGATGTCCGTGCCGCTGCTGGCCGCGCTGACCGGGGGCGCCCCGGTGCTGTCGGTCGAGCTCCGGCCGCCGCGGGTGGAGCTGGACGCCGCCGCCGGACGCGACGCCTGGATCGACACCTATCACGCCGTCCGCGGGCTCGTGCGACAGGGCACGTTCGTGTTCCTGACCGACAGCGCAGTCGGCGCCCGTGAAGAACACAACCTTCGTCATCTCGTGAACAACCTCGGATCCGACGTGCCACGGGACCACGTCGTGCCCTTCCTCACGAGCAAGCATTCGATGGCGTTCTGTCTCGACTACGCCGAGCGGGCCGCCCATGAAGGCTTCGGATCCCTCGTGGTCCTCGGCGGCGATCGCAGCGTCGGCGCGCCGCGCTGCGTGGACCATGCGTGGCAGCTGCGCCAGGCCATCCGCCGGCACGTGCCGGGACTGTCGCTGGGCGGCTGGGCCAATCCGCACGCGGATCCGGAGCGACAGGCGGCCTACCTCGGCGACGAGGCCTTTCACGGCGAGTACTTTCTCACGCAGGTCGTCTCTCATCACGATCTGCCGGCCGTCGAGCGGTTCGCGGAGGCCCGAGAGCGGCACGGCGTGGGGCTGCCCGCCATCTTCGGCGTGTTCTACTACCGCAGCGCCAACCCGCGCACGCTGGCGCAGCTTCGCCAGTTCCTGCCCGTGCCACTCGAACCGCTCACGCGCGAGTTCGCCGAAGGCGCCTCGCCCGACGAGGTCTGCGCCCGCACGATTCGCGCACTCCGCGGCGCCGGCGTCAAACACCTTTATGTCTCGAACCTGCCCGTGGGCCGCGCGCGCGCGACGATGGAGCGGGTGCTCGCGCTCGCGAAATCGTAAGCACGCCTGGGCCCACGGGCAGCAGGCCCGGGCATCTGGCTATCGCCTATTGGCTATTGGCTATTGCGATCGGGGTTATCGGGTTATTGATCGGGCTATTGGGTTATTGATCGGGCTATTGAGTTATTGATCGGGCGATCGGGAGCCCACTCACTCGAACGTGCGGCCCCAGGCGTCCTGGAACACGAATTCCGTGAGCGCGCGGCGCTGGCGGGGCGTGCGTTCCGCAGCCTGCTGGCGGTCGGGCAGCGTGCCGGGATCGCCGGCGTAGCCAATCGCGAGAATCAGCGCGGGTTCGAACGGCACCAGCACGTGGCAGGCGCGCCGGGCCTCGTCGGCGTCGAAGCCCTGCACCTGGCGGATCGCGATCCCCGCCGCCGTGGCCTGAAGCGCCAGGAACGCCACGGCCTGGCCCGCGTCGTACCACGCATGCGAGTTCACCGCGTCGTCGCGCTCGAGGGTCGTCCGGACCGCGACGAGCACGAGCGTCGGGACCGCGGCGCTCCAGGCCCGGTTCGAGGGGACGAGCGAGGCGTGGAGGGCGGCGAAGGCTTCGGGACTACGCCGGCGATCGGTCACGACGAAGCGCCAGGGCTGTTCATTGAACGACGACGGCGCCCAGCGGGCGGCCTCGAAGAGCCGCCGCAACTCCCCGGGAGGGACCGCACGGTCCGGATCGAACGCGCGCGGGCTCCAACGGTCACGAATGACGTCGAGAATCTCGTGGTCGGGCCGCGCGATCTTCGGGTGGGGATCGGCCATGGTGATCAGCGGAGATGCCGCCCGCCGTCCACCCGGAGCGTCTCGCCCGTGACGAAGTCCGATTCGATGAAGGCGAGGACGGCCTTGACGATTTCGTCTTCCCCGCCCCAGCGCCCGAGCGGCGTCGCCCGGGCCACGTCCTCGAGCTCCGCGTCGCTGGTGCCCGGCGGCGCCAGAATGGGTCCCGGCGCGACGGCATTCACGAGAATCTGGTCCGGCGCGAGTTCCAGCGCGAGCGCTTCGGTCAGGGCCTTCACGCCGGCTTTCGCGACGTAGTACGCGAGGAAGCCCGTGTAGCGCGGCCGGCCGCTCGCCGCCACCCAATCGGTGAAGTT
>CAZFAT010000031.1:0-4588 GCA_964517075.1 uncultured Solibacteraceae bacterium
CGCAGTCTGCATGGTTCAGCCGTCGACTGGTTCGCAGCGCACGCTCCGCACGCTCGGTCTCGCGTTCTTCGGAATCCTGCTCCTCCGCACGGCTTGGGTGAGCGATGACGCGTACCTGACGCTGCGGTCCGTGGAACACGCCGCGAGTGGGTTCGGCGTGCGCTGGAACATCGCCGACCGCGTGCAGGTCTACGACCATCCGCTGTGGCTGTTCGTGCTGCTGGCCGGCCGCCTCGTCAGCGCCGAGACGTACTACACGACGCTGGGAATCAGCATCGCCGCGTCGCTGACGGCCGTGTGGATTCTCATCCGGCAAGCGACCACGGATCTGACCCTGATCGTCGTCGTCGCGGCGGCCGCGCTGTCGCCGCTGTTTCTCACCTTTTCCACGTCGGGCCTCGAGTCGCCCCTGGTCCACCTGCTCGTCGCCGCGTTCGTGGCGGCGGCGCTGGCCGGACGATCCGCCGGCACTCTCGCCGTCATCGCCGGTCTGCTGATCCTCACGCACTGGACGACGATGTTCCTGGTGGCGCCGGTGCTCGCCCCGCTGCTTCTGACGTCAATGCGTCAGGCCCGGCGGGTGATCGCCCTGAGCGGACTGCCGACGTTCGTCTGGCTGCTGGGTGCCTGGTGGTACTACGGAACGATCGGATCCAGCCTGCAGGTCGCGAACCGCGCAGCCGGCGCGGAGTGGGGCGATCGCGTGGCGGCCGGATGGTTGTTCTTCCTCGCAACGATCGAGTTCGACCCGCTGCTGGTGGCCGGGTCGCTGATCGGGCTGTTTCTCGGACTCGTGATGCGCGGCACCGCGGCGCGGATTGCCGTCGGCGGCGGCCTGGCCATCGGCTGGGCCGTCCTGAGCGGCGGCAGCGACATGGCCGGCCGCCATCTCACGGCGTCCTTCGTGGCGGGCGCCGGGCTGGTGGTGCGGTATCTCGGGGGGGCCGGCCGTGGGGCGGGCATGGCCGCCCTCGCCGGCGTGCTGACCTACGCGGTCATGTCGCCGGTGTCGACACTGACCTCTGACGCAAGCTACGGCCAGAGCCTCGCGTCCGTGGGACAGCGGCAGGACCCGCGCGCCGCGCACTATCAGGCGACCGGGCTGCTCCTGGAGAGCCGACCGCACCGCGCACCGAGCCATCCGGACATCGACCACGCCCGCGCCGCGATGATCCCCGGGGGATCGCTCGTCGTCGGACGCGTCCCCGGCATGGTGGGGTTTGCGGCCGGCCCCGACGTCTACGTGGTGGATCGCCAGGGACGTACTGACGCGTTGCTCGCGCGACTGCCGCCCGCGCCCGGGCCGCGCTGGCCGTGGAGGGCCGATCGCCGGATGCCCGAGGCCTACGTCGAGGGATGGCCCGATGGCACGCCCGCCGAGCCGGCGCTCGAGCAGCTCACCAGGGACATTCGAGAGGTCACCCGGGGCTCTCTGCTCTCGTCGAGTCGCCTGACCGCCTTGCTGCGTCTGCCAGACCGCGTCCGATCGTCCGTGGCGTCCTCGTCATACGGCACGTCGAACGTGCCGCTCGAGGCTGTCGCTACCGACAGCCTGGTGGCGGTGCCGGAGGGCGGTGTCGTCGTAGGTCTGCCCGCGCCAGCGCGCGTGTCGCGCCTGACGGCGGGGTTGACCGGGAGCTATGACTACCGCGTGGAGGTCCTCGACGGGTCGACCGTCGTGGCCACGCTGGAGAGTCCACGCCTCGGTTGGCAGGTGCAGGGGGAGGCGCCGCGCGAACTGACGCTGACGTCCGCCGTGACGGCGACCGCGGTGCGGATCCGTTGTGGGCGTGGCTTCGGCCGCTGCGCCATGTCGCAGGTGACCATTGAACCCTGAACCTGCCGAACGGCTTCCGCGTTCGCATCGCGCTCTTGCGATCGCGGGGTTGACGGCGCTACTGATCGTTCTGGGCGCCACGGTCGTGCGGACGGCCTGGGTGGGCGACGACGCGTTCATCACGTTTCGTACCATCGACAACGTGCTCAACGGCTACGGGATGCGGTGGAACGTGGGCGAGCGCGTCCAGGCGTTCACTCATCCGCTCTGGTTCGTGTTGCTCACGCCCGTCGTGGCCGTGACCGGCAATCCGTACGTGTCAGCGCTCGCGCTGTGCGCGGCGCTGACGGCTGTCGCCGTCGGCCTGATGATGGCGTCCGTTCGCGCACGGCCCTGGCAGGCCGCGTTTCTCATCGTCGCGATGGGACTGTCGAAGGCATTCACTGATTACTCGACGTCCGGGCTCGAAAACGCACTGTCTCACGCCCTGCTCGTGGGTCTGATGGGGAGCGTGATCACGCCCGCCGAGCGCCGGGGGCGCGCCGCTTTCGTCGGCCTGATGGTCGCCCTGGTGGCCCTGACCCGCCTCGACCTGGTGCTGCTCGCCGGGCCCATCGGGCTGGCCGCTCTTCGGCGTGTGCGCAGGACCCTGCCCGCTTTTCTTCTTGGTCTCACGCCGCTCCTGGCCTGGGAGGTGTTCAGCGTCATCTACTACGGCGTACCGTTTCCGAACACAGCGTATGCCAAGCTGGCGACGGGCATTCCCGGTCGGGACCTGCTGCGGCAGGGAGTGACTTACGTCCTTGACTCACTCGCGCGCGATCCAATTACGCTTTTCGCGATCACCGCCGGCGTGAGCGCAGCGCTGGTCCGCCCGGGGACTCGTGTGGCGGGCCTGGCGGTGGGGGTCTATCTCCTCTATGTGGCCAGGATTGGCGGCGATTTCATGAGCGGCCGCTTCTTCTCAGCGCCCTTTGTGGTGAGCCTGTGTCTCCTCCGCCGACTGCCGTGGCCGGCGTCGGTGGCTGGCCGGGTGGGGCCTCTGGCCGTGGCGCTGGCGCTGGGCTTCGCCGTCCCGACGCCAACCGTCCTCAGCGGACCCGCGTACGCGACGTCGTGGACCCAGATCTTCTCGCCGAGCGGAATCGTCGACGAACGCGGTCCGTACTTCCAGCGGTTGGGCTGGTTGACGCCGGACGGTCCGCGGTCCTTCCCCTCGCATACCGCGGAGCTCGCACGGAAGATCGCGCTGGCCAAGGCCACTCACCCGCGCGTGTTCACGCACGATACCGTCGGTCTGGCGGGCTATCTCACCGGACCGGATCGCCAGATCATCGACGTGCTGGCATTGACCGATCCGCTGCTCGCACGCCTGCCGGCCAAGACGCCCTGGCGCATCGGGCACTACACGCGCGAGCTGCCGGAGGGCTACTACGAAACCGTCGCCTCCGGACGCAATCAGATCGCCGACCCGCGGATCGCATCGCTCTACGAAGTCATCCGCGAGGTCACGCAAGGGCCCATCTGGTCCGCGCGCCGCTGGCGCGCCATCGTCGCGTTGAACACCGGAAGGACGGACGACTGGCCGGTCCCGCGGTGAACGCCGTTCCCGATTCGCGCTCGAGTTGATCAGGGGCGACGCGCGCTATTCGAACGTCCGCCGGTTCAGAGCCACGTCGAGGATCACGGACGCGACGATCCTGGTCCCGTGAAACGGCGGGGCCGGCATTGGCTTCGCTACTCTGGATCGCGATGCACCGTGTCGGGCGAGAACGCCGGCAGGCAGACGGCGACGTACTCGGCGCCGCCTGGATCGGGAGTGCTGTAGCGGACCCACTCGCCAGGGTGCGTGACGATGGCCTGGCCGGCGGAGACGTCGAGCGAGCCGCCTTCGTGGTCGACGTGCAGCCGGCCGCGGAGCACGACCGTGATTTCTTCGAACGCCGGACGCTGGCCTGGCTCGACCCAGCCCTGCGGCGACACCATCCGCGCGACGCTGACACCGGCGTGACCGGAGTTCACGCGCCCGGCGTACTCCTCGATGCGCTTGGGTTTGTTGCCGGCGGCCTGGATGACGGTCGGGTGCTCGATTAGCGTGGGCATGGTCAGGAGCGAAACAGGTTGCCGATCTGCTGCCACGCGGTGAGCGCGGCGAGTGTGCCGAAGAGCGCCGTGGCCCACACGAGCGTGGCCGTGCGGAAGCCGCGCACGCGGATGGGCGCCGGCAGCAGCGTCTTGTTGATCGCGATCATCAGAATCGAATAGATGAACATCATGCCGCCGCCCACGGTCGCCGAAATGATGAGCAGCGGCAGGGGCTGCGCCGCGCCGGCGATCAGGATGACGCAGCCGACGGCCACGAGGCCCCACACCAGCCAGAAATAGATGCGGCTTTCCGTCGTGCCGGACGAGGCGAGGTAGGTCGACTTCAGGACGTCGGCCGCGAGCCGGCTGGTGTAATCGATGATGCCCATCGCGGCGCCGAACAGCGAGAAGGCGCCGACGGCGAGGAAGAAGCCGCCGAACCACGCGCCCACCGTGGCCGCCAGTTGATCGGCTTCCGCCTTGAGGAACACGACGCTGTTCTGCAGCCCCGGCTGGCCGTAGACGAGTGAGTGGGCCAGCATCGAGGTCAGGCAGATCGTGACGATGGTCATGAGGGCGAACGTGAGCGCCTGCTCCACGTTCGCGAATCGCCACCACCGGAGCCAGCGTGTCATGTTGGCGGGCGTCGGCTCGAAGATGTAGCTGACGCGCGTCGGGACCGCCTCCTCGACGCCAGTGATCGGGCTCACCAGCCGCGGCAGATAG
>CAZFAT010000032.1:0-3873 GCA_964517075.1 uncultured Solibacteraceae bacterium
GATGCGACGGGGGCGGGTGCACGATCGCGTGCAGCTGGTGGCTGAGGGGGGCGACGCCTCCCTGGCCACGCCCGAGCGCGGCGCGGCGCCGGGCGATCCGGTGCCTGGCCTCCTGGTGCAGGCGCTGCAGCAGTTCTACGCCGAGCGGCCGGCGCCGCCCGAAGTCCATCTGCCCTCCGTTATTGCCGACGAGGAGCGGCGCACCATCGAGACGTGGCTGTCCAGCCAGGCCGGGCGGCGGGTGCGGATCCTGGTGCCGCAGCGCGGCGGCAAGCGTGGGCTCATCGACCTGGCGATGCGCAATGCGGCCGTGGCCTGGCAGTCGCACTTCGGTGAAGGCGCGGGGGCGGCGTTCGAGGCGCTGGACGCCCTGCGGATCCTGCTGAACCTGCCGGCGCTGCCACGGCGCATCGACTGTTTCGATATCTCGACGCTGCAGGGGCGCGACACCGTGGCCGCGATGGTCGTGGCCCTGGAAGGACGCCTGCGCCGCGGCGAGTACCGGCGCTTCCACATTCGCGGCGACCGGACCGCCGCCACGCGCGCGGCGGACCTGCCCGACGACTTCGCGGCGATGCACGAGGTCGTCCTGCGACGCTACCGGCGCGTGCTGGAGCAGGGCGGACCGTTCCCCGATCTCGTGCTGATCGATGGCGGCAAGGGGCAGGTGACGGCCGCGTATGCCGCGCTGGCCGAACTCGGCCTCGAGGGGCTCGTCGTCGTCGGGCTCGCCAAGCAGGAGGAGCTGCTGTTCACGCGCGACCGCGCCGAGGGCGTCGCGCTGCCGCGCGAGTCCGCCGCCCTCCGGCTGCTGCAGCGGATTCGCGACGAGGCGCACCGCTTCGCGATCACCTTCCACCGGCGCCGCCGGTCGGCCCGGACGCTGCGATCGGAGCTGGACGAGGTGGCGGGTATCGGCGCCCGGCGCCGCAAGCAGCTGCTCACGGTGTTCGGGTCGGTGGCCGGTGTCCGCCGGGCGAGCCGGGCCGATCTCGAGCGGCTCGTTGGCGCGCGCGCCGCGGACGCCGTGCTGCGGCACTTCGGGCAGACTCGATAGATCACGTCAAACATGACGTCCTGAAGGGCATGAAGGACGGCCGCGCGGCCGCCGGCCGCCCGTCTGCCGGTGCCCACGCTGCACGCGTGCCTTCACGTCTTCATGAGCTTCATGTGAAGCTTTTGCCGGCATCATCGTGGTACAGTCTCTCTCCGCTTGCCGGATCTCAACGTTCTCGTCCCCCTGTTCGCGATCCTGATCCTGTCGCTCTCGGTCCACGAAGCGGCGCATGCGTGGACGGCCGATCGGCTGGGCGATCCGACGGCCCGGGCGCTCGGGCGGCTGACGCTCAATCCGCTGGCCCACATCGACTGGATTGGGACCGTGCTGTTTCCGCTGATCGCGATTCTGTCGGGGTTGCCGCTGCTCGGGTGGGCCAAGCCCGTGCCGGTGAACATGAACCGTCTCGGGGCGCCGCGGCGGGACTTCGCGCTGGTGGCGGTGGCGGGTCCCATCAGCAATCTCGTCATCGCCATCGCTGCCGCGTTCGTGTTGAGCGCCTGGACGAGCAGTACGGGCGGTTTCGTGGGCGACTCGCGGGGCACGGCGCTCCTGGGGCTGGCCGTGCGGCTGAACGTGCTGCTGGCGGTGTTCAACCTGCTGCCGATTCCGCCGCTGGACGGCGGCAACGTGCTCGCCGGGTTCGTTCCCGAAAGCGCCGCGCGGCTCATCGACCAGATTCGCCCGTACGGTTTCTTGATCTTGTACGCGCTGCTGTTCACCGGGGCGCTGTGGACGCTCGTGGGGCCCGTCCAGACGGTGGTGCTCCGGTGGCTGCTGTGACCCGCCAGCGCGTCGTCTCGGGGATGCGGCCGACGGGCCGGCTGCACCTGGGCCATCTGGTCGGCGCCCTGCAGAACTGGGTGGAGTTGCAGGCGCGCTACGAGTGCTTCTACTTCGTGGCCGACTGGCACGCGCTCACGAGCGAGTACGCGTCGACGGGCCAGATTACGGAGTACGCCCTGGACAATGCGGCCGACTGGATCGGCGCCGGGGTCGATCCCGCCCAGAGCACGCTCTTCGTGCAGTCGCTCGTGCCCGAGCATGCCGAGTTGTACCTGCTGCTGCAGATGGTCACGCCGGTGCCGTGGCTCGAGCGCGTGCCGACCTACAAGGAACAGGTCGAGCAGCTCACCGATCGGGATTTGTCGAATATCGGCTTCCTCGGCTATCCACTGCTCCAGACCGCGGATGTGGTCATGTACCAGGCCAACTACGTCCCGGTGGGCGACGATCAGGTGCCGCACCTCGAGCTGTCGCGGGAAGTGGTCCGGCGGTTCCACAACTTCTACGGCGAGGTGTTCGTCGAGCCGCAGCCGCTGCTGACGCCGACCTCGCGGCTGCCCGGGCTCGACAACCGCAAGATGAGCAAGAGCTACGGCAACACCATCGACCTCTCGGACACGGCGGAGACCGTCGTCAAGAAGGTGCGACAGATGTACACGGACCCGAAGCGGGTGCGTGCGGACATTCCGGGCACGGTCGAAGGCAACCCGGTGTTCATCTACCACGACGCGTTCAACCCGAATCGCGAGGAGGTCGAGGATCTCAAGACGCGGTACCGGACCGGCACGGTCGGCGACGTCGAGGTGAAGACGAAGCTGGCCGCGGCGATCAACGCGCGGCTGGATCCGATCCGCGAGCGGCGGGCCACGGCCCTCGCCAAGCCCGGCCTGCTGCGTGACATGCTGATCGAGGGCTCCCGCGCCGCCCGCGGCATCGCCGAAGCGACGATGGACAAGGTGCGGCAGGCGGTCAGACTTCGGTACTGATTGGACAGGGCATCCTTCAATAGCCCAATAACTCAATAGCCCGTCAATAACCCAATAGCACGTTCGCGATAGCCACTAACCGATAGCCAATAGCCAGATGCAAGATTCCTCCTTCGAGTCGTCCGTCAGCGCCTATCCGGTTCGCCTGCAGAACTTCGAAGGGCCGCTCGATCTGCTTCTGCACCTCATCAAGCAGAACGAGATGGACATCTATGACATCCCGATTGCGGCGGTCACGCAGCAGTATCTGGAGTACCTCGACATTCTGACGGAGCTGAACCTCGACGTGGCCGGGGAGTTCCTGGTCATGGCGGCGACGCTGATTCACATCAAGTCGCGCACCCTCCTGCCGCGGCCGGATCCCTCGCAGGAACAGCCGGACGAGGACCCGCGCGAAGCGCTGGTCCGACGGCTGATCGAGCACCAGCGGTTCAAGGCGGCGGCCGAACTGCTGCACGAGAAGGAAATCCAGCGGAGCGCGCAGTGGGGCCGGCCCGACGAGCGGGTGGCCGACGTCGTGGGCGAGGCGCCGGAGCCCGAGATCGAGGTGGATCTCTTCAGCCTCATGACGGCGTTCCGGTCGGTGCTCGAGCGCGCGCGGCGCCGGCCGTACGTGCCGCTGCCGCCCGAGCAGATCTCGATCGAGGCGCGCATCGAGCAGTTGATGGCGCGGCTGTCGGATACCGTGGCCTGCGGCTTCGAGGAACTGTTTGCCGACATCGAGACCCGCAGCGGCATGATCGTGACGTTTCTCGCGCTGCTCGAGATGATTCGCCTGCGCCGGGTGCGCGTCATCCAGCCCGGCAGCGCGGGTCCCATCCGCATCTACCGCGTCTCGCCGCCGGCCTCGGACGCGCCGGCGCCGTCGGCATCGGCGCCCGAAGCGGGGCCCGCGGAGCTGGCGCCACCCAAGGCGCCAGCCGAGTAAGATGATCGCCGCGCATGTCTGACCTGAAGCCCATCATCGAGGCGATGATCTTCGCCGCGCCCGAACCGGTCACGGTGAAGACGCTCGTCAAGCTGCTCGACGGCGAGTCGAAGGAC
>CAZFAT010000033.1:0-2850 GCA_964517075.1 uncultured Solibacteraceae bacterium
GGCATCTCGCGCCCTGCGGAGTCCTTTTGCGGGACCTATGGCTCGAAGCTGCGGTGCTCCGGATCACCATTGGCCTCGAGAAAGGCGAGCAGGTCGAGAATCTGCCCGGCCTCAAGCGAGTCGAGGAGGCCCGTGGGCATCATCGACACCGGTGTGACTTCGCGCGACTGGATGTCCGCGGTGTTGATCACCACCGCCTCCTGGCCCACCGTGCGGAGGGTCACCTGCCGTTCGGTTTCGGAGGTGATGTTCCCGCTCAACGTCCGGCCGTCGCGCGTCGTGATGACGGCCAGGCGATAGGCGTCAGGGACATCGCCGTTGGGATTGAGAACATTGAAGAGCAGGTAGTCCAGGTTCGCGCGGTTCGATCCGGTGAGGTCCGGTCCGATCGTCCCGCCTTCGCCGTACATCTGATGGCACGACCCGCACGTCTGCTGGAAGACGACGCGCCCGCGCGCGGGATTCGCGCCGGCAATCGACGCGTCGGTCAGCAGGACGCGATATTTCGCCAGCACTTTGTCTTCCACCGTGTCCGGCTCCACAGGTCCCCAGACGGAGGTGAACTGGGTACCGACGACGCGCCGGAGCTGCCGCGCGATGTGGGGCGGAACGTCGCGGCGCGGCACCGTGCCCGCCTCGATAGCGGCCGTGAGCAGACGGCCGGAGGTGGCGCGCGACGCCAGCGCCTGCAGGGCTTCCGCGCGCTCGGCGGCCGTGAAGCTCGCATAGCGCGAGATCAGCAGTTTCGCCAGGCCGGCGTTGTCGAACGCGGCGACCGCGCGGATCGCGTCCACGCGCAGGTCCGGCACGTCGATTAGCGCCGGCAGGTCGGCCGCCAGTTGCGGCCGGCGCCGCGCGGCGAGGGCGACCAGCGCGCGCCGGCGGTTCTCGACGGACTCCGAGGCGCTGCGCACGGTGGCGAGATTGCGCAGGCTCGTTTCGGCGTCGCCAAAATGCCGCGCGACCTCGGCGGCCGCGCCGGCCACGCGCGCGTTCGAACGCTGGAGCCGCGTGAGCGCAGCCGGCCAGCCGGCCGGCGTCGCCACGTCGGAACGCCCTGCGAGCCCGTCGCGCATGCCGTCGAGCAGGCTGGCCACGGTCCGCGGCTCGCGCGCAATCGTCGCCACCAGCGGATCGAGGACGTTGGCATCCACGAGCCGGCGCGCGATGAAGCGCGCGAGCTGGGGGATGCCACTCTCGGACGCATGATCGAGAGCCCGCGTGGCATCGGCCTGGACGAGCGGCTCGATGCCCAGCCACACCATGGTGGGCAGATTGTGATCGCCGGCATCCTCGGCCCGCCGCATCAGCGATCCGGCGATCGCCCAGCGGGACGCCGGATCCAGCCGTTGCAGCGCGGACGCCAGGTAGAGCCGTACGACGGGCGACCGATCGTCGCGCGCCATGCGGACGAAGCGTTCGAGCGCGGCCGGCGCCGGCGAGCGATCCTCGGTCAGAAACTGGACGGCCCACGCGCGCACGTACTCGTCGCGATCGCGCAGCGTCTCGCCGAGCCCTTCCGGCGTCCAGCCGCCGGTGATGTGCAGCGTCCACATCGCCCGGAGGCGCACGTCGGGGTTGTCGTGCTCGCGGAACATCCGCCGGAGCGTGTCCGGCGTGTCGGCCGCCAGGCGGCCGGCGGCCGCGCGCCCCTGCAAGACGACGCGGGCGCGACGTGCGTGCCAGTCGCTGGGACTGGCCTGCAGGTCCGCCAGCTGCCGGTCGGTCATGCGTCCCAGATCCGCGTAGCGGCCGTCCCACGTCTGCGCGAGCGACGTCGACGGGGTGATGCGATAGATACGGCCGGTGTCCTTGTGCTGGACGTTGTTGCCGCAGATCTCCGGATCGTGCCAGTCGAGGACGTACACCGCGCCGTCGGGGCCGACTTCCAGGCTGAACCCGATCCAGTGCGCGTTGTTCGCCATCAGTACTTCGTCGCCGTGGCGGGCGGTGAAGCTCGAGCCGCGCCGCTCGAGCACATCGGACAGCACGGCGTGCTCGTGGATATTGGCCATGAACACGCGGCCGCGCTCGGAGGCGGGATACGCGTCGGACTGGTACCCGCGCGCCCCGCCGTGCGCGGAACGATGGCGGTGATCGGCGATCGTCTGGATGTCCGCGTAGACGTACGGATTGAAGTGCTGCCCGCCCTGCCGCTGGTAGATGCCGCCGGGCACCACGTGCCAGAGATGCGGAATCACACAGGCCGTGATGAGCAGCTGCCCCTTGGCGTCGTGATCGATGCCCCACGGGTTGCTGAAGCCGTGCGCCACGACCTCGAAGAGGTCCTTGGTCGGGTGATAGCGCCACACGCCGCCGTTGATCCGGACACCCTCGCCGGCGAGGATGTCGGCGGGAAACGGATCCTGGCGCGTGAAGAGCCGGCCCTTGCCAACCGGCTTGCGAACGTTGGAATTCGTGGCGTAGCCCTGCAGGCCGTAGAGCCATCCGTCCGGCCCCCAGTGGAAGCTGTTCATCACTTCATGGCGATCCTGGATGCCCCATCCGGTCAGGCGAACCTCGATGTCGGCGAGGTCGGCCTTGTCGTCGCCATTCCGGTCCGGGACGAACAGCAGATTGGGCGGCGCGCCGACGAACACGCCACCGAATCCCACGGCCAGCGCGGACGGGAAGATGATGCCCTCCATGAACACCGTACGGCGATCCGACACGCCATCGCGATCGGTGTCTTCGAGAATGACGATGCGGCTGGTGCCGTCGTTGGAGAAGCCGCGCCCGCGCGTCTCGTAGTCGAGGTTCTCGGCGACCCAGAGCCGGCCGCGGTCGTCCCAGGTGAACGCCATCGGCTGGACGACGACCGGCTCGGCGGCCCAGGCGTTCACGGTGTAG
>CAZFAT010000034.1:0-6508 GCA_964517075.1 uncultured Solibacteraceae bacterium
TCACGCGCGGCGGCACGATCGCCCTGGCGTTCGTAGAGGCCGGCGAGGCGGACTGACGCGGTGGCCAAGGTGGCGTCGCCCGCGCGTGTCTCCAGGATTCTTCTGTAAAGGGCGATCGCGCCCGGGAGGTCGCCATCGACCTGCTCCAGTTGCATGGCCTGTTTGAGGAGCACGTCGGGGGATGGCGGAGACGAGTTCTGCGCGAGCAGGGCAACGGGCAGAACTAGCGGAAGCACAAGGCAAGTGGCGCGTGTCATGGCACCAAGGGTAGGCGCGAGCCGCGGCTCGCGATCAACGAGACCTCCCGGATTCTGTCACGATTCAGCCACGGTCCCCTGACGGCCGGCATCTCATCGTTCGAGGTGCAACGTCAGTCAACCGGCGAGGCGCTGAACCGTGCGGTCGCTGCGCTCGCGCGGTCGCATCGCGCGACGAATTCGTCGCTTGACATCCGTGTCCACGAGGCGTATTCCTGACACTTGCCACGTCATCTGTCACGTGGAGGTTCGTATGGGTGAGCCACCGGGCCAGAAAGGCGCACGTCGCTCGAATCCGTAGCGGCGATGCGCACGACCTCACACGACAACTGAACAGCAACAGAAGAGTCCTGGTTCCTGCCAGGACACGTGCAGACGCACGTTGTGAAACGCCCGGTCCTCGCGCGGAACGCCCGAGGCCGGGCGTTTTCATGTTCTGCCGCTATTTTCTGGCCGTCGGCGTCAGCGTGGTTTCCCGCCGCTCGCCCTTGCGCAGGTAGATCACGCGGGCCGGTTCGCCGACCTTCAGCACGTCGAGCGCGTAGGTGTAGTCGTAGATGTTCGCGATCGACCGGCCCGCGATTTCGATGATGACGTCACCGGCCGTGAGGCCCGCTTGCTCCGCTGGTCCGCCGGCGATCACCCCGCTCAGCAGCAGCCCCTTCGTCTCCGTCGAGTAGTCGGGGATCGTGCCGGTGAAGAGTCGGAGCCCGGACCGTGCGCCGGCCGGTGCCGTAGGCCGCTCGACGCGCGCGAAGGCGGGCGGCTCGTCCGCGTTCGCGATCCGGCGCGCGATGGCCGCGCCGAAGGCCGCCACCCGATCGAGATCCTCGTAGGCAATGGCGGCCGCCGTGTCCGTCGGGCGGTGGTAGTCCGTGTGGGTGCCGGTGAAGAAGCTGAGCGTCGGCACCTCGGCCTGATTGAAGCTCGCGCTGTCGGTCGGCAGGTATGGGTCGGACTGCACCTGCAGATCGAAGCCCGCGACCACGTTGGTCTGTTCGATCAGGCGCGGCCACGCCGGGCTCGATCCCGTGGCCTGCACGCTCAGCTTGTTGTCGCGCATGCGGCCGACCATGTCGAAGTTGAGATACGCCGCGAGCCGATCGATGGGGAAGGGCGGGTCGGCCACGAACGCGGCCGACCCGACCAGGCCCAGTTCCTCGGCCGACCAGAACGCCATCAGCACGTGCCGGCGGCGCGGCGGCGCGGCCAGCCGGGCGGCAGCGGCGAGTACGGCTGCGCTTCCTGACGCGTTGTCGTCGGCGCCCGCATGAACGCGCCCGGCATCCGCGTCGCCGCCGAGCGAACTGCCGTGATCGCCGCGGCCCAGGTGATCGTAGTGCGCGCCGATCGCGACCCACGGCCTGGTGGCGGCCGGGCCCTCGGTGGCGGGCAGGTAGGCGAGCACGTTGTACGCCGTGCGCCGCTCGCGCCGCACACGACCGGTGACCGTCGCGGTGATGCCGGGCAGCGCGAAGCCGGCCACGTGCGGGTTGCCGCCGTCCAGCGCGCGCTGTGCGTCCGCGAGTGTCTGCGGCGCCCCACGGAACAGCGCCGCGCCGGCCTCGCCGTTCACGCTCACGGCGACGATGCCCGATCCGGCCGGCGCCGTGTCGAAGGTCATCGGCACCGGCAGTCCGGCGTTGGGCGATCGCGGACCGGTGACGACGACGAGCGCCTTCGCGCCGCGCTCGCGGGCGGCCATCGCCTTGTACCGCAGCCCCGCGTACCGGGCGAGCACCGCCTTGACGTCCGCCTCGGCATCCTCCGGAAAGTAGCGAAGCACGACGACCACCTTGTCCGTGACGTCGAGGCCGGCGTAGCTGTCGTAGCTGAAGCCCTGCGTGTCGGGTACGACCAGTCCGTAGCCCGCGAACACCGCCGGACCCGTGACCGCCGCGTCGTCGGTGAAGGACAGCGCCTGAATGGCGCTGGTGCCTGCGAACCGTCGCGGGCTGCCGCCGGCGGCGACGACGAGAGAGGAGCCGCCATCGCGCGCGCCCGCCGTGAACTCGAAGGGGAAACGGTAGTCCGAGCGGCCGGGCAACGGCGCCGCGCCAATGCGCTTCAGGTGGGTGATCAGAATCTCGGCCGCCAGACGCTCACCCTCGGAGCCGGCGAGGCGGCCGCCGAGGCGCTCGCTCGAGAGCGCGGTGACGATCTCGCGTGCGCGCTCGACGGTGGCCGCCGACTGGCCGGTCAGCGGCGCGGGCGCCAGGGCCGCCACGCACGCGGCGGCGATCAGGACGCGATGCGCTCGGAGTCGTGTCGTCACGGCTGTCTCCTTCGTGACGGCGCCGTGCGCAGCGCCGCTCGTGCGTGTTCGTGATTCCACCCGGCGAGGTAGATCTGCCCGCCCGATCCGCCTCCGCGCGTCGACGTCCACGCGAGCATGGTGCCATCGGGGGAGGGCGCGGGCAGTCCGTCGAACCCGTCCGTAAAGGTGACCCGCACCGGCTCCGTCGTGCCCCCGGCATCGACGATGAACAGCTCGAAGTTCTCGAAGCCGAGCTTGTTGGAGGCGAAGAAGACGTACTCGCCCGACGGATGCTCGTAGGGCGCCCAGCTCATCGCGCCGAAGTCGGTGAGCTGCCGCGCGTCGGTGCCATCCGGCTTCATGGTCCACACGTCGGCGATGAGGCCGCGCTCGTCGAAGCGGCGCCAGACGACGCGCGCGCCGTCGTGGGTGAAGAACGGTCCGCCGTCGTAGCCCGGCACGGCCGTCAGCCGGCGCACGCCGGTGCCGTCGGCGCGCATGACGTAGATCTCACCGAAGTAGCTCGGGTCGGTGGCGAGGATCTTCCGCTCGGCATCGGTCAGCGCGCCCGTGTAGGCCTCGCGCGTGGACGAGAAGACAATCCACTGGCCATCGGGCGAGTAGCTGGCTTCGGCGTCGTAGCCGCGCGCGGTGGTGAGCCTCGCGAGCCGGCCGGTCGCTTCGCTGACCGCGTAGATGTCCATGGCCTCGTCGTAGTCCCACGCGTACCGGCGCTGTTGTCCCGACGTGCGGAACGCCAGCTCGTCCTGCTGCAACTGCCCGGATCGCGGATCGGCGTGCGTCGACGAGAACAGAATCTGGTCGGTCCCTGGCCGGAAGAACGCGCAGGTCGTTTTGCCGGTGCCGGGCGAGATGCGTTTGACGTCGCCGGACGACAGGTCGAGGACGAAGATCTGGTAGAAGGGGTTGGCCGGATCGCGTTCGCTCTGGAAGACCAGACGTCGTCCATCCGGCGACCAGTAGCCCTCGCCGGCGCGCTGGCCCTCCACGGTCAGGCGGCGGACGCGACTGAGGAAGGCACGTTCGCCATCGGTCGCCACGGCCAGCTGCGCGATGGCGAGCGCGACGCCGGCAACTGCGGAAAGGAAATACACCCAACGTATTTTCCGTCATTTCAGAGGCCGCGGCAGCGAAAGGCTACAATCGCCGCGTCCTGATGCCCGCCCACGCCGTTCCGGCCGCCGGCTCCCCACGCGTGCTCGGCTTCTGGTCGGCCGTGGCGATCGTGATGGGCAACATGATCGGCTCGGGCGTCTTCCTGCTGCCGGCCTCGCTCGCGGCGTATCGCGGACTGAGTCTCGCCGGCTGGCTGCTGTCCGCCGCCGGCGCGGTCATGCTGGCGCTCGTGTTCGCCCGACTGGCGCGCCAACTCCCCGCCGCGGGCGGCCTCTACGCGTATACGCGCAGCGCGTTTGGCGACGTCCCGGGCTTTCTCGTCGCCTGGGGCTACTGGGGGTCGTCAGTCGCGTCGCTCGCCGCGTTGGCCGTCGCATTCGTCGGCTATCTGGATCCGTTCATGCCCGGGCTGGTCCGGGCGCCGGCTTCGGCCGCGCTGCTCGCCGTGGCCGCGCTCTGGGTGCTCGTCGGCGTCAACGCCATCGGCGTGCGGGCCGCCGCCCGCACGCAGATCGCCACGCTCGTGCTGAAACTTCTCCCGCTCGTCGTCGTCGGCATCGGCGGCCTGTTTTATCTGAACCCCGAAGCGTTCTCCGTGCCGCCGGCTTCCGCGGTCTCCGTGAGCGGCCAGATTGTCGCGGCCATGACGCTGACGCTGTGGGCGTTCCTCGGCCTCGAGTGCGCGACGATTCCGGCGGACAGCGTGGCGAATCCCGCGCGCACCATTCCGCGCGCCACCCTGGCCGGCACCGTCGCCGCGGCCATCATCTACATCGTGGCGACGGTGGGCGTGATGAGCCTGGTGCCCGGCGAGGCGCTGGGCCAATCCACTGCGCCGTTCGCGGACGGCGCGCGGCGGCTGTTCGGACAGGGCGCCGCCCAGCTCGTCGCGCTCGGCGCGGCCATCTCGTGTTTCGGCGCGCTCAACGGATGGGTGCTCATCTGTGGACAGCTGCCGATGGCGGCAGCCAACGACGGGCTGTTTCCGTCCCTCTTCGGGCGCGTGTCCGCGCGCGGCACGCCCGTGGCCTCGATGGTGGTCGCCGGCGCCCTCGCGTCGGCGCTCGTCGCGATGAACTACGCCCGCGGCCTGGTCGACCTCTTCACCTTCATCATTCTGCTGGCCACGCTCAGTTCGCTCATTCCGTACGCGTTCTGCTCGCTGGCCGTGTGGCTCATGCCCGGTCAGCCGCGCCCCGTCGGTGGTGCGGCAATCGTCAGCGTGCTCGCGTTCGTGTTCGCCATGTTCGCGATCTACGGCGCCGGCGCCGAGACCGTGTTCTACGGGTTCCTGATGCTGCTCGCCGGGTTGCCGGTCTATGTGTGGCTGCGGGTGACAGCTGGACGCTCCGAAACATCCCGTCGAGAATCGGCGTAACCATCCCAGCATGCCGGTGTCGTTCCGCGGTTGGGTATTCCTCGCCGTGCTCGGCGGCGCCTTCACTGCCGGGAGCGCGGCCGCGGGTGCGTTCGAGCAATTGCCGGCCCCCGCGACGGCCACGCGGCCGTGCCGCGTCGTTGGCCGGGCCACGAGTGGCGACGTCCTCCTGCCCGGCGCCGTGGTCACCGCGCTCGTCGACGACAAGCCGGTGTCGATGACCTCGACCGATGGCCAGGGCGAGTATGCGGTCCGCCTGGAGCCAGGCCGGTACCTGCTGCGAATCGAGCTGACCGCGTTCGCGCGCTTCGAGCGGGAGGTCACGCTCAGCGCGCCGCCCTGCGAGGTGCAGATGGATGCCACGCTGGCGCTGGCGTCGCGGACCGCAGGCGCCGCGCCCGTAGTCGTCACGACGCCCGCGCCCCCGGCCGCCGCGGCGGCGCAGCCCGCCAATCCAGGTCGAGGGCGCGGGGGGCGTCAGGGTGGCGCAGGACCGCGCTTCGAGACGCTCGCGGTCCAGCAGGCGGAAGGATCCCCGGCGGACGCTGCCTCAGCTGCGACGATGCTCACCGCCGGCGCGGGCGGTGTCGCCGATGATCCGGCCGCCAGCCTCCTGCCCACCGGGTTCTCTCTCGACGCGCCCCTGGAATCAATCACTGTGAACGGGACGATGGTCGAACTCGACCGCATCATGCTGAACGACCGTTTGCAGGCGCTCGCGCGCGGCGATTTCGGATTGGGCGAAGGGGAGTTCGGACCGAACCTCCTCACTCAGGGCGCCGGCGGCCCGGCGGGTGCCGGGGCCTTCGGCGGGGAGCAGGCGCCAGGCGGCGGCCGCGGAGGCGGCGGCGGTTTCGGCGGACGAGGCGGCCTCGGCGGCGGGCGTGCGGGCGGCGGCGGCCGGCTGCAGGTGAACGCCACGTACGGCATGAGCGGATCGATGCTGAACGCCGCGCCCTACCCGCTGCGCGACACCGCGAGACCCGAGCGCGACTACCTGCAGCAGAACTACTCGATGACGATCGGTGGGCCCCTGAAGATTCCCGGTCTCTACGCGAACGCGTCGAACCGCACGACCTTCAACGTCTCGTACACCGGCAACAACAACAGCGACTTGTACGACCAGTACGCCACCGTGCCGAGCCTGGACTTCCGCCGCGGCGATTTCTCCGCGAGCCCGGTGGCCATCATCGATCCACAGACAGGGCAACCGTTCGCTGACAACCAGATCCCCGACGGGCGCATCAGCCAGACGGCGCGCACGTTGCTCGCGTTCATCCCCGAGCCCCTGCTGCCCGGTGACACGCGCAACTACCGGCACACGGCGACGACAGGCTCGACGACGAACAGCGTCACCGTGCGGATCACCCAAGTGCTCGTCGCGCCGGCCGGGCGCGGTCGCGGCGCGGGGCCGGGACGCGCGGGTGGCGCCGGACGCGGTGGCGCTGGCGCGGCACCCGGGGCGCCGGCCGCGCCGGC
>CAZFAT010000035.1:0-34411 GCA_964517075.1 uncultured Solibacteraceae bacterium
CTTATCCCAAGGTGGTCACGGGAGTGTGGCTCCGGAAGCACAGTGTGGATGACTTCCTGACGCAGTCGGCCGTCGCGGGTATTGCAGGCAGCGTCATCCTGACGCTCTCGGCGCTTGGAATCTACGGCGTCGTCGGATTGATGGTCGCGACACGTACGCGCGAGCTTGCGGTGCGCGTCGCGCTGGGCGCCTCGCGACGCCGCGTGCTCGGCATGGTCTTGTTCGACGTCGTGAAACTCGTGCTGCCGGGCGTGGTCGTCGGAGTCATCCTCACGGCCGCCTTCATCCGCGTCAATGGCGACAATATGGGCATCCCGCTGAGCAACGTGGAACCCCTGGCTTACGTCGTCGGCGCCGCGATCGCCGTACTCGTCGCAGTCTTGGCCAGCCTCGCCCCTGCACGCCGCGCCGCGTCGGTTCAGCCGATGGTAGCCATGCGAACGGCATAGGATTTCTCAGAGCGGCAGGGATCAGCCTGTTGCGAATTCCGTCCCTAACACCAGCCAAACACGATACGTATCGAGTGACGCCGTCGGGTTTAGCGGAGCGCAATGGCAGGGCCTTCAAGCGTGAGTTTCTGACGAGAGAACTCGGGAGACGTTCGCAGCGGGTGACATTTTGGGTGTCATTCGATTCATAACGGACGCAAACAGTTGCAAGCAGGCGCAAGCCGCGGCGAACAGCCGCAAAGCCCTAAATCATTGCCGCGGGCCGCGTTAGCCGCGAAACGCCTGATTCCATTGACGTTCGCGAATACGGCGTCTGGGACTCCCTGCCTCCCAGCCAGCCTTCGCTCGCCAAGAATTCCTAGGAAATTCGCAACTTTTGAGGAAGATGCGGCGAGTTGACACTCCGCGTGTCATCACGCATCGGAACGCGGCCGAAAGCTTGCTGCGGCTCGCGCTGAGTTGCACTTCCTTGCGGTTGTTCGCGCTCGGCCGTGCCTAAGGAACGACGTTCTCTCAGCCAACCTCGCTAAGCCGGTATCATCTCGATGACGACCGCTCATGGACCATGACGCGACCTTTGGCCTTATCCCTCTTGGTCGGCGTGACAGGCTGTGCGTCTGTTCCCGCTGTACCCACGCCCACCGACATCGATCAGCAGGTCCAAGCCGCGCTTGCCGAGACGCGCGCCAACGGCATGGCGATCGCTGTCGTCGACGGTGGCCGTGTCGCCTATGTCCAGGCGTACGGAATGCGCAACGCCAGAGGCGAGCCGCTCTTCGCCGACACGGTGATGTATGGCGCCTCGATCACGAAGACCGTCATGGCGTACACCGCGCTGACTCTTGTCGATGAAGGCAAGCTCAATCTCGATGCACCTCTGGCCAACTACCTCGAGCGGCCGCTGATCAGCTATGGCGAAGGCCAGGTGCACCTGGCCAAGTACGGGCCCTATCGGGACTTGGCCGGCGATGAGCGCTGGCGAAAGATCACGGCGCGGATGGCGCTGACTCACTCCACGGGCTTCCACAATTTTTGGTTCATTGAATCCGACCAGAAGCTGCGTATCCACTTCGAGCCAGGTTCTCGTTACAGCTATTCCGGCGAAGGCTTCAGCCTCTTGCAATTCACAATCGAGAACGGCGCCAAGGCGAAGGGACTCGGTCTCGACGTCAAGGACCTGACCAACGCCATCTTCGCGCGGCTGGGGATGACTCGGACCAGTCTCCAATGGCGGCCGGATTTCCGACCGAACTTGGCCGATGGCTGGAACGACAAGGGCGAGGCCGTGGAACACGACGAGCGATCCAACGTCCGCGTCGCCGGCTCGATGGACACGACGATCAGCGACCTCTCGAAGTTCATTGCCGCGCTGGTCCGTGGCGAGGGCCTGTCGGCGGCCGCCCGTGCCGAGATGGTCAAGCCGTCCTTGCACATCGGCACTGCGCACCAGTTCCCTAACTTTGGCCCTTACCTGCCGGCCGACCAACAGCGACCCGATCTTGCGGCCGGATTGGGCGTGATCGTGTTCGAAGGCCCCCAAGGCCCCGGTTTCTATAAAGGTGGCCATGACGGTCAGACCGCCAACAGCTTCGTCTGCCTCGAGCGTAGCCGCCGCTGCGTGTTGCTCCTGGCCAACGACCTTCGCGCCGAGGCGCGGTTCGCTGATCTCGTGCGGTTCATTCTTGGCGATACCGGCGTGCCTTACGACTGGGAGTACGGCGATCGCGCGGGAAAGTCATGACGTGCACGGAGCTCGACGCTTCGTCGCCAGTGGTTGCGTCCTCTTACAGCCGTTTGCGCTTCACACTGCGGATCGGACCCACCAAGGAGAACCACGATCTCTTACCTGTCACGCCGGGTTCCCACCTCGATTCAAGTCTGAAATGCTTCGTGCGGTCGCCGGGTGGTACTATCCGCGCGCAGCACGTGACAGTTGAGTTCTGCGGGGCCGCGCGGCACATCGCTGCGCAGGAGCATGGCATGAAGGAACTGAAGACCAGCCCGGAGTTACAGGAACACATGCTGTGGACCTACTATGGTCTTCGCGTCGGCCTTGCCGCGATCGGAATCGCGCTTCCGATCCTCGTGCTGGTGGCCGGTGCCGTCCTGCACGGTGTCTGGCTGGAACCCTCGATCAGCGCGTATTACCACACGAAACCAAAGCTGCTCTGGTTCACCACACGAGACATCTTCGTCGGCGGGCTTCTTGCTGCCGCCGCTTGCCTGTACTTGTACAAAGGCTTCAGCAACAAGGAGAACATTGCCCTCAACCTCGCCGGCGTCTTTGCGCTGTTCGTCGCGCTCCTGCCGACCGCAGCCACCGGTCAAGCAGGCAGGCTCGTATCGAAGCTCCACGGAACATCGGCAGTTCTGTTTTTCCTGTGCATTGCGTATGTAAGTCTGTTTCGCTCTGGAGATACGCTCGAACTTGTGGCGCCGGACAACAGGCGCAAATACGAGCGCCTGTACATGTCGACGGGCCTGGCGATGATTGCATCTCCAGCGGCGGCTGTTGTCCTTTCGTTCGCATTCAGGCCCACCACAACGGCGAACACCGTCACGTTCTGGATCGAGACGCTCGGAGTGTGGTCGTTCGCCGCGTACTGGATGATCAAGACGCGCGAAATGCGTGAGAGCAGCGCGGAACGGCGGGCGCTGGACGCCGAGCTGAAGCGCGATGTCGTCCCAGCCTCTACCGAGATGGCGTTCGAGGCGGGCCGCGGCCAGGGTCGGAAATCGCGCACCGTCGAAGGAATCGTGCCGGCGTTGCCGCCCGGCACTCCGTAGCGTCGGCATAGACGTGGAGAAATGTCGCGTCGGCTTACAACGAGAGTCTGCAGTCAAGTTCAAGCGGCAGTCTAGGGCCGCATTATGCGCGAAGGGCCTGATTCGATTGGCATGTCGCGCTATGGCCGCGCAGACTCCCTGCCTCCCAGCCAGCCGGCAAAGCCGGCCACGACAACGCGAGGTTCCTGCACTCGGAGGCTGTCTCGCCGCAGCGGCGTCGCCGCGAAGGCGGTCCACTCTGACGCATGTTTCGCAACCGCTCGACGTCCCCCTGATCGCAGAATCCGCAACGCCCTCTCGGACGACTGCGAGACGATTCGAACGCTACTTGAAATCTGGCTCCGGCCGCGCCTTCGCCAAGAGACATTTCGGCGTGCCTTGAAGACCTCGCTGAATGCTCGACTCAACTCGACTCGCTCGCTCGTGGCTGCTCGCGTCCACTTGGCCTGCGCGCCGCGACCGGATGATCGCAGCGGAACCACGATCAGCGCGACTGCATCGCCGAGGTAGTGGGGCCAGGCCGCAGGAATTGTGGCGGGATGCGTCAACCACCCGGCGAGCCGGAGGCCCGTCGCAACCCGTACGGGAGCCCACCCTCGGCCTCGCTCATCGGAATCTCACGCAATGCTCACGCCCCCGTGAAGACCCGGAGGGGTCCCCCAGGTGATCCTTCCGCACCGCACCGGCAGCCGCCGGCCGCAGAGGACGAGCGGATGCGTGCCCAGTGCCGATAGCTGGGAACAGGAGTGGGCGAGACGTATGAGTGACGACGTGGTTTCGGAGCGGGCGGGTCGTGGACGGATCGAAGACGAAAGAGTCGGCCGCGGCGCGTCCGACGGGCACTCCCACAGTGGCGTCATTGGCCAGGCGCTCTCGGGGGCGGCTCACCTCTATCCCGCGCCTCCCGCCAGCGTCACGCCGTTGCTCGTGGCAGGCGCGGCCCTCGGTGCGCTGGGCGATGCCCTGCTGCGCGCTCCCGACCCGGTGAGTCTGAACCTGTCGCTCTGGGTCGCATCGGTGGCGGTCGCGGCGCTCGCGCTGCACCGCCGCGCCGCACTCGCAGTGGACCGCGGGCGCGTCGTGTGGCTGGCGATCGGGGTCATGTTCGCCGCCGGACTCGCGTGGCGCGACGCCGAGCCGCTGAAGCTGTTCGCGCTGGTCTCGGCGACGTTGACCTTCGCGCTGGCGGCCCATCGTCTCGCGGCGTCGTGGGTGCGCCACGCGGGTGTGTTTCGATACGCGGGCGCGCTGGCACTGGGCGCCCTGCACGCGTGGACGGCCGCCGTGCTGGCGCTCGTGGATGCGGCCGTGCGTGTCGAGACCGGCCGCACAGCCGGGTGGCGCCGTGCCGCGGCCGTCGCCCGCGGCCTCGCGATCGCCGTTCCGCTCGTCGCCGTGTTCGGGGCGCTGTTCATGTCGGCCGACGCCGTGTTCGAGAATCTGGTGCTGAACGCCGTGCGCATCGACATCAGCCCGATCGTGGGCCACGTGCTGCTGTTCTCCATCTCCGCGTGGCTCGCGACCGGCTACCTGCGTGGATCCCTGACGGGCACCGAACCGCCGCTGCTTCGTGCCCTCTGGCGGGACGGTGCCCTGCTCGGCCTCACGCCGAAACGCCCCACGCTCGGGATCACGGAAGTCGCGACGGCCCTGGCAGCCCTCGACCTGCTGTTCCTGATCTTCGTCGTCGTGCAGTTCCGCTACCTGTTCGGCGGCGACACGCTCGTCCAGGTGACGTCCGATCTGACGTACGCCGAGTACGCGCGGCGCGGCTTCTTCGAGCTGGTCTTCGCGGTCTGCCTCGTCGTGCCGGTCCTGCTCGCGGCCGACTGGCTCCTCCGACGTCGCCGCCGGCCGGACGACCTCGTCTTCCGCGCCGTCGCCGGCGTGCAGATCGGGCTCGTGCTCGCGATCACGGCCTCCGCGTTCCAGCGGCTGCGCCTCTATCACGCCAGCTACGGGCTCACCGAGTCGCGGTTCTATGGGATGGTGCTGCTGATCTGGATCGGCGCGATGCTGGTCTGGCTCGCCGCGACCGTGCTGCGCGGCCGCCGGGACTCGTTCGCGTTCGGAACGCTGGTATCGGGTCTCGCGACGGTCGCGCTGCTGTTCGTCATCAACCCGGACGCGATGATCGCGCGCACGAACGTGGCGCGGATGGCGTCGGCGGACGCGCCCGTGCGATTCGACGTGGCCTACGCGACGTCGCTGAGCGCGGACGCGGTGCCCGCACTGATCGCGGCGCTCCCCACTCTTCCGCCTGACGTGCAGTGTCCGCTCGCGCGACGTATGCTGCGGCGCTGGCCGCCGGACGCCGCTCGCTCGATCCGCATCTGGAACTGGTCGGCAGCGCGGGCGAGTGGCGCAGTGCGCGAGCATGAGGCTCGGCTGCGGTCGATGGCGGGGCCGGATCAGGCATGCGCGGCGCCTGCCGGTCGATGAGACCTGCCGACATCTGGGTGGGGTGGTCCACTAGCCGCAGAAGACCTTCGCACGCGGCGAGGTAATCAGGCTCGAGCGAGTGCGCGCGCGTGGATCGCCAGCACGGCGTCGCGGGCGGATTCAAACGCTCCCTGCATCCACGAACTCATGGTTGTCATGTAGTCGCCGGCGAAGTGGACCCGGCCGTCCGGTCGCCGGAGCGCGGCGAGCGCATCGGCCGATGCAGCCGTTTCGGACCGCCATGAGCCGCGGCTCCACGGGACGCGGGGCCAGGAGACGGAGAACGCCGTCTCGAACTCCGTCGCGTACTGTGGATGAATGCGCGCGCCCTGTTCGAGGGCCACCCGCTGACGTTCGGCAGGGGTACGCGCGCGCATGGTTCTCTTGAAATCCATGTAGTAGCCCACCAGCACACCCTTACGTCCATTGAAGCCGTGGGATGGATAGATGATCTGGCCAATCTCCTGGTCAGTCCATGTTCTGCCGCCGTAGATCTCGTCGTCTTCTTCCCAGAACCGGCGGCTGAACTGCAAGCCGATCTTGCCTGCGCCGTCGTAGCTGGCCGCAGCGATGGCCGACTGCACTGCCGGTGAGAGGTCCTTCGGAAGGCCACTCAGCACCGGCAGCGGGATGGTGCAGACACAGTAGTCGGCATCGACGCGTCGCAGGCGCCCGTTCGCATCTGCATAGATCACCCAGACACCGCGTTCGCCCTGCCGGATTTCGCGCACGGCCGCGCGATACACGACGCGATTCCGCAGGCGCGCCGCGAGCGCCGCCGGCAGCCGGTCCATCCCGCCGACGACCTGCATCATCGTCGGTTGGGAATCCCAATCGATTCCCAGGTAGAAGTCGATATTCGCGCCGAGTAAGTCACGCAACGGCAGCGGCATCGACTGCCGTTCGTAACCGCTGCGCCGCGGCGAGCCGCGGTACTGCCGCTGGTCGTCAAGCGCGCCGAGTCGCCGGAGGTGCGCAAGCAGACGGTCGCGGTCGTCGTTCGTCAGCGGTTGATCGAGTGGCGTCTGCGACAGCGACTTGCTCAGCAGCTCCGCGATGTAGCCGTCGAAGTCGGCACGGGCCTCGCGCAAGCGTGTCCGGCGTCCGGTGAGCGTGGACGACCTGGTCTGGAACAGATACGCGGCGTCAGAGTCCGCCGCGAACACCTCCACCGGCACCTGCAGTTCGCGGCAGTAGGCCAGTGTCGTGTGGTGATGGTGGGAGATCCGCATCGGTCCGGCATTGAAGTAGAGGCCGTCATCGAACGCGGCGGTTTGACCGGGGTCGTCCTCTTCGCTCACGGTGCCGCGACGCACCGTGAACACGCGGCCGCCAGGCCGTGCCCGCGCCTCGAGCACGCGGCAGTCGTAGCCAACCTTGCCGAGCTCGTAGGCGACGGTGAGTCCTGCCAGCCCGGCCCCAAGGACGAGCACGCGCACACCCGAGACGCGGCCGGACAGATCGAACGGTGTCTGTGTCGGCGCGGCGAGCAGACCGAGACCGGTCATCCCCTCGTATACGAGCGACGCGCCGCCCACCGCGGCGGCACGTCTCAGAAAGTCACGTCGCGTAAGAACCATTCGGCCTCCTCGACGTCGTGTGGGCGTCGGCACCACGCATGCGAGCAAACACACGCCCAACATCGCCGAGGCATACGCCGCAAGAGAGAACGCTTCTGATGGTGTCGGCATTGTCGCACGCGTGCCCTGATCAGGGCCGTCCCGGACACCGAATCCAATGGTTGTCGCCAGTGAGCCTGGCGGGCTGCCGATCAGGTGGGCCCATGTGGTCAGGGGTATCCAGAGGTCGGCGGACACTTCCAGATCGGCCGCAGGAGCAGAACGTTCAGGGCGCTGAAGATGGCGGTATTGACGCCGATGCCCAACGTCAGCGACAACACGGCCACTCTGCATGAGCCGTCTGCTCAGTAGAACAAACGAGAGGCGTTGAGGTTAACGACGGGTGTCCTTCTCCGATGCCACCGCTGGCAGCGTCAGCCGCGCACGGACACCCCCGTCTGGTGAAATCTCCAGAGTCACGACCCCGCCATACGCCTCCGCGAGGTCGCGCACAATAGCCAGTCCGAGGCCCGATCCCGGCGCGGTCTCATCGGCGCGGACCCCGCGCTGCAGGACCTGCTCCCGTTTCGACGCCTCCACACCCGGTCCGTCGTCGTCCACCAGGATGATCAAGCGGGCGTCGTCGAGCGACGCCGAGACGGTGACGTGCGTTTGTGCCCACTTGCACGCGTTGTCGAGCAGGTTGCCGACCATCTCCTCGAGATCCTCGACCGGAACGCGTGCCTGATGGTTGTCCGGCACGTCGACGGCAATGGCGAGCGCGCGGTCAGCGAAGAGTCGACCCATCGTGCGCGCCAGCCCACGCGCGACCTCACCGACGTCCGCGTGCGCGCGCGACGCCGGGCCCGAGGCCGCGGCCCGCGCCTGCGCGAGATGGGAGTCGATCTGGCGCCGCATCCGATCCACCTGCTGGCGGATCGCGCCAGCCAGATCGACCTGTCCGGCGGCTTCGGCCCGATGGATCTCCTGCGCCAGGACGGCGAGCGGTGTCTTCAGGCCGTGCGCCAGGTCGCCCGCCCTCGCCGCGGCCCGGGCCACGCTCCGCTCGCGATCCTCGAGCAGCGTGTTGAGGTCCGCCACGAGCGGCTCGACCTCCGCGGGATAGTCGCCTTCGAGCCGTGCCGTTCGTCCGTCGCGGACGGCCGACAGCCGTTCGCGAAGCAGACTGATCGGAGACAGACCGCGCCGGATGACGGACACACCGGCGGTGACCAGGACGGCGCCGGTCACCGCGAGCAGGCCGTGATGAATCAGCAGGCCCTGCGCCGGGTAGCGGTTGATGAACAGGATCGCCAGGGCGAGGGCGACCGCGAGCAGACCGGCGCTCCAGATGGCCGCGCCGACAACCAGGCGGGAGTGCAACGAGCGCGGGGTCACCCGTTCACCATCCGGTAGCCGAGGCCTCGCACGGTCTCGATGGCCCCGGCCCCGATCTTCTTGCGCAATCGCGCGATGAACACTTCGACGGTGTTCGAGTCGCGGTCGGCGTCGCGAGCGTAGAGGTGTTCGGTCAATTCAGCCTGCGCGACGACGCGATTCCGATGGTGCATCAGATACGAGAGCACGCGGAACTCGTGACTGGTCAGGCGCACTGGCGCCCCGGCCAGCGTGACGCGCGCCGCGCGCGGGTCCAGCACGATCGCACCGCATTGAAGGCTCGGCGCGCCATGGCCGCCAGCGCGCCGGAGCAGCGCCCGTAGGCGGGCCAGGACTTCCTCGATGTGAAAGGGTTTGGTGACGTAGTCGTCGGCCCCGCTGTCGATGCCGGTGACCTTGTCGTGCCAGCTGCCGCGCGCCGTCAGGACGAGGACGGGCACCGACAGGCCGGTGTCGCGCCAGCCGCGCAGCAGCGTCAGCCCGTCCACGCCCGGCAGCCCCAGGTCCAGAAGGATCGCGTCGTAGCTCTCGGTCCGGACGGCGAAATCGGCTCGGCCCCCGTCCGCGGCGGTATCGATGACATAACCCGCATCGCCGAGGGCGTGGGCCATCTGCTGCGCCAGGGCTGGCTCGTCTTCGACAATGAGAACTCGCACGGCGATGGGCCCGTTATAGCGCACCCGACGCTGAATCGGCGCTGAACGGCCGATTCAGGACGGGTTCAGCGAGGGTTCTCTACCCTCTCCTCATGTTCAGCGCATACGACTTCGGTTACAGCTGGGTGGTGGCCAACGGTCTCGTCGTGCCGCTCGCGATTGCGGTCGTGGTCGGGGCGGTCGCCGTCTGGCGCCGATGGCCCAGATGGGTCGTCGTGCTGTCTGGACTGGTCGCCGCCTGGGCGGCGGCGGGTGTGATCCTCATTCACAGCGCCTTCGGCATCAACAGCCCGATGGCGCTGCCCACGGAGCGGTTTCTGGCGTCCGGAGCGGGGCGCGTGCTGGACGCCGGCGCGGGGTCGGGACGCGCAGCGATTGGCGTGCTGCTCGCGCGACCCGGGACCACCGTCACCGGACTCGATATCTACGAGGGCTACTGGGGCATCGACGACAACACGCCGGAACGGTTCATGCTGAACGCGCGCATTGCCGGCGTGGCCGACCGCGCGTCGACGCACACGGGCGACATGCGTGCGATGCCCTTCCCCGACGACACCTTCGACGCCGTCGTCAGCGCGTACGCGATTGACCACCTGGGTCGCAATGGCGCGATCCGAGCCATTGGCGAGGTCGCCCGCGTGCTCAAGCCGAACGGCGAGTTCCTGTTGATGATCGTGAACGTGACGTGGCGGACGTGGCTGGTGTCGCCCCACGCCATCGCGCATCATCCCCGGCAGGATCCCGTCGAGTGGCGCGCCATGCTCGAGCAGGGAGGCTTCTCAGTGGAGGAAGAAGGTACCGGTCCCGCCACGCGGTACTTCCTGGCGAGGCGGCGCGCCGATCCCATTGACGCTCAGCAATGAGTCGTCATCGCCGGCCTCTCCCGACCTCGGCGAACAATCCAGCCACGTAGAGCGGCCACGCAAGTGGCGCCTCGCGCGGAAGAGCAGCGTCTTGATCGTTCCGGTGGTAACGCCGAGCGCGAGCGCAACGTCGCGCACGGCCATCTCGTCCCGGTAATAGAGCATCACGACCGTGCGCTGCCCCGGAAGGGAGCGCGGCCACCGCCTGCCACAGCCGGCGCGTGCGCTCACTCGCGATCAGCGTGGTCAGCGTGGCGGCCGCGGCGGCAGGCTCCGGCGCGAGTTCGAGGGCCGCACCTTCGCGCCGCACCATCCGGCCGTGATGGCGCACCCAGTTCTGCGCCAGACGCACCGCAATGGCGGCCAGCCACGGGTAGAACGGGCGCTGATCGTCGTAACGGTGAATGTTCGCGTGGGCGCGCACGAAGGCGTCCTGAGTGACTTCTTCCGCGCCAGCTGGCTCGCGCACCATCATCAGCACCAGACCAAACAGCCGCCCCTGGTGGCGTTGCACGAGCGAACAGCGGAATGAGTCCGGCGAGCACCAGGGGCGCGAAAAGCAGCCCGAGCATGCAGAGCACCAACCCTTTCAGCGCGAGGTCGGCCGCGTCACGCCGCTCCGCGTCGGATCTGGGCACCGCCCGCAAGTACTCGCGCCTCGACGCGTAGCCGAAGCTCCGCGCCCGTTTCGCGGATAGCGCCGTAGGACAGGACCACGACCACCAGCAGCGGAAGGCCTATTACGACGAACACGAGCACAAGCTCCGGAACACCTAGCGGTCCCACACGTGCCTCCTCTGGCGAAAGCGGCCGGAAATCATCTGCCAGCCCGCGAGAGGTATACAACGCCCGATGCGCGCTGGTTGACGAAGTGCTCGGGTCGCAAGGTCCTCGAAACCGCGGGGCTGATCGCCCGGAGGGTCGAGGGCACAAAGCGGCCGCGCCGGCTGCAGGAAAACGGCATGAGGGCCATCGAGCAATGGCTCGTCATGATGCGAGAGGCGTTGGCCCGGAACTATGACCGGCTCGATACGGTGTTTCACGCCGGACGGCACCGGCACGCTGATGACGATGCGCATGACGCTGCCCGACGCGAACACGCGTGAGGCCATGCTGGCGACCGGCATGGAGCACGGGATGGAAGCGAGCTATGCGCGTCTCGAGACGATCGAGACGATGATATAAGTGCGCGTTTCGAACGCAGCCGGGCTGAACCCCGGCGGCTGCGAAGCGTGAGGAAATAGACGCGTGCGATTGACGTGGCTCGGTCTCGTGCTGGTAACGGTGGGCGCCCAGGCGCTGGCGCCGCCGTACCCGCCGAGCCCCGTCATCGCACGTGTCGAGTTCGACTTCAGCACGCATCAGCGCCATGCGCCCGGCAGCGACAACTGGCCGACCACGTGGGCCGACGATGGACATCTGTACAGCGCGTGGGGTGACGGCGGCGGGTTCGGTGGCACGAACAGCGAGGGACGCGTGCTGCTCGGTGTGGCCCGCATCGAAGGCGATGCGTCCAACTACGCGGGTACGAACGTGTGGGGCGGCGTCGCGCCCGGCCGGACGGCTCAGTTCGGCGGGAAGAGTTACGGCATCCTGTCGGTGGATGGCGTGCTGCACATGTGGGTTGTTCCCCAGCCGAACCCTCACCTCGAACAGTCGCGACTGGCCACGTCGAACGACCACGGCGCGAGCTGGCAGCCCGCCGACTGGGCGTTCACCTTTGCCGACGCGCTCACGATCCCGACCTTCCTGAACTTCGGTCGCGACTATGTCGGCGCCCGTGACGACTACGTCTACACCTATTACATCCATCCGGCGTGGGGACCGGGACGCGCCACGAAAACGCCGGCGCACACGTTCGACGTCCATCAGCCCGGCCGCGTCTACCTCTCGCGCGTGCCGAAGGACGCCATCCTCAATCAGCAGCGCTACGAGTTCTTCACGGGCGTCTCAACCACCGGACAGGCCTCGTGGACCACGGATCGCGCCGCGAAGCGTCCCGTCTTCGAGGATCCGAACGGCGTCGGCTGGAATCTCAGCGTGAGCTACAACCCGGGCCTTCGCCGGTACCTGCTCGCGGCCGAGCACTCGGACACGCACGTCGGCAAGCTGGGTCTCTTCGACGCACCAGAACCGTGGGGACCGTGGACGACCGTCGCCTACGAAGAGGCCTGGGGCGTCCCCCACATCGAAGCCTCGACCTTCTACTGGAACTTCACACCGAAGTGGCTCAGCGCCGACGGCACGCGCTTCACGATGATCTTCACCGGCAACCGGACCAACGACGCCTGGAACACCGTCACGGGCCGATTCGTCCGGCGATAGATCGTCGGCGATCCGCAGGGCTGAAGCCCCGCGGCTCCATCACTTGCACATCGCCGGATTGTTCTTGACGACGTACGAACGGTACCGCTTGGAGCTCTTGTCCATGCAGCCCTCGAGGTTGAGCACCTCGATCTTGCGGTAATCAATCGGCGCCGTCTCGGCCTGGATGGAGATGAAGCCGCCCGTGAGCGGCGTGCCGTCCACCTTGATGGCCGGATCGGTCGGCGAGGCGGACCCGCCGCCAATCTGCGGCTTCGTGTACTCGAGGACCGTTTGCCCGTCGATGATGTGCCGCACCAGCTCGTCGCCGTGCAGCAGCACCTCCACGCGCACCCACTGATCGCCGGCGTAGGTCTGGGACGTCGAGTTGGTGCAATGCGTGGTGTGCAGCTTGCCGTTCATCACGACGTTCGTCCCCGGCGTGCACAGATTCAGCGTCGTCCTGGGCTTCTCGCCGATGCCGCCGAGCAACTGGACTTCGATCGAGATCGGGAAGTCCTGATCTTTCATCATGGTCTTCGGATCGGGCGAGTGCAGCATCAAGCCGTTGTTCCGGATGGCCCAGGTGGGCCCGCCCGGGACCTGGTCGCCGACGAAGCGATACTCGGCCGCGATGAGGTAGTACGAAAACGGATCCTTGTAGAACAGGTGCCCGAACTCGTTCGTGAACTTGTCCCACTTGTCATAGCGGACCTTGAGCAGGCCTGCCTCGACTCGGAACGTGTCGTTGAGATTGACGCCGATGTCGGAGCCCTTGAACTTGGGCGTCCAGCCCGTAAGGTCCTTGCCGTTGAAGAGCTGAATCCAGTCCTGTGGGTCGGCCTTGATCGACGACGTGGGCGTCCCACCCGTCTGCTGCGCAGAGAGACGGTCCGATGAGAGACCAGACGCGACAATGGCCGCGCCAAGCGAGGCCGCCAGGCAGATCACACGCACGCGAGAATGACGACGAGTGGACATCATGATGAGGCTCCCCCGGATCGTCAGGAGCATACTCTGCCCCACCGCCGAGATCGAGCCGCACGCGCCGGGACCGCGATACTCCCCTTACGTTCGAACTCGCGACGCGTGAAGCCGATCACGAACCACGTACCCGATCCACTGATCGTCGAAGGGCCGCCCCCTCCGCCGCCGCCCGCGCGCTAGCGGCGGCGTCAGACCTCGGCGCCCGAGAACTCGATTTCGAACCCGCCGGCCCCGGGGCGGCGCATCTCGAGCTTCAAGCCGAAGCGGTCCGCGACTTCGCGTGCGACCGCGAGGCCGAGTCCGGGTGCGCCAGGCCGCCGGTTCCGGCTCTCGTCGCCGCGGAACCGGCGAATCGCGGTCAACCCCTTGAACGCCTCTTCGGACACGCCCGGCCCCGTATCCGCGACCCAGAGACGGAAGCGGCCGCCCGATGTCTCGCGCGTGAGTCCGACGGTCACCGAGCCCCCGCGGCGGTTGAACCGAATCGCGTTGTCGATCACGTTGGAGACGGCGCGCTCGACGAGCGTTTCATTCGCGTCGACGCGGACCGACGTCTCCGGCAGCGAGGGGGTTATCGAGACGCCCGCCTCGCGCGCAATGGCCGCGTGACGATCGACGACGCGCGCGACGAGCGCGCGGAGGTCGAAAGGCGCGCGCTCGGGCGCGCCGGCCATCCGCAGCTTCGAAACGGCCACGAGGTTCTCGACGCGCGCCCCGAGATCGTGCATGTCGCCCAGCAGCGCCCGCGCGTCGCCGCCGCCGTGCGCGACGGCCGCGAGGCCACTCTGGAGCGAGGCGACAGTCCGCGCGATGTCGTCCTCGGTGACCTGCACGAATCGCTTCAGCGCCGCTTCCTGATCGTCAATCGTCGTCCGCCGCTGCTGCAGCTCGGTCATCGCGTCGTTGAACATGAATGACAACGCGCTCAGCTCGTCCTTCCGGGTGTCGGGCGCGACAGGCGCGTAGCCGCCGGCCATGGCCTCGCGCTGGTCGCTCGACAACCGCTGCACGCGGCGCATCGTGCTCAGCACGCCGAGGAACGCGGCGCCGAAGAAGAGCGACAACAGTCCCGCGAACATCAGGATTCTCGACGTCCAGACGCCCGGCGGCGGGTGCATGCGGCCGAGGAAGTACTGGCACCGCCCGCCGATCCATCCAGTCCGCATCGCGACCTGAACGCCCCGACCGGGCCCGGGCGCATCGTAGGTGGCAATCAGGGGCTCCTCGGTCGTGCGCAGATGCGCACGGAACTCGCGCGGGAACTGCGGCGTCGCGGGACCCGATCCGAGAAACGCCTCGTCGTAGGCAAACAGCTCGAACGGCTGCGGGTCCACGCGCGGCCTCGGCGGGAGCGCATCGGGATCGGCGCTCTGGAACTGCCCGCCCGGCGGCCGGTTCAGGAGCGGCCCCGTCAGGAACCACGTGGGGTCGCTCTCGCAGCGCTCCCTGACCTGGTCGTTGATCTGCGACCGCACCACGCGTTCGAGGCTGATGCGCAAATCCCGCGTGCGCAGCAGATCGACGGCCGCCGTGACGACCAGGGCGGCCGGGACCGCAATCAACAAACTGCGCAGGAGGAGCCGGGGAACGAGCATCATGTCCTAGGGAATACGCCTGTCTGGCCCGGGTAGTTGACGTCGCAGCCCGTCGGCCGCTCCCTTGGCGCGCGGATCAATCATGCAGCCGCCAGAGATACCATGCCGCGACGGATCGATAGGGGCGCCAGGCCTCGGCCACGCGAAGCATGGTGCGGGGCGCGGGGCGCCGCTTCATGCCCAGCAGCTGCTGGACCCCCTTCACGATCCCGAGGTCGCCGACCGGGAAGACGTCGGGCCGGTTGAGGCGGAACATCAGGAACATCTCGGCAGACCAGCGGCCGAGACCCTTGACCGCGGTGATCGCCGCGATGACCTCCTCGTCCCTGGCGTGATCGAGCACGTCGAGGTCGAGCCGGCCATCACCGACACGCGCGGCCAGGTCGCGCAGGTAGGCGATCTTGGGCCCGCTCACGCCGGCCGCCCGGATGGCGAGGGGATCGACCGCGAGCAACCCCGCCGGCGTGAGGCCGCCGGCCGGCTCGACGAGCGCCAGCACGCGGCCGTGAATGGTGTTGGCCGCCTTGCCGGACAACTGCTGCGACAGGATGGCGCGCACCAGGTGCGCGAACGGCGCACCGGTTCCGGCGTCAGGCAGCCGGCAGCGTCCGACGCGCCTGATGAGCGGCGCGAGCCGCGGATCGACGCGCATGAGGTGACGCCGCGCGCGCGCGCAATCCGCCTCCAGCAGCCGCAGCGCACCGGACCGCGGCTGGACGCCGTTCGGTCGCCGGACTGGCATCAGGCCACCTCCTCGAGCCGCCGCATCACGCGCGCCCGGCCCATCAGCTCGAGCACGTCGAACAGGCCGGGGCTCACGGCCTGACCGGTGACGGCGACGCGCGTGGCGTGAATGAGCGCGGCGGGCTTGATGCCGCGCGCGGCGGCCAGCGCGCGCAGCTGCGCCTCGAGCGACGCCGCGTCGAACGACTCGGCCCGGGCCAGTTCCTCACGCCAGGCGGCCAGGTGCGGCCCGACCTCCGCGGACAAGTACCGGTCCGCGGCCACGGGATCGCGCTCGATCGTGTCGGACAGAAAGGGCGCGATCTGCCCCGCGAAGTCCGACAGCCGGCGCACGCGCGGCTTCACGAGATCGATCACCCGCTCGATCCGCCGGTGTTCCGCCGCGTCCATCCCGGCCACCGGCAGGCCATCGCGTGCGAGATCGCCTTCGATCCGAGCCAGAATCGCCGGCGCGTCGAGGCGGGCGATGTGCTGCTGGTTGAACCACTCGAGCTTCTCGAGATTGAAGACGGCGTCGCCGCCGCGGATGCCCTCGAGCGTGAACCGCGCCACCAGCTCGTCGCGCGAGAACACTTCCTGATCCCCCGCGCCCGGCGACCAGCCGAGGAGCGCCAGGAAGTTCACCATGGCCTCCGGCAGCACGCCCTGCGCCTGGTATTCGCCCACTGACGTCGCGCCGTGGCGTTTGCTCAGCCGCTTCTTGTCCGGCCCGAGGATCAGCGGCACATGGGCGAACTCCGGCACCGGAGCGCCCAGCGCCTGATACAGCAGAGTCTGTTTTGGCGTGTTCGAGATGTGGTCGTCGCCCCGCACCACATGCGTGATCGCCATGTCCACGTCGTCGACCACGACGGACAGTTGGTAGGTCGGCGACCCGTCCGATCGAAGAAGCACGAAGTCGTCGAGTGTGGCGTGACTCACGCTGATCGGACCATGCACCTTGTCGACGAATGTCGTCTCGCCCTCCGGGATGCGGAAGCGCACGGCCCGCGGCGTGCCGGCCGCCTCGCGCACGGCCACGTCCGCCGACGACAGCGCACGGCACGTGCCGTCGTACTGCCACGCGCTGCCGCCGGCTTCGACCGCCGCGCGCTTCGCCTGGAGGTCCTCCATGCGGCAGTAGCAGTAGTAGGCGCGCCCCTCGGACACGAGCCGATCGGCGGCGCGGCGATGCAACGGCGCGCGCGCGGCCTGGAAGTAGGGCGCGTGCGGACCGCCGGTGTCGGGGCCCTCGTCCCAGTCGAGGCCAAGCCATCGCAGACTGTCGAGAATTCCGGTGACCATGTCTGCCGACGACCGCTCGGCGTCGGTGTCCTCGATGCGCAGAATGAACGTGCCGCCGTGGCGCCGTGCGTACAGCCAGTTGAAGAGCGCGGTCCGCGCGCCGCCGACGTGGAGATAACCAGTGGGGGACGGAGCGAAACGGACACGGACGGGAGCAGGCAGCATCTGGCTATCTACTATTGGCTATTGGCTATCGCGAACGGGCTATCGAGCTATTGATCGGGTTATTGGGTTATTGATCGGGTTATCGAGCTTTGATTGAGCTATCGGGCTATCGGCCCTGTCAAGAGCCCGCGGGCGGTGGCGTCAGTGGCGCTGGTACGCAAACAGAGTGTCGCGCTGGCCCTGGTGGTCGCGGTCGACACGGGTGATCTGCGCGGCCGAGGTGTCCATCGGCGCGGCGGGGAACATCGCATCGCTCGTGATGAGGAAGCCGCCAGGACGAAGCATGCGGGAGATGTTGGCCAGCGCGAGCGCCTGCTCGAACGGATCGTAGTACAACAGCACGTTCGTCGCGACCACGAGATCGAACCGCTCCGCCTCGGCCATCGGGTCCAGCCGCTCGAGGATGACGTCCACGTTCCGTGACTGGACCCTCCGCACGACCTCCGGCCGGACGGCGACCGCCCGCACACGCACCTGCTCGAGACCCGGTGAGGGTGTGACGCCGGGCACCACGTCGCCGATCCGATCGCCCACGCGCTGCCAGTACTCCACGAGGGCGGGCTGCCACTGCCGAGCGGGCGTGTCGGGGTCGAGCGGGAAGTGGAGCCGATAGGCCACACCGCGATCGGCCTGATCGCGCGCGGCCTCGAGGTGGCTCGTGATCCGACGGCTCACGTCTAGCGTCGTCACGATGAGATCGCCGGCCGGAGCCAGATCGAGGCGGAGCAGCGAATCGATCAGCGCGAACGGCTGGATGGACTGCTGCGGGTAGAAATCGTAGCCTTCGGCCTTGTCCGTGAAATCGAGCCCCGGCCCGACAATCCCGACGCGATCGATGGTCCCGGGCTGGATGCGCCCGCTGGCCATCAGGTCGGCCAGGCTGCGCTCGAGGGCGAACCCGATGGGCATGCCCGTGTCCGACGACAGCCCCCGGCTCTCGTACAGTGTCGAATACGCCGACAGGCGGCCCGTCGTCTCCCCACTGCCCTGCCCTCCTGTGACCGCCTGGCCATAGACCGATTCCTCGGTCGCCATCCGTGTGCGCAGGCTGTCGAGATACTCCCAGGCGCGTTCGCGGCCGCCGGGCGCCGCCACGTCGATCCCTCGCCGGGCCAGCACGCTGCGCGCGAATCGCACGCGGCCGTTCCCGCCGGGCGTCGCCACGACGTTGAGCAGATCGTCGAGCCGTTGCTCGACGAGACGAGAGGCGCTGTCCGGACCGCCAACCCGGGCGAGACCGCGAGCCGTCACCCGGGGCAGCGTGGTGAACGTCGTGCCGTACAGCCAGAAGTTGACGACCGTATCCTCGTCGCCGCGGTCCAGTCGGGCCCGAATCGCGGCATCGTGACCGAGCGTCCAATCCGGCCAGGCGACCGCCATCTCCGTCGTCGATTTCGCGCGCAGTTCCGCCGGCACATGCGCCGGCAACGCCGCGACGATCGGCTGCGCTTCCTCGAACGGAATCCAGGTCTTGTAGGGTTCGTCGTCCGCGGCTGCGGACGTCGATAGCGGCGGTGGCGCGGAGTCCTCCCACGGCCGGGTCAGCATGAGGGCCGCGGCCCCCAGAACGACGGTGGCCCAGACGGCCATGCCGGATGGCCGCCATCGCCCGCCGCGCACCCGCGCGGACTCAGCTTTTCCCAATGTCGCCCCGCGGTTTTATACCACGGGGCGGTATGCGTGGCGCTGCCCGCTACTTCCCCGCCGCTTTCTGCCGCTGCTCGTACCTCTGCTTCCCGATGTTGTCGAGGAACGTGCGCGCGAACGTCGCGACTTCTTCCGCGTGCTCCCGCGGCACGACGACCACGCCGTCCCCGTCGGCGACGACGACGTCGCCGGGACGGACGAGGACGCCGCCCAGGGTGACGGGTCGATTGACGGATTCCAGTTCGTTCCTGCCCGGGCGGATGCCGCGCGCGAGGCGGCGGAAGTACGCCGGTACCTTGTTGTGGATGATCTCGTCGGTATCGGCCAACCCGCCGCTCGTGACGACGCCCAGCATCCCGCGCTTCTGCCACGCCTGGATGTTCGAGGAGCCGATGCTCCGCGACTCGCCGTCCTCCATCGCGTCAATCACCAGGATCGAGCCAGGGAACAGCATCTGCTGGAACGCTTCGGTGGTGATGCTGCCGTACCACTGGTTGATGGTCTTCTGATCGATCTTCGCGATCCGCTTGTTGGTGGGGACGTAGCGCGCGGTCACCGCGATGCCGATGATGCGGTGCGTGAAGTTGTCGGTGTCGGTCCACAGCGCGCGAATCTCGGGATTGACCGTGCCGACGTCGGTCAGACCGGCCATGTCCATGCCATCGGACACGTCGGCCACGCGCAGGCCGTCGAAGCGCGCAAGAACGCGCTTGTGGTCGTCCGGCGTGTAGTCCTGGAACGGGATGAAGAGCTTCACCTTCGGATCGAGCTGCTTGACTTCCTGGGCGCTGGTGGCGGGAGACAGCGTCAACGCGAGTGCCGCGCCGACGAGACAGCACACTCGGCGGAACATGGACATGATCGGCCTCCGGATGCGAGAGGCCGAATTATCTCCCGTTTTTGGCCGGGCGGCGGCGACGCGACCGTCGGGCGCTGGAGCAGTAGAGGGCTACGGGCGCCCGCACCCGGTGATCACCACGGCCTCGGAGCCCTCGATTGATACGCCGGCTTGCGTCTTGGCCGTGAGCTTGATCATCGTGGTGGCGCAGGAAATCTCCATGTCCTGCACCCTCACGAGCGCGACCAGGTCAGGTCGCCGGTCTTCGTTCACGTCGCCGGATGACGTCCGCGTCGGCTGGGTTTCCTCGCCCGTCGGCCCGACCCGAATCGTCTCGACGTCAACCGTCAGAGCATCGAACTGCGCCGTCGACAGGATCGCGATGGGGACCAGGCCTCCACGGCCGCGCTCGAGCGTGGTCGGCGAATCACCGGGCTTGACGTCGATCGCAACCTTCATCACTTGCGGTGCCTGGGCCGCGGTCACGGCGCCCGCCGCGCACCACAACAGGGCTGCTACACGCCATCCTCTGTTCTGCTTCGCCATGCCGATCCTCCGCTGTCCGATGCGCCTCGCCCGTAAGCATACGTCCCTGCGCCTCCCGGCTGTGTGATGGAATCTTCACAAACGGCCCGCAATCTTGAAACGGAGCCAGGCCAGGAACCTGCTTCTATAATCAGCCGTGCAACCCCCTTTCCTGGGTCGGGCGCCTCGGCGGTGGCACCGTCCGCCCGGACACCTGCTCCTGCTGTTCCCGCTCACGACGCTCGCTCTGCTCGCGGGACTCGGCTGGATCGGCTGGCAGTGGCTGGAGATCGATAGCGACAACACGGAGCGCTTCATTGAAGAGCGGATCGAGGGCGCGACCGATGCGATCGGCACGGAGATTCGGCGCAACCTGGCGGTCGTCGAAGCCGAACTGGATCGCTTTGCCGTCCTCGCACCGGACGCGCTGGATGAGGCCATGCGGACGGCCGCGGTTCGCCTCCCGTCCGACGCGCTGTGGGTGGTGTTCGACGACCAGTCCATCCGTGCGCTGCCGGCGCACCGACTGCTGTACTATCCGGCGCTTGGCACGTTCAACGATTCGTCGCTACCGCCGCTGGTCGTCAACCGCGCTGCGGCGCTGATCGCGACGGATCCGAAGGGGGCGATCGAGCTATTCGAGTCGCTCACCCCGAGCACGGACGAACTGATGGAGGCCGCCGCGCTTCTCGGTCTGGCGCGCGCGCAGGTCAAAGTTGGACAGATCGACGCGGCGCTCGCGACGTACGCCCGGATGGACCGGCCGACGGTCATGGTTGCGGGACGGCCCGCCGAACTGCTCGCCCGCATCGGGCGGGCCGAGCTTCAGGCGTGGCTCGAGCGGCGTGCCGATCTCGTCGAGGAAGTCTCCCGCCTGGATCACGACCTTCAGGGCGGACGATGGCAGCTCGCCCGAGAAACGTACGACTACTACGTCGGAGAAGCCAGACGCCTCGCGACCGAGGCCGGACGCCCGTCCCTGATCTCCGGACCGACGCCGGCCGCGCTGGCGCTGGCCGCGAGCGTCGACTCGCTGTGGACCAACTGGCGGGATCGCCGCTCGGCATCGGAAGGTGCCAACGGCCGCGCCACACACGTCGTCGAACAGCAGCTCACGCTGACGGCCTGGCGGACGACCAACGATCGGTTCGTGGCGCTGGTTGCCGGCCCGGCGTTCGTGCAGGAGCGGATCCTCGATCCCACGCGAAGCCTGCTCGATCGCCATCGCGCGCGGGTGGTCCTCGAGGGCGCCGAGGGCCGGACGGTTTCGTCGCACGCCGCGGCGCCGACGCAGGGCCGAAGCGCGCGCCGGTCGATGGACGAAGCGCAGCTCCCATGGATCCTGCACGTCGACAGCGCGGATCTCGACGCCGACCGCGCCGAGCTCTCGCGTCGACGCCAGACGGTGGTCGCCGGCCTCGGCCTGCTCGCGCTGATGATCGTGGTCGGCAGCTACCTCAGCGTGCGCGCGGCCACTCGCGAAATCGAGGCCGCGCAGCTCAAGTCGGATTTCGTCGCAGCCGTCTCGCACGAGTTCCGCACGCCGCTCACGCTCCTGCGCCAGTTCTCGGACCTCCTGGCGGACGGGCGCGTGTCGAGCGACCAGGAGCGGCGCACCTACTACGCCGCGCTGCAGCGCGGCACGCGGCGTCTCACCCGGCTGGTTGAAGACCTGCTCGACTTCGGCCGCATGGAGGCCGGATCGCGCGACTTCGTCTTGCGCTCCATCGCGGCCAAGCCGTGGTTCCTCGCGCTCACCGCCGAGTTCCAGGAGGAAGTCCGCAATAAGGGCTATGTCCTCACCGTGGCCTGGAATGCCCCGGACGAGGCCATCGTACAGGCCGAGGAATCCGCGATCGGTCGCGCGCTCTGGAACCTCATGGATAATGCCGTCAAGTACTCACCCGACTTCCGGCAGATTTGGGTGTCCGCGGATCATGAGGACGACCGGCTCGTGATGAGGGTCCGCGACCGGGGCATCGGCGTCTCGGCCACTGATCAACGCGCGATCTTCCGGAAGTTCGTTCGCGCTTCGTCGTCCGGCGCGCACGGCACCGGCCTGGGCCTGGCCATCGTCGAGCAGATCGTCCTGGCGCACGGCGGCGAGGTCCGCGTCGAGAGCACGGTCGGAGAGGGCAGCACGTTCTCGATCCGACTGCCCTGCAGTCTCCAACCCGCACAACAGGAACCGATCAAATGGCGCGCATCCTGATCGCCGAAGACGAACCGGACATCGCCCTGGGACTGCAGCAGGACCTCCTGCTCGAAGGCTACCAGGTGGAGGTCGTCAACGATGGCGAGAAGGCCATCGACCGCGCCGACCAGATCGACATCGACCTGGTACTGCTTGACGTGATGCTCCCCCGCAAGGACGGGTTTGCCGTATGCCGCGAGCTGAGACGCGCCGGCAAGCGGATGCCGATCATTCTGCTGACGGCTCGAACGCAGGAAGCCGAGAAAGTGCTCGGTCTCGAGCTGGGCGCCGACGACTACGTCACCAAGCCGTTCAGCCCCATGGAATTGCGGGCACGTATCAAGGCGGCACTCAGACGCAGCGCCGAGGGCGGAGCACAGGTCCACCAGTTCGGCCCGTTCGAGGTCGACTTCGGACGGTTCGAGCTCCGCAAGCAGGGCCGCGCAGTGGATCTGACACCTATCGAGTTCAAACTGCTTGTGGCGTTCGTGCAGCGAAGGGGCCGGGTCCTCAGCCGCCAGCAGCTTCTCGACCAGGTGTGGGGGCGCGGCGTCTTCGTCACCGACCGCGTCGTGGACACCCATATTGGCAACCTGAGGAAGAAGATCGAGGCCAATCCCGACCAGCCGGCCTACGTCGTGAGCGTCCGCGGGGTGGGGTACCGGTTCGACGGCTAGCGGCCGTTCTCCCGGCCCCGGTTGTGTGTTGTTTTCTTGTCGAAATCGTCACCGAATCAGGGCTGATTGCCAATGCCACCGGCGGCGCTCGCAAGTAGGCTGGGGCCCAGTCTCGGAGGGCAGCGTGAAACGTCTCACTAGATACCTCGGACCCGTTGTGTGGCTCACGGCCCTGTCGCTCGGCCCGCTGGCCGCAAGCAGCGGCGTCACGGCGCAGAACGGCACCGGCACGACCGCGGCGGCTATGCTCGAGGCGGCCATCCAGCGTCAGCTCGTGACCGGCGACTTGCCCGGCGCGATCGGTCAGTACGAGACCATCCTGGCGAAGTACGGCGATCAGCGCCGGGTGGCCTCGCAGGCGCGCCTGCACCTGGCGCAAGCACAGGAACAGCTCGGCCGCCTGGACGACGCGTTGCGTAACTACGAGCGTCTCATCGTCGAGAACCCGGACGACGCCGCGTTGCTGCGCACGGCGCAGGGCCGCGTGACCGAGCTCATCGAGCGGATCGACCTCGACGACGCCGAATCGGTCAGCCAGCTGGACGCGCTCGATCGCGCATCGCGCCCGAGCGTGGGCATCGCCACGGTCCAGGACGACTGGTGGTCCTACAACAACCGCGTCAGCCAGCGCTTCCTCGTCTACGGCGACCTGTCGGTGTACGACCGCACCACGCGGGAGACCCGGAAACTCAGCGACGGCGTCCGGGAGGCCACCCATCCCTTGCTCTCGCCCAACGGCCAGCAGGTCGCGTACCTCAGCTGGAACGGTGACCTGAAGGAAGCGATGGGCCGGCGCGACAGCGGGTATCTCGACTCGCGCATCACACCCGAGCTGCGCGTGGTTGGCATCAACGGCCAGAGCGACCGTGTAATTGCGCGAGTGCCCGGCGCCGTCTGGCTGCGGCCGTACACCTGGTCCGCCGACAACGCGTCGATCCTCGTCATGATTGAGAAGACGAGCGGGCTGCGCCAGATCGCGCTCGTGGCCGTGCCAACGGGCAACGTTCGCGTGCTGAAGTCCGCGCCCTGGCTGCCGGCGCTCGGCATGGGTCTCTCCGAGGACGGACAGTTGATCGCCTACCAGGTCGCAACGTCGCGGGCGAATCCCCAGTACGAGTTCTTCATCCTGCCGACCACCGGCGTCGATCCAGGCGTCGGGGAGCGGCGCTACGCGATTGCGCTCACCGGCCAGCGTGGTGCGCGCGTCACGAACGACGATCTGGCCATCCACGCGCTGAACCGCATGGGCTTCGGCCCGCGCAAGGGAGACATCGAGCGCGTCAAGACGACGGGCCTCGACGCCTATATCAACCAACAGCTCTTCCCGGAGAGAATCGCCGATCCATTCGTCGACGCCATCGTTGGCCAGTTCACGTCGCTCAAGATGGGGATCGCGGAGCTGCTGGCGGCGACGGCGCCGGTTGCGCCGATTGCCGAGCGCAAGCGGTCGACGATTTTCGACCGGGCGGCGGTCGTCGCGCGCACCGATGCCGCCATCCGCGCCACGGGCGTCGCGCCCGGCATGCGGACGCAATCGGATCCGTTCCTGCTCGATGCCAACACGCGGCCGTTGGACGTGGAAGCCAACATGGCGCGCATGATCCGCGCCGTGCACAGCGAAAAGCAGCTCCAGGAGGTCCTCGTCGACTTCTGGATGAACCACTTCAGCGTGAACCACAACGGTGACAACCGGCTGACTCCGTCGTTCGAGGAGCAGGCCATCCGCGCGAACGTGTTCGGCAAGTTCGAGACGATGCTGGTTGCCGTCTCGAAGTCGCCGAACCTGCTGTTCTACCTCGACAACTGGCGCAGTTCGGCGCCGGCTGAAGTGATGGCGAAGCGCCTGGAGACGCTGAAGCAGACCGCCAGCATCGACGAACAGGTGGCCATGCTCGATCGCCAGCGGTTCCTCAAGGACTCCAAGGGCATCAACGAGAACTTCGCCCGCGAGCTGCTGGAACTGCACACGATGGGCGTCGACAGCGGCTACACCCAGCAGGACATCATCAACGTCGCCCAGATCCTGACGGGCTGGACGATCAAGACGCAGGGCGTCGTCGGGGCGTGGGAAGAAGAAGGCATCTTCATGTTCGACCCGCTGATGCACGTCGACGGCGACAAGGTCGTGCTCGGCCAGACGTTCAAGAGCGGCGGCGTGGACGAGGGCATGGAGCTGCTGAAAGTGCTGTCGCAGCGTCCCGAGACGGCGCGGTTCATCTCGACGAAGCTCGCGCGGAGGTTCATCGCGGATACGCCGCCGGCGGCGGTGGTGGACGAGGCGGCCAGGACGTTTCTTCGCACCGGCGGAGATCTCCGCGAGGTCGTGCGGACGATCCTCATGTCGCCGGCGTTCCGGGCGAGCGAGACCCTTCGCTCGAAGGTGAAGAAGCCGTTCGAGCTTGTCGCCAGCGCCCTCCGGGCGGTCGATGCCTCCTTCGAGGACAACGCCACCTACGCGAATCTGATCACGGGCAACCGGAACTTCATCGAGCGGATGGGCGAGCGGATGTACGACCATGAAGCGCCCGACGGCAACGCGGACGTCGGACCGGCGTGGATGAACTCCAACGCGCTGCTGGTGCGGTTCGAGTTTGCGAACGCACTGGCGCTTGGTCGCATTCCCGGCGTGAAGGTCGATCTCGCGACGGCCGAGACGCTGCTCACTGAGCTCGGCATTCCCAGGCCGTCGCCGCAGCAGATCGAGCAGACGCGGTCGATGATGCAGGCCAATCTCGACAAGAACACGGCGCAGGGCATGGGCACGGCCACCATGATGATGGCGGGCGGAGCCGCGGCCGGCACGACGCCGCCGCCGCCCATCACGCCGGCCGCGCTCAGCGTTGCGGCGATGCTCGGATCCCCGCAGTTCCAGAAGCGCTAGATCAGCAGGACACCGCAGGAGGCATGATGATTCCGCGTAGAGTCTTTCTCAAGGATGGCGGCCTGGCCGTGGTCGGGCTGTCGATGGTGCCCGGGTTCCTGGCGCGGACGCTGGCGGCCGCCGGCCCCAGCGCCACCCGCAAGACGCTCGTCGTCATTTTCCAGCGCGGCGGCGCCGACGGTCTGAACATGGTCGTCCCGTTCGGCGAGTCGGCCTATTACGACTACCGGCCCAGCCTCGCGATTCCCGCGCCGGGCAAAGAAGGCGGGGCGATCGACCTCGACGGCAAGTTCGGTTTGCACCCTGCGCTTGGCGCTCTCGCGCCGCTCTTCAAATCCAGACAGTTCGGCATCATCAATGCCGTTGGCACGCCCGACACGGGCGGTCGATCGCACTTCCAGGCCCAGGACTTCATGGAGTCGGCGGCCCCTGGCGACCGCACCGTCGCGAGCGGCTGGCTCAATCGGTATCTGGTCGAGATGCCGGATCCCGATCGCCGGCCGCTGCGCGCGACCGCCATCGGCGAGTCACTGCCCAAAGCGCTGCGCGGCCAGGCGTCGGTCATGACGATCGGCAGCGTGAATCAGGCGGACGCGATGGGCGGCGACATGTACCAGTCGATGTACAGCCGCGACACGAACGCGCTGATCTCCGGCACGGCGCGCGAGCTGTTCGACGCCGTCAAGCAGATCAAGTCCGCCAAGCTCGAGCAATACACACCGGGCAATGGCGCCAACTATGGCGCCCAGGCGCCCGGCCCGGCACTGCAGCAGATCGCCCAGTTGATCAAGGCAGACGTCGGCTTGCAGGTCGCGTTTGTCGACGTGAACGGCTGGGACACCCACCAGAACCAGGGCGACCGCATGCCGCCGCTCCTGCGTGCGCTTGCGCAGGCGCTCACCGCGTTCCACACGGACCTGGGCAAGCGCATGGAGGACGTCGTCCTAATCACGATGTCAGAATTCGGTCGCACGGCGCGCGAGAACGGCAACGCCGGCACCGACCATGGACACGCCAACCTGATGTTCGTGAGCGGTGGCAGCGTCAAGGGCGGACAGATCTTCGGCAAGTGGCCGGGCCTCGATCGCGATCGCCTCAATGAAGACCGCGACCTGGTGCTCACCACCGACTTCCGCGACGTCCTCGCGGAAGTGCTGGTCGGACATCTGGGCTGCACCAATCCGAACGCGATCTTCCCGAAGTTCTCGGTCGATCGGGCCCGCTTCCTGGGCCTGGTCTGAGGAGAGTGACCATGACGCGTCTGGCCTCCGTACTCGCGATCGTCGTCGTTGGCGCCACCCTCCGGGCGCAGCAGCCGCCGGCCCAGCAGGCGGCCGGCGTGACGGGCAACTGGATGATTCCGGACACGAACTGGAGCATCGCGCTCAAGCAGGACGGCGCCACGCTCACCGGCAAGGTTCTCCAGGGCGTCCAGGAGTTTGAGATCTACGAAGCCAGGATTGAGGGCGCGACGGTCTCCTTCAAGGCCAAGGTACCCAGTGGCGAGCGCATCATCACGTTCGTCGGCACGGTGAGCGGCGAGGAAATCGACTTCAAGCGAACGTTTGAGGTGAAGGAAGGCGGGGCTCCCGGAGGACCCGCGCTCATGGGAGGTCCAGCCGGCCCCTCGGAGTTCAAGGCGCGCCGCACCGCGCCGGACACCGACGTGTGGTCCGGCATGGTGAGGAACGCTCCAAATCCGAACAACCCGAACGTGAACCCGAACCCGCGCCCGGTGACGGTCGGCGTTCGCAAAATGCCTGATCCGCACTGGCGCTGGCGCGGCGTGCAGGACACCAACGTCCGCATGCTCACCCTCGCGAATCAGGCATCGCCGGTCGACGCCTTTGCGATGGACGGCGACCAGCTTACGTTCGAATATCTTCTGGGCCCGCAGGCTAACAAGTGGGCCTGTTCGCTCGCGCGTCAGGCGGACGGCCAGTTCGCGGGAGCCTGCCGACCCGAAACCGGCAATAACCCGGGCCTGTTCATGACCCTGACACCGCCGAAGGAGGGCGCGAAGCGCCCGTAGATCGTGCAGTTGCTCATCGCGTGCTCGACGTTCGCGCTGAGCGTCGCGCTCGCCGTCAGGCGCCCGTCGATCTCGCCGACACGTCGGCTCAGTCCGTCAGCGGCGGCTCTGGGTGGTGTGGTCTGCCTGCTCGTTGCCGGTCTGGTCTCTCTGCGCGATTTGTCCTCCACCGCCGGTCTGCTGTGGCGCCCGCTGGCAACGATCCTCTCGATCCTGGTCACGACACTGGCGGCTGAACGCACCGGCACGATCGACGCGGTGGCCGCGCGCGTGCTGGGAGCGCGGGCGACTTCGGTCTCTGGTCTGTTCCGATCCGTCTTTCTGCTGAGCTTCGCGATCGCAACGATCCTGAGCAACGACGCCGCCATTCTGCTGCTCACGCCGCTCGTGTTGACGTTTGTGCGCCACCGGTTCCCGTCACACCCCGGGTTGCTCATCCCCTTCGCGTTCGCGGTGTTCATGGCCGCCGGCGTAGCACCGTTGGTCACGTCCAATCCCATGAACGTCGTCATGGCCTCGGCCGTCGGGCTGGACTTCAACCGGTACGCCGCCACGATGGTACCGATCGCGTGCGCCGGATCGGCCGTCACCTACCTGCTGCTTCGCCGCATGTTTGCCGCACACTTGGGGGCGGTCGTGGGTGCTCCGCTCGTGGCGCTTCGGCCGGCCCCGTTCACGCCGAATCAGCGGCGCATGCTCGCGCTCCTCGTCGCCGTGGCGGCCACGTATCCGGTGGTGGCGCTGATCGCCAACAGCGCGATCTGGGCGGCGGCCGCCGCCGGAGCGGCCGTCGCGGTCTGGATCGCCCTGCGCGATCGGCCCGACGCGTCGGTGGTCACCCTGATCCGGCAAGGGGGTGATGCGTGGGATGTGCTGCTGTTCCTGCCGGCCGTGCTGATCCTGGCCATCGGATTGCGCAATGCCGGCCTGACTGACCTGCTGACCGCGTGGTACCAGGGCGCGGGTGTGGGCCTGGTCGGCGTCACGGCCGCCGTCGGATCGGCGGCGATCAACAACCACCCTATGGCGTTCATCAACCTGATGGCGCTCGAGCCCGCGAGCAGCGACCCGCAACTGATCCTCGCCGCGTTGATCGGCGGTGACCTCGGCCCCCGCCTCCTCCCCACCGGCTCGCTCGCCGGCCTGCTGTGGATTGCGGCCTGCCGGCGGCTGGGAGTTCACGTGTCGCCTCTCCGCTTCATGTGTGTCGGCGTTCTGCTGACGGTTCCCGCGCTGCTCGCGTCGCTGGCGCTCCTCGCCGTCATGTAGCCGCGCCGCGCTGTCAAGATTTCTTGACGAAACCACACCGAATCAACGCCCGGAGACGCACCACGACAACACCCGTTCCGGTACGCTGACGCCCCCGGTGCTCGTCGGCCGGTCACAGGCCATCGATGGTGCCAACATCGCCGCACGCGGTCGAGCTTCCCCTCGACACCTTTCCGGCCGTTCCGGCCCCTGCGCTGCTCTGGCGATCGCTCAAGTTCTGGATCTGGACGGGGGCGATCGTGCTCGTCCTGGCCGCGATCCCAGACATCATCGTCGACTACTGGTTCTTCGACAGCATCGGACAGGCTCGCGTGTTCTGGACGATGCTCGGCGCCCAGCTCGCGCTGTTCGGCACGACCTGGCTGGTGTTCTGTCTGGCGGATTACCTCCCGATCCGACAGTACGCCGTCAGTCCGGCGCTGCGCAACGCGGCGATTCACCTGGGCAGCTGGTCGGGGCTGTTCGCCGGTTGGGTGGTTGCCAGGCACTGGACAACGCTTCTGCTCCTGCGCCATCAGCAGTCGTTCGGGGCGACCGATCCTGTGTTCGCGCACGACATCGGGTTCTACGTGTTCGTGCTCCCGGCGCTGACGGCGCTTTTGGGCATCCTCACCGCGGCCGGGCTCGACACGGCGGCCGCGTTCCTGCTGGGGCGCTGGGATCAGCTGCGCGCAGCCGGTCTGTTCGCGCGGCCGGATCTGACGGTCTGGGACAAGGCCGGCCTGATGGTCACGCCCGGCCTGAACTACGCGCTGACGCTGATGGGCGCGAGCCTGATCGGCCAGACGTTTCTGGGGCGCTACTACCTGCTCCTCAAGTCGAACCCGGAATCAGGCGTGCGCGTGGGCGCCGAGTACCTGGACGTCACGGGCGTCGTGTCCACGCTCAATTTCATCAACGCGTCGGTGGCCGTGGAGCTGGGCGTCATGATCACCGTGGGTCTGGCGCTCGCGCGCATCGCCCGCCGCTCCGCGGCGGTGGTCGCTGCGCACCAACGCGGCGAGGCCGCACCCGCGCGACGTCCGCCGCTGCGTCGCCCGGCCCTGGTTTGCGGGGCGCTACTCGCGCTGGAGTTCGCGTTCTTCGCGGCGGTCGTGGTCCGGGAGCACGTGACCGTGCGGCCAAACGAACCGACCGTCCAGTTGCCGTTCATCCAGCGGCACATGGACGCCACGCTGGCGGGCTATCGGCTTGCCGACGTCCAGTCGGTCGCATGGAATCCACCGTCCGCCCGGCTGGGCGCCGACGAGATCAACGCGAGCCAGACGCTCAAGCACGCGCCCATCCTGCCGGCGTGGGTCAGCCGCCTCGAGGAGCCGCCCGACATCCAGCATCTCCGGCGGATCACGTTGTCGCCGGACCTCACGGTGTACGGACCGATGCTCGACATCTTCAGGCAGGAGCAGGGCCTGCGGCCGTACTACGACATGCTCAGCGTCGACGCCGTCAGGTACACGGTCGACGGCGAGAGGCGCATGTATGCCAGCGCCGTGCGCGAGCTGCCTTCGCGCGCGTTTCTGGGGCCCAAGGAATGGCTGCGGCACTGGGGCAGCGCGGCGTTGATGTACACCCACGGCTTCGGACTCGTCATGTCGCCGGTGAACGAGGTGGACGCCGAAGGGCGGCCGACCTACGCGATGCGCGACATCCCGCCCAGAGCCTCGCATCGGGAGTTCGCGGCCGTCGAACCACGGGTCTACTACGGCGAGGGCATGAAGGACGACTACATCCTCACCAACATCAGGCATCTGCAGGAGCTCGACTACCCCGACGACCAGTTCCGCGTGGCCGGACAATTCCCGGAGTCGGTGTCGGCGGGCATCCCGGTCGACGGCGTGCTGAAGCGCGTCGTGCTGGCGCTGAAGACGAGGGACCTCACGGCCTTCCTCTTCTCGTCCTTCATCGACCACGAACGGACGCGCGTGCACTTCTACCGCACACCCATGCGCCGCATCGCGCGGATGGCGCCGTTCCTGTTCGTCGAGAGCAATCCGTTCGCATTCATCTCGGACAACCGAATCCAGTGGATGGTCAACACGCTGACCACGTCGGACATGTACCCGTACTCGTACCGCGAGGTGCTGGGGGACAAGGCCGACGAGCGCGCGATCGAGGCGTCGCCCTCGCGCGTCGTCAACTACGGCGAAGACGCCGTGAAAGTCACCATCGACGCTCTCACCGGCGAGACCCGCTTCTATCGGATGACCGACGACCCAGTCGTCAGGGCGTGGGCCGAGTGCTTCCCCGGCCTCTTCGAACCGATCGCGAGCGCGCCGGCGTCCGTGCGCGCCCAGCTGACCTACCCGCTGCAGTGGTTCCACGTGCAATTCGACGACATCTACAAGCGCTACCACATGCGCGATCCCATCGAGTTCTACAACGTCGAGGACCTGTGGGACGACGCCGACGAGGTGCTGGGATCGCTCGGCCGAGGCCTCGACGACTTCGGCACGCAGGACGAGGCGACGTTCTCCTACGAGGGCTATCACGCGCTCGTCGATCCCGCCGACCTGCCGAGCGGCGCGACGTCCGCGCCGCCCGGCGATCTGCAATTCGCGATGTTGATGCCGTTCACGCCGGAAGGACAGCGGAATCTGCGGTCCCTGATTGTCGCGTTCCAGGATCCCGGCGCCTACGGCCGGCTGGTCGACCTGCGCGTGCCGCAGGGCGTGTTCGTGCCCGGCCCCGAACAGGCCGACACCATCATCGACACCGACGCTCAGGTCAACCAGCAGATCGCGCTCTGGATCCGCCACGCGTCCGAAGTCATCCGCGGCCACACGATTCTGGTGCCGGTCAAAGGCGATCTGGTCTACGTCGAGCCGCTCTGGATCTCGTCGATTCAGAACCATCTTCCTGAGCTGAAGCTGTTCTCCGTCGTGTACCGAGGGCGTTGCGTCATGGCGACCACGCTGGCCGAGGCCATCGCGTATCTCGACGTCCCCGAAACCGTCGAGCAGCGCGACAGCACGCTGCCCTGGTTCGCCGGCCCGGGAAAGGACAACAAGAAGTGATGGACGATTCGCGTCGATCTCCGCTGCTGGGGCTTTCCGTCGTCTGGGGCTACCTGTTCGGCTTCCTGCTCTTCGCGTTCGTCATGACGATGCTGATGCCGGAGGCCGACGGCCCGTCGCCGTGGGATCCCACTGCGTTCGCACAGGGCCTCGTCGGGCTGATCGCCAATCTCCGCATCCTCGACGAGATGGCCGCGCTCGGCCTCGTCAAAGTTGCCGACGTCGGCGGCGGTCTGCTCATCGTGGATCTCGAGGCGATCGCGGTGTCGAACCGCGCCTTCGGCTGGGCGCCGCTCTGGGTGTCCCTGAGCGCCGCCGTCCTGTGCCTGCTGTTGCGCGCCATGCGCCTGCGCCTGCTGGCGCGGTACGCCGGCGTCCAGTCGTCCACCACGGGGCAGATCTCGGCCTACTTCTACGGCCGCGGCCTGAACCTGTTCTTCCCGTTCGGCCCCGGCGAGCTGGGCACGGTCCGGATGCTGACCGACCATGGCGCGCCGGCGGCGGGAGCGGCGGCCGCCGTGCTCTACGGTCGGGTGTTCGAGATTCTGACGATCGCGGCGTTCCTGACGGCCGGCTTCATCTATCTGGGATGGGGCGGCGCGGTGGAGGCGTTCGTCTGGACGCTCGTCCTGATCGCCGGCGTCGTGTCGCTCACGCGGCCGCTGGGTCGGGCGCCCGGCGGACGTCGGGTGCCCGGACCGCTCGGCCACATCTGGCGCGCGTTCCGCGGCGACGCCCTCGTCTCGGAAACCAGAACGCTGCTCCGATCGCCCGGCCTCTTCCTCGGCGTGTTCGTGCTGTCGCTTTCGGCCCTCACGTGCGAAGTGCTCGCGTTCTGGCACATCAAGCAGGCCTTTTCCGCGCCGCTCGACGACTACGTGCTGATGAAGGACTTCGGACTGGTGCCCTTCGCGGTCGTCATCACCGTCGCGGCGCTGGCGCGCGTGATCCCGTACACCTTCGCGGGTTTCGGTGTGGTCGAACTGGTCATGGTGGTGATGTTCCGGGTCTTCGGCGAGGGCTACCTGGGCGGAACGTCGGTGGCGATCCTGTGCGCGCTGCTGCTGAACAGCGTCATCTTCCTGCTGTTCCTGCTGGCCCTGGCGCTCAACCGGTGCCCGAGCATCCTGGACACCTGGCAGGCGTTCTTCGATCAGTCGGCGGCGCGCGCCACCGATGCGTCGACGTAGGACGCAGGAGACTGACGCATGACACCGGACGCCGCGGGTCGAACCCACGAGGACTTCGGTCCGCACATTCCGCCCCTGGGCGCTTTGTGGGGTCCGGTCTGCCTGTGGGCGTGGCTCCTGGCCGGCGCGTTGATCCTGGCCGCGATCCCGCACGTCATCGTGCAGTACTGGTTCAACACCAGCCTCGGGTTCAAGGGCATCTTCGTCACGAACTTCTCGACACAGGCCCTGCTCTTCCTCGGCTACGGCCTGCTCGTCTTTTTCGCGATTCTGGTTCCGATTCGTCTTCATGCGGCGAGTCCGGGCCTGCGCCGCGCGATGGTGCACGTCGGCCTCTGGCTGGCCCTCTTCGCCGGCTGGCGCGCCGGCCGGCACTACCTGACCGTGCTCCTGGCGCTGCACGGTGTGCCGTTCGGGCGGACGGACCCGGTGTTCCTGCACGACATCGGCTTCTACGTCTACTGGCTGCCGGTACTCGAACTGGCCATCCAGGGCGCCGCCTGGGCCTGCGGTCTTTCGATAGCGGCGACGGTCGTGGCCCGCTTCGACGCGCTCCAACGGACCGGCGTGCTCGCCTCACCAGACGTCCCGATCGGCGCGAAGGCCGCGCTCTTCATGCCGCCGTACCTGCGATGGTTGTTTGACGCCGAAGGGCTCATCGTCGCCGCCTACCTGTTTCTGCTGCGGTACCGGCTGCTCTTCGCGGACAACGAGGCGTCCGGCGTTCGACGCGGCGCGGAGTACGTCGACGTCACGGGCGTCTTCTCGACGCTCAACTACATCCACGTGAGCATCGCCGTCGAGGTCGCGCTCTGCGTGCTATTGAGCCGAGGGATGAAGTACGCCTACGATCGGCGCGCGGCCGCGATCGACCGGATCACCGATGGCGGCGCAACCGAGGCCGGCGCCGA
>CAZFAT010000036.1:0-8245 GCA_964517075.1 uncultured Solibacteraceae bacterium
AGGATCAGGCCGGCGGCCAGGACCGCGGCCGACGCGAGCAGGGCCGCGCCGCCCTGCGTGACGGCGAGCCAGGGGATCAGCACGAGCGCGTAGGGTTTGACGAAGACCGCGGCGCCCAGGAGCGCGCCCGCCACGATGGTCCGGCGCTCCCGGATCGCCGCGAGCGCGCCGAGCACGAGCACGGCCAGCAGCGCGTTCGTCTGCCCGTGGATGAGTTCTCGGACAATGAACTTCCCCGTCAGCAGGACGGTCCACCACGCGAGCGCCCGCTCACTCAGCCGGCGATCGGGCAGAAGGCGGATCGACCATGTGAGCAGCCAGGCAATCAGGCCGCCCGAGATGGCAAACCACAGGAACTTGGCGAAGGCGTGCGGAATGTACGCGAACGGCGCCATCGCCAGGGCGAAGGCGGGCCAGTACTTATACTGATAAAACCCGTCGTCGGCGCGGTACAGCGGCTCGCCGGCGAGGGCACGCTGGGCGGCGGTCTGATACACGCCGAAGTCGCGGATGTAATCCCGCTGCTCGGCGATGACGTAGATGATGGCCCCGGCGGCCACCGCGAGCAGGATCCACGCAAGACGCCTCGGTGCAGGCACAGACAGCTCAGTCAATAACCAAATAGCCCAATCAATAACCCAATCAATAACCCAATAGCCAAATCGCGATAGCCAATAACCAATAGCCGATAGGCAGATGTCCCTACCTTGTCTTCTTTCTCATGCGCAGATGACTCGGCGTGACTTCCACCAGTTCGTCGTCGTTGATGAATTCGATGGCCTGTTCGAGGCTGAACCGGCGTGGCGGGATGAGTCGCAGCCCCTCGTCGGCGGTCGAGGCGCGCATGTTCGTCTGTTTCTTCTCGCGCGTGATGTTCACGTCGAGGTCGTTGGGGCGGGAATGCTCGCCGACAATCATGCCGCTGTACACCGGCGTGCCCGGCTCGATCGAGATCTCGCCGCGCTCCTGAAGATTCGAGATGGCATACGCGGTGGCCGGGCCGGACCGGTCGGACACCAGCGCGCCCGTGGGCCGCGACGGAATCGGGCCGTGCCACGGTTCCCAGCCCGCAAAGATGTGGTGCATCAGGCCGGTCCCACGCGTCTCCGTCAGGAACTGGGAGCGGAACCCGATGAGGCCGCGCGCCGGAATCCGGAACTCCAGCCGGACGCGGCCGCTGCCGTGATTGATCATGCGGGTCATGACGCCGCGTCGCAGCCCGACCTCGGCAATGACCATCCCCTGATAGGCCTCGGCGACGTCCACCACGAGCTCTTCGACCGGCTCGCTCAACACGCCGCTGATCTCGCGCGTCACCACCTCGGGCCGCGAGACCTGCAGCTCGAACCCTTCGCGCCGCATCATCTCGATCAGGATGGACAACTGCAGCTCGCCCCGGCCGATGACCTTCATCTGCTCCGGTGTCTCGGTCGGATCCACGCGGATGGACACGTTGCCGATGAGCTCGCGGTCGAGCCGGTCGCGGAGCTGCCGTGAGGTGACGTACTTTCCGTCGCGGCCGGCGAACGGCGAGGTGTTGACGCCGAAGATCATTGAGACGGTCGGCTCGTCCACGGCAATCGTGTCGATGGGGGTCGGCGACTCGGCATCGGCGATGGTCTCGCCGATCATGATGTCCTCGATACCGGCCAGGCAGATGATGTCGCCCGCCGACGCTGACTCGGCATCCACCCGCTTCAGTCCCTCGAACGTGTACAGCTTCGTCACCGTCGTCTTCCGCACCGAGCCGTCGAGCTTGCAGACCGCGATGGGATCGCCGACCTTCACGCGGCCATTGAAGATGCGGCCGATGGCGAGCCGGCCGAGGTAGTCACTCGCATCGAGATTCGCGACCAGCGCCTGGAGCGGCGCATCCGCCTGGCCCTGCGGCGGGGGAATGTAGGAGACCACCGCATCGAACAGCGGCCGCAGGTCCGCGCCCGGCGACGTCAGGTCGGTCGTGGCGGTACCCAGCCGGGCGTTGGTGTAGAGCACCGGAAAGTTCAACTGGTCATCGGTGGCATCGAGGTCGATGAACAGGTCGTAGACCTCGTCCAGCACGGCCGCGGTCCGCGCATCGGAGCGGTCGATCTTGTTGATGACCACGATGGGGGACAGGCGGCGCTCGAGCGCCTTCCGCAGGACGAAGCGCGTCTGGGGCAGCGGCCCTTCGGAGGCGTCGACCAGCAGCATGATGCCGTCCACCATCGACAGCGTCCGCTCGACCTCGCCGCCGAAGTCCGCGTGGCCCGGCGTGTCCACGATGTTGATGAGCAGGTCGCCGTAGTGCACGGCGGTGTTCTTGGCCAGAATCGTGATCCCGCGCTCGCGCTCCAGCTCGTTCGAGTCCATCACCCGCTCGAGGACCCGTTCGTTCGCGCGGAAGATCCCGCTCTGGTGCAGCATGGCATCCACCAGCGTGGTCTTGCCGTGATCGACGTGGGCGACGATGGCGATGTTGCGCCGGAGCGGATTGGCGACCCCCATCGGGGCAGAAAACGATCGGGGCATCTCTTCAGTATAGCGGGGAGGCCTCGCGGAGGTCCTAGTCAGCTATGAGCTATGAGCGATGAGCCCTCAGCTCAACGCTCAGAGCTCAAAGCTCAGAGCTCCTCCCGTCAGCGTCCCGCGGCCTGCTTCGCAATCTCGCGGATGTCCTCGGCGGGGACGATGGCGGGGAGGGGATTGGCGCGGGGGCCGCCGACGCGCGCCATGATGCCCACGAAGCGCGCGCTCAGGTCGAAGACCGGGAAGCCGAGCGCGCCGCCAAGACCGGCGCTCGACAGGACGTAAAAGGGCTGCGGGCGATCGACCACCATCTGCACGTCGGCAAACGACGCGAACGTCCGCCAGCCCGAGTTCTCGGACGTCCGCTGAAGCGCGACGAGCAGGTCCATCAGCACCGGGGTCCCGGCCGGACCGTCGGCCGCGGTCAGCGGCGCGGGCGGGGCGTCCACCGGCCGGATGAAGAGGAGATCGAGATCGGCGTCCCGCAGCACGATGCGCGCCGGGAGTTCGCGATCGTCGGCCGTGCGGATTCTCAGGTCGGCCGTTTCGGTGCTGACCTCGCCCCGGCCGCGGCCCGAGAGCAGGCCGCCGGGTTCAATCGACGAGAGCGCCATCACGGTCAGGCCGGTCGGGTCCAGCACCGTCGCGTTGGTCTGCACCGGGATGTCGCGCATCGTCTCGCGGCTGCCCGCGGCCATGCGCGTCTTCACCGTGGCCAGCACCATCACGACGGCCGGGCCGCGGCGCTCGGCGAGCGCCCGCGCCGCGGCGCGCTCCTCCGGCGTCTGCGCGAAGGCGGTCATCGGGAGAAAGAGCGCCGACATCAACGCGACGAACAGCGGGTGATTGGGCATAAGCAAGGCAACTTCTAAGCTGTGAGCTGTGAGCCATGAGCTGATAGCTCACAGCTCACGGCTCACAGCTACTGAGGTGTCCATTCAGGCTTCAGTTCGACGAAGAGCGTGCGCACGCCGCGGCGCACCTGCAGGACGATCGACCGCGGGCGGCGGTCGGTGGCGCCGCGGAGGGAGGCGGAGAAGTCGGCGACCGCGGTCACGGGCCGGTCGTCCACGCGCTGGATGATGTCGCCGGCGCGCAGCCGCGCCAGCGCGGCCCAGCCGCCCTCGCTGACCGACTCGACGACCACGCCGGTCGAGACGTCCTGCAATCGCGGGTCGTCCGCGTCGCTGGCCGCGAGATCCCGGACGCGGAAGGCCAGGTCGGCATCCTCGTATCGCTCCATGTCGCGCGCGAGCTGCGGGCTCGGCGCCAGGGCGACGGGCACGGCCACCTCGGCGCCCTGGCGATGCACCGTGAGCGTCACGCTGGTCCCGAGACGGTAGCGTCGAATCGCCGTTGCGAAGACCTCCTCATCGGCAGGCGCGGTGGCGCGGACGGGTTCGCCGTCGATGGCCAGGATGACGTCACCCACCTCGAGCGGCGTGGATTCCTCCAACACGCGGGTGACCCGCACACCGGTCCGACCCTTCAGTCCGAGACGCTCGGCGAGCGCCGGGACGAGCACCTGCACCGCCACCGGCACCCAGGGACGTCGCGCATCCACGCCCTGGCTGGCGCGGGTGGCGTCCCCGACCTCGACGACGGCGAGACGCCGTTCCAGGCCGCGCTCGAACTCCACGAGTACGCCGGTCCGGCTGCGATCGCCCTGCGCCTTCGCCGTCACGGCCTGCAGGTCGGCCACCGATCGCACCGGCGTGCCGTCCACCGCGAGGATCACGTCGTCGCGTCCGAGCGACGGTTTGGCCTGATCGGCGGGGCCGCCTGGACGGAGGTTGAGCACGCGAACGCCATCGGTCGAGTGACGGCCGAACGCGCGGGCTTCCAGCGCCGACAGGTTCGCGGCGACCATGCCCCACTCGCGCAGCTCGGTGGGCATCGACGCGGCCAGTGACCGTTCCACCGGCGTCACGCTCAGCGTCAGCTCGCGATCGCCGCGCCGCACGACGATCCGGCCCGGCTGGCCAATCGGGAGGCTCAGCAGTGCCTGGTTGACCGGCGGCACCTGCTCGGCGAATCGCAGATCGACCGGGGTCTCGCCCACCCGGAGCAGGACATCGCCGGTCTGAATCCCAGCCGCTTCCGCGGGCGACCCGCTGGCCACCCACGAGATCAACCCGCCCGGTCCGGGGAGCGTGGCCACACGCGGTTGGATCTCGAGGCCAATCCAGGCGCGGCGGACCCGGCCGCTGCTCCGCAGCGCGTCGACGACCTGCCGGGCGAGGTCGGCCGGAATGGCGCCGCCGAGGCCGAAGCTGATCTCGTTGATGCCGACGATCTCGCCCGCGAGGTTGACCAGCGGACCGCCCGAGTTGCCCGGATGAATCGACGCGTCGTGGCCAATCCACTTCACGATGGTGCCGACGTCCTCGCCATCGAGGAGCGCGAGCGTCGCGGCCGACGCCTGCGGCAGGATCATTTCGGGATTGCTCACGATGCCGCGCGTCACCGACTGCGAGAGCGACAGGGGACTCCCCATCGCCAGGACGGGATCGCCGCGCCGCAGGCCGCTCGATCGGCCGAAGCGCGCGGCCGGAAACGTGCGCGGTGCGGGCGGCACGAGTCTCAACAGCGCGATGTCCGACAGGGGGTCCGTGCCGATGAGCTCGGCCGGAACCTCCTCGTTGGTCGGCAGCGTGCACACGATGCGCGACGCGCGGCCGGCCACGTGGTGATTCGTGACCACGTATCCGTCAGCGGAGATGATCGTGCCGCTGCCCGACGACTCCAGCCTGAGCTCGCGTCCGCCGCCCCACTGCCGGACGACCACCGAGATCCGCACGAGCGAGGGATAGACGGCTGCAATCGCCCGATCGACCGCGGCGCGATCGGTCCCCGGCACAGGCGGGGTCGGGACCGGCGCCTGGCGTGCCGCGACACCAGCCGAGCAGAGAGCTACGAGGAGCGTCAGTCGGGGGAGCACGGCCCGATCTTGACGCCCCGGAGGGGGAAGGTCAAACCCGAAAAAGGACACTGTCAGGTTCGAGGTTCGAGGTTCGAGGTGAGCGCGGCAAACCGAAGCTGAACACCGCTCAGTACGTCGCCGTTTCCAGAATGGCTTTCAGCACGTCGGCCACCTGCGGGAGGATGGCCTCTTCGAGGTCCGGGTAGTAGGCCACGGGCGTGTCGAGCGCGCCGACGCGGCGGACGGGGGCGTCGAGGAACTCGAACAGATCGCCGGCCATCCGGGCGGCGAGCTCGGCGCCAAAGCCGCACGTGAGCTGGTCTTCGTGGGCGATGACCACGCGATGCGTGCGTTTGACCGCGGCGGCGATGCCGTCCCAGTCGAACGGCATGATCGTCCGCAGGTCGATCACCATCGCCTGCACGCCTTCCTTTTCGGCCTGCTGCGCGGCGACGAGCGAGCGCTGCACGAGCGCGCCCCAGGTGACCACGACGACGTCCGTGCCCTCGCGCCGGAGAGCGGACCGCCCGAACGGGATCGTGTAGTTCGCGCCCGGGTACCCGCCCTTGTTGTAGGTCTGCCGGTAGAGGTGTTTGTGCTCGAGGAACAGGACGGGGTCGTCGCTGCGAATGGCGGTGCGCAGCAGGCCCGCGGAGTCCTCGGCCGTCGAGGGATAGACGACGCGCAGGCCCGGACAATGCGCGAAGATGCTCTCGCCCGACTGGCTGTGGTACAGCCCGCCGCCCCGCAGGTAGCCGCCGATAGCCGCGCGGATCACCATCGGGCACGAGAACATGTTGTTGGACCGGTACCGCAGCATCGACACTTCGTCGCGGAGCTGCATCATCGCCGGCCAGATGTAATCGAAGAACTGGATCTCGACGACGGGTTTGAGGCCGCGTGTGGCCATCCCGCACGCCCGGCCGACAATGGCCGCCTCGGCGAGCGCCGTGTTGAAGACGCGATCCGATCCATACAGCCGCTGCAGCCCGTGGGTGACCTTGAACACGCCGCCCTTGCCGGTGACCTCGGCGAGGTTGGCCTCGCGCGTCGCGTCGGCCACGTCCTCGCCGAAGACCACGACGCGCGGGTTCGCGGCCATCTCGTCCTTCAGCGTCCGGTTGATGGCCGCGACCATCGTGTCCGCCGGTCCGTCCGGCTGCGGCGACGTCACGAACGCGGACGACGTCGGGTCGATGTCCGGGGAGTAGACGTACAAACCGACCGTCTCGGGCGAGGGGCGGGTCGCCTTCAGGGCCTCCGTCGCCGCGTCCGTCACCTCGCGATCGACGTCCCGCGCGATGTCGGTCAGGTCGGCGTCGCTCAGCATGCCGCCCTGCCGCAGCGCGGCGGCGAACCGGGTGATCGGATCGCGCGCCGCTTCCTCCGCGCGCTCCGCGGCCGTCTTGTACGCGCGCTCGTCGTCGGAATGCGAGTGGGAGTAGGGGCGGACGACGGTGGCATGCACGAGCGCGGGCAGCCGGCGGCTTCGGCACCACGCGACGGCCTCGGTCATCGTGCGATAGCTCGCGAGGACATCCGTGCCGTCGCACCGCAGGACTTTCAGGTCCGGAAACGTCTCGACCAGACGGGAAATGCTGCCGCCGGGGGTCTGCGCGTCGACGGGCACGGAGATCGCGTAGCCGTTGTCTTCGACGAGGAAGAGCACCGACAGCTTTCTCAGGCACGCGGCGCTCAGCGACTCCCAGAACTCGCCTTCGCTCGTCGCGCCTTCGCCCACCGAGACATAGGTGACTTCGTCGGGCTGGAATTCGGCCTCGCGCCCGCGGATGCCGGTGAGGCGGCCGTAGAGCATGCCGGCTTCGGCGCAGCCGATGGCCTGCACGCACTGCGAGCCCGTCGCGCTCGACTGCGAGATGATGTGCAGCCGGTCATCGCCCCAGTGCGACGGCATCTGCCGGCCGCCGCTCGTCGGGTCGGACTCCGCACCCACCGCGGCCAGGAACATGTCGAGCGGCGTCATGCCGAGCGTCAGGCAGAGCGCGCGGTCGCGGTAGTACGGATAGAACCAGTCGTGGCCGGGTCTGAGGGCCAGGCCCGCGGCGACGAGGATCGCCTCGTGGCCGGCGCCGCTGATCTGGAAATAGATCAGGCTCTGGTTCTTGAGCTGGATTTCCTTGTCGTCGATGCGCCGCGAGAGGAGCATCGTGCGGTAGATCCGGCGGAAGTCGTCGCGCGTCAGCGAGTCGGCGGCCGGAACGGCGGAGGCGGGTGGCAGGGTACTGCTCTTCATCAGGGAGGGGGCCCCCTTCCGGCGTCGTCACCGCCGGCACAACCGCTCGATTATACTCTCGGCCTTCCGTGGTAGCGCCCCGTACCGTACTGGCCCGCTGGGACGAGTTGCCGCTCGAGAAGGTCACCGAGATGGTAGCGCGGAAAGTTGTCGCGGGTACCCACCTCGTGATGTGCCAGGCCTACGTCAAACGCGGAGCCATCGTGCCCGTGCACACCCACGCGGGCGAATCCACCATCTATGTGCTGCAGGGGGCGCTGCGCGTGCACGTGGACGCAGACCTCGTCACCGTCCGCGAAGGCGACGTCCTCATCGTGCCCGCCGGGGCGAACCGACAGGCCGAGGCCCTCGACGACACGTTTCTGCTCACGGTGAGGGGCGAGGGCGGCTCGTAGCCGCCGGGTTTCAGCCCTGCGGCTCCCTCACTGCACCCACGGGCCCTTCTTGCCGCCGCGGTGCACATCGAATCGCCGGCGCATGCGTTCCATCCGCCACCGCGTCAGGTGATACCGCAGCGTGAGCCGGAGATCCTTCGGCCCTTTCAGGTAGAGCCAGCCGAC
>CAZFAT010000037.1:0-5484 GCA_964517075.1 uncultured Solibacteraceae bacterium
GAGCAGGTCGAAGTCGGCGACGAAGAGGCCGTCGGGATCCGCGATCCAGTCGGCGGTCGTGGCGAGGACCTGCGCGAGGGCCGGGCGGCCGGGCTCCAGCGCCAGCTGCTGACGGAGCGTGTGCTCGTCGCAGGCGCCGGAGGCGGCGAGCCGCCGCTCGTACTCGGCGAAGGTGCGGGCCAGGAACCGCGTCTGCTGCAGCAGCCGCGCCGCGCCGCGGTCCGATCCCGCCTCGTCGCCGCCGAGCGCCTGCTCGAGGAGCGACTCGAATCTCGCCGCCTGCTGCGAATGGCGGCGGAGATGGTCGTAGAAGCGGAGGATTTCGGCGACGAGCCCGGGGCGCACCCGGAACGGCAGCCCGGGGACGGCGGCGGCCGCGTCGGCGGCGGCCGCCTGGGCCAGGGCATCGCGCTCGAATGGGGTCAAGCGTCTGGGCGGGTGCGGGAGGCGCCCGTGCAGCCGTTCGTACAGCTGTTCGCGGGTGACGAACGGCCCCTCCGCTCCAGCGCCCCCAGGGCCACGCAGCTGCGCCGCGGCGCCCTCGGTCGGCACGACGACAAGGCGTAGGCCGGGCTCCGCTTCGCCGCACCACCCGTGGATGGCGCGGCGAAAGGCGTGCAGATCGGGGACGCGCAGGAGCCGCGTCCGGCGAGGGGTGATCACTGGGGCAGTTGAGGAAACCGGAACAGCACCTCGATGTCCACGCGGACGCGGGCGTCGAGCATCAGCGCGCCGGCCGCGGCCGACGAGGCGTCCCAGGCGCGGGACATGTCGCCGGTGAGCGTCGCCTCGCGCCGGATTCGCGCGGCGCTGTCGGCCAGGTGCGCGGCGCTCACGAGCAGCGCGTGCGCCGACTGGAACTCCTCGGGAGGCACGATGGCCGACACCCGCTCGAGAATCTCCGCGGTCGCGTTCTGGATCGACGCCAGTGCGTCGGGCGACGACCCGGCGAACGACCGGATGTCCTCGAGCGACGGTCGAAGACGTTTCAGGCGCTCCAAGGGCGACTCGATCGCGTCGTTGTACTTCCGGAACAGCGGCACCCGCAGCTCCCACCGGTCGCGGGCGAGCCGCAGCCGCCGCGCGGCGTCGAGCTCGGCGTCGACCGCCGCGAGCAGCGCGTTCACCGCATCGGACCGGGACGCGCCGAGCTCCTTGTCGCGCTGCCGCACCTCCGCCATCAGCCGCTCGACGCCGCGGACGTCGGCGGCGCGGGCGCGCTCGCCGGCCTGGCCGAGCACGCGCGAGGTGAGCTGCGAATACTGCCGGTCGGTCTCGATCTCGCGCGCGATGGCAGCCGAGGCCGCCGCCCGGGTGGCGGCCACCCATTCGGACGGCAGGCTGGCCGCCTCACGGTCGAGCGAGGCGAGAGCGACGGCGAGCAGCGAGGTCCGCTCCGCCGGCGCGGAGGTCAGGCGCGCGGCAATCAGGGTCTGAATGATCGCTTCCTGCGGAGTCGGCACCGGCAGGAGCGGCTCGCGGACGACCGGCGCGTCTGAGCCCGCCACCAGGCTGAGCGCGAACTGCTCGACGCCGGCCATCGCCCGCAGGTCGGCGATCGCGTCGTCCAGCAGCGGAAGGAGATCGCGGACTTCCGCGTGCTTGTAGTCGTAGTGCTGCGCCGGCCAGTCGGCCAGGGTCTTCCGCGCCTGCTCGACGATGGCGAGCCGGGCCTTCGGGTCGGTGGTCCGACCGACCGCGTTGAGGGCGTCGGCGATCTCGCCGCTGAGCGCGGCGTAATCGGCCTCCGCCCGGGTCGCGACGTACCGGGCCGCGCGCGCCGATTCCGCGTAGCGATCGGTCCGGCGCCAATCGACGCGCTCGGCGGGCAGCGTCACCAGGTGGAGCTGCGGGTCGGCCATCGCCGCGGACGTCGGCATCGAGAAGACGACGCGGTCCCCCACGCGGGCGAGCTCGCCATAACTGATGAGCGAGGTGCCGTCCTGCAGGAACACGCGGAGGAGCGTCGCCTCGTCGGTCGCGTCCATGGGACGCGCGAGCGCCATCAGGCCGACGACAAGAGCCCCGATGCGCACGGAGCGTACAGGGCGCAGTGGGCGCGCGGGCCGGCGAGAGTACATTAAGGGTCAAGAGTACGTGGGCCTCCGAGGCCCGTCAAGGCCAGGCGGGCCGCGCCGAGTCGGCCGCGTCGTGGCATTCCGCTGTTGAAAAGCTGTGGACGAAACGTGAATTTCCTGTGGACGGTCGGACAACGCGAATTTTTTTGGCGCCGGTGGGCGGGAGAATCGCGGCCCGCGACGATGTGGGAGTCGTTTTCGTCCGCGGCTTCGCTTGATCCCACGCCGGCGCCGCGTACAATCCGTTCACTCCCGAGCATCAGAACGGCGCCTCGTCAGAAGTTGAATCGTGAGCACATCTGTACATCGCTTCCAGGAACTGATCGCAGGCCAGCCGTACCTGATCGAGGTGGCGGCCGTGGGCAAGGACCGGTGGCGCGCGTACATCGTGCGTATTCCGGGCGTTCCCACCGCGCTCATGCCCTTCTACGGGCCGACGCCAGACGAGGCCGCCGGCCAATTGCGGCGCTGGTTGACGAGGGCGCACGAGCGCGCCGCAGGGGGTGCTCCCGTGTAAGCGCCGCGTCGGACCGCGGAGGACAGGGCGCGCAACCCTCCACGCCCGGCCCCCCGGCTGGGGCTCCCGCCGTTGTAGGATGAAGGGGATGGGCGCCTTGAATTCCCGCCGCTCCGTCTTTGCGGGCGCGGCTCTCGTCCACATGCTCGTCGCCGGCGCGCTGCTCGCGGGGAGCCGCCCCGACGCCCAGGCACCCGCCGTCACGCTCGCGTCGCCGGCGCGGGGTCGCGGCCCCGATTTCGATCGGATGCTGCGGCAGCAGGCCGAGACCGACCGGGTGTGGCGGGCCGCCAGCGCCGGGTTCATGCAGATCGAGAAGATCACCTACCGGAGCCGGACCGGCGATCTCGACGTGCCCGCCTTCGTCTTCCAGCCGCTCGAGCCGCGCGGTCCTCGGGCGCATCCCGCTCTCGTCTGGGTGCACGAGGACGTGCGCGGCCACCTGTACGAGCACTACATCCCCTACGTGCGCGAAGCGGTCGCCCGGGGCTACGTCGTACTGGCGCCGGAATATCGGGGCAGCATCGGCTACGGTCAGGCGCTCTACGACGCGATAGACTACGGCGGCGCCGAAGTCGACGACGTGGTGACGGCGGCGAGTGTGCTGCGGAATCAGTACCCGCTGGTGGACGCCGAGCGGATCGGGATCATCGGGTGGAGCCACGGCGGGATGATTGCGCTGCTGTCGGTGCTCCGGCACCCGACGACGTTCAGGGCGGCGGCTGCGCTCGTGCCGGTGACGAACCTGTTTCATCGTCTCGCGTGGAAGGGGATCGATCGGCAGCGCCAGGTCATCGATCCCCACAACCGGTTCGGCGGATCGCCGCAGGAGCGGCGTGAGGTCTACCGGGAGCGGTCGCCGCTCTTCCACGTGGACCGGCTGCAGATCCCGCTGCTCGTCCACCTGGCCGACAACGACGAGGACGTGACCCTCGAGGAGGGGATGCAGCTGGTGGACGCGCTGCGCGCGCGCAAGCCGCAGCTCGCGGAGACGAAGGTGTACGAGAGCCCGCCCGGCGGGCACACGTTCGACCGCCGGGTGGACGCGCGGACCTGGGAGCCCGAGAACACGGAGGCCCAGAAGGACTCCTGGACTCGCGTCTGGAAGTTCCTGGACTGGCATCTGGACCCGGTTCGGTCGTACAATCAGGGTTCGGCTTCGGCAATCCTTCCCAACGTGGGCCAGTAGCGCAGTTGGGAGCGCGCATGAATGGCATTCATGAGGTCACGGGTTCGACTCCCGTCTGGTCCACCAACTCCAAGTTGTTGATTCTACACGGCTGAAATCGCCACCCCACTTCATTGATCGAACCGCCGGTTGTTGAAGGTCCCATTGTCCAGCGGTCTCCTGAACCGCTGTACGCGAGTCAGACTCTTGGAACTGCGCGCCGGCCTGTTCGCGCAGCGTGATCAGGAACATGCGCGACGCGGGGTCGGGCTCAGGCGCTTGCGTACTCCAGGTCGTCGCGCGAGTTAAGGCACTTCAGTCGCGAAGCAACACACTCAGGAGAGAGTTGTCTATCGTCAGGGCGCCGGTGTAATCGATGAAGCCAAGCTTTCGGAACTCGTTCATGAGGAAGTTGACCCGCGATCGGGTCGTCCCCACCATCTCCGCCAATAGCTCCTGCGAGACCTTCGGGAGCGCGCGCGGTGAGAGACTTCTGGTTCACCGTATCGTGCCGGCAGCAAGAGCGTGCGCGCCAGGCGTTTCTCTGTGGAGTTGAAAGAGTTGGTCGATCTTCTTCGATGCGGATGTTCCGCGTCAGCATATGGCTCAGGAATCGCTCGGCGAAATCGGGCCGGGCGCGCAGTTGTTGCACCATCTCCGGCTTCTCAACCGTCAAGACGGTGCAGGCACCCATGGCCGTCGCCGTCGCCATCCGTTGCGTCTGCCCCGCCAAACAGCCCTCGCCAAAGAAGCCACTCTAGACCAACCGCCAGTTCCTTCCTATCGTTTCGGCCCAGCACGGATGCCCGGCTGGTCGTCATGCCACGAAGCGACGACCGGCGACGGCAAGCTTCATCACCCCACTGGTGCGACATCCTGGTTGACGCTGGTGGCCGACAGCGAGACCGCCGCCCGCGGTAGGTCGATGGTGAAGATGCAGCCGTGGCCTGGCAGGTTACGCGCGTAGATTCGACCGTTGTTGGCTTCGGCGCCCCAGCGGCTGATCGTGAGACCGAGACCCAACCCCGTTCGGTCTGCACCACGCTGCTCAAACGGCTGGAACAAGACGTTGACGTCGCCGTCGGACAGTCCGCCACATTCGTCCTCGACTTCGATCAGCACACGATCGGAGGTGGCGCGACCGCGAAGCGTGACGGTCGTGCCGGGTCGGGTGAACTTGAAGGCATTCTGCACCAGGTTCACCACGGTCGCGGCCAGAATCGATCGGTCCGCGTCGACGTGCACTCCTGCGTTTCCCGCCTCCACGTTGAACGAGAGTCCACGCGCGCTTGCGTCCAGAGCCGCCGCGGGTGCGAGCTCCGCGAGGAATTCGGCGATGCCGAACTGCGTGCGCTCGCGAATTTCATGCTGAAGGCGAACCTCTGCGAGCGATCGGGTGATGAGATCGCCAAGCGCCGCGAGACTCCGTTCAAGCACATTTCCAGTGCTGCCGCCGACGCCGACGTTCCCGGTCCTGAGCACCTCGAAGGCGACAGTCGCGGTGCCGACGAGATTCCGCATCTCATGCGCGAGGAATCCCAGGCGTTCGTCATCGCGAGCCGACGGGGTATCAAGAACGGACTGGTTGACTCGTCCATATTCCGTGACCGCACTTGCGATGGCGTCGTCCAAGCATCGGTTCAGTGTGCGGAAGTCCTCGACGTTGATTGGCGCATTCAGTTGCAGCGCGAGGTCGGTGATGGACTGACACACATCCCCAT